>NZ_JBIWIO010000013.1:0-64818 GCF_044764665.1 Streptomyces sp. NPDC093795
GCCTGTCCACCCCCCGCCAGGTGCGCGTCCCGCAGGACCTGCTCCCGGCCTGACCCCCCCCGTCACCGCGCCGGCGGGGGCGCGCGCCCCCCCCCCCCCCCCCCCCCCCCCGGGGGCCCCGCCCCCCCCCCCCGGGGGGGGGCCCCCCCCCCCCCCCGACAAAAAAACACCCGCGCGCGTTACTTTTTGACTGGGCTGGGCCCCCCCCCCCCCCCGCGCGGGCGCCCGGGGGGGGGGGGGGCCCCCGCCCGGGCCGCCCCCACCCCTCTTTCGCGTCTTTCGCGTCTCTCGCGCGGCTCTCCCGCGGCGGGCCCGCTCATCGGTCGATCGTCACCGTCGCGTGGATGGTCTTGCCACCCGGGCGGGTGTCCACGGACACCTCACGGCACAGCCGCAGCACGATCGGCCAGCCGTAGCCGCCGGGACGCAGTTCCTCGCGGGGCTGGGGGACCGGGGGAACCCCGCTGGCGTCGGCCACGGACACGGTCACACGGTCCGGCCCGACCCTGATCCCGAAGCCGGTGACCCCGCCTCCGTGGCGGAGCGAGTTCGTGACCAGCTCCGAGGTGACGAGGAGCAGATCCTCCACCTGGGAGGGATGCAGGGGGCCGAGAGCCGCGAGCGCGTGGCGGACGAGCTGCCGCGCCTGGGCCGGTGTACGGACCGGGGACGATCCGCCGTACCCCGCGCCGTGCGGGGCGGTCGCCCGGGACAGGATGTCGCTCCGGATCTTCATCACGAGTCCCTTTCTTCCTGGTTCGTCATCAGGTGACAGGGTTCGCCTGCCCGTTCCTCACCACCTGATGCCTCCCGCCCCCCCAGGAGGAAAGGGCCCGAATGGAGTGGAGTGCCTACGGCAGTCGGGGGTACGAGAACCAGGATCGCTGAACTGACCGCGAGCAGGAGGAGGTTGATCCCGTGCGGACCCAGCCGGCCCAGGCGACGACGACGTACGTGACGAACGGTACGCGTGAGGACCTGCCGGTTCTCGACGCACCCCACCGTCTCGCGCCCCAGGACGCGCGTGCCCTGTCGAAGATGTTCTTCCGTGAACTGGCGGTACGGGAGGAGGGCACGGAAGGCCATCAGTACGTACGGAACACGCTGATCGAGATGAACATGTCGCTCGTCCGGTACGCGGCCGGGCGGTTCCGCGCGCGGGGCGACGAGATGGAGGACATCGTCCAGGTCGGCATGGTCGGCCTGATCAAGGCGATCGACCGCTTCGACCTGTCGCGCGAGGTGGAGTTCGCCACCTTCGCCGTGCCGTACATCGTGGGTGAGATCAAGCGGTTCTTCCGTGACACCACCTGGGCGGTGCACGTGCCCCGCCGGCTCCAGGAGGCGCGGGTGGAGCTGGCGAAGGCGACCGACGAGCTGAGTTCGCGGCTCGGCCGGGCCCCCAGCGTCGCGGAGCTGGCGCCGCTCATGGAGCTGTCCGAGGACGAGGTCGTCGAGGCCCAGGTGGCCGCCAACGGCTACAACTCCACGTCCCTCGACGCCACGATCGGCGGCCCCGACAGCGAGGACGACGACGCGGCCCTGGCCGACCTCATCGGCCAGGAGGACCCGGCGATCGAGCTGTTCGAGGACTTCCACACCCTCGCCCCGCTCGTGGAGGCCCTCGAGGAACGCGACCGGGTGCTGCTGCATCTCCGCTTCGTCGAGGAGCTGACCCAGACGCAGATCGGCGAGCGGCTCGGCGTCTCGCAGATGCACGTCTCGCGACTTCTGGCCCGGAGCCTGAACCGGCTCAGGGAAGGGCTGGTCGAGCCGGGCACGGACGACTGAAAGGCCACGGAGGAACGACCGAGGGGTGTACGGCTGAGCCGTACACCCCTCTCGGCTGTCATCGGATCCCGACTGTCATCGGAACTGTCGTCGGATCCGGCTCGGGAACGTGCGGGTGCGCTCCCGGGCGGCCGTTCTCACGGGCGCGTGGCGATGAAGGAGGGCCGCCGGACCGGTGCGGCGAACGGCGCCTCGGGCTGGTTCTCGACGCTGTTGAAGACGAGGAACACATTGCTCCGGGGGTACGGGGTGATGTTGTCGCCCGACCCGTGCAGCGCGTTGCAGTCGAACCAGGTGGCGGACCCCGCGGGGCCGGTGAAGTGGCGGATGCCGCAGGCGTCGGCGAAGGTGGTCAGCGCCTCGTCGGACGGGATGCCGGCGTCCTGCATCCGCAGCGACTTCTTGTAGTTGTCCTGGGGCGTGGCACCCTCGCAGCCGAGGAAGGTGCGGTGCGAACCCGGCATGATCATCAGACTGCCGTTGGTGGTGTGGTTCGGGGTGAGCGCGATCGACACCGACACGGTCCGCATCCTCGGCAGGCCGTCCTCTGCGTGCCAGGTCTCGAAGTCGGAGTGCCAGTAGAAGCCGCTGGCGCCGAAGCCGGGCTTGACGTTGACCCGCGACTGGTGGACGTAGACGTCCGAGCCGAGGATCTGCCGGGCGCGCCCCACGATCCGCGGGTCCTCGGCCAGCTTGGCGAAGACCTCGCTGATGCGGTGGACCTCGAAGACGGAACGTATCTCCTGGGAACGGGGCTCGACGATCGCCCGTTCGTCCGTTCGTACGGCGGGATCGGTCACGAGCCGGTTCAGCTCCGCCCGGAGCTCGTCGACCTCGTGCGGGGCCACGAGTTCGTCCACCGTGACGAAGCCGTCGCGGTCGTACTCCTCCAGTTCACGGGCCCAGAACGGCCCCGCCGTGCCGGGCTCGGACCACACGACCGGGTCCTTGCGGCCGATCAGCTGCTCCTTGGGGCCACGGGTGGGGTAGAGGTCGACGGGGCGGGTGGGTGCGGAGGTCATGAGGGAGCGTGCCTTCCTTCCTGTACGGGGTCGTTCGGTCGTCGGGTGCCGCGCCGTGGCTCAGCTCTCTTCGCGGACGGACTCGTCCGGCTCGGTGAGCAGGGGGTAGACACCGTTCTCGTCGTGGTCCTCGCGTCCTGTGACGGGCGGGTTGAAGACGCAGAGGCAGCGGAAGTCCCGCTTGACCTTGAGGGTGTGGCGCTCGTGCCCGTCGAGCAGGTACATCGTTCCGGGCACGATCGTGTACGTGCGGCCCGTCTCGTGGTCGGTGAGCTCGGCCTCGCCCTCTGTGCAGACGACGGCCTCGACGTGGTGCGCGTACCACATGGACGTCTCGGTGCCTGCGTACAGCACCGTCTCGTGGAGGGAGAAGCCGACCCGCTCGCGGGCCAGGAGGATGCGCTTGCTCTCCCACGTGCCCGAGGCGGCCCTCACGTGCCGCTCGGTGTTCTCCAGCTCGTCGAAGGAACGGACGATCATGGGGTGCTGCCTTTCGGTGCGTGCTCGGTGCGTGCTGCTTGTCGCGTGTGCGGGGCGGGTCCGGTGGGGTCAGGCGGTGTGGCGGACCGAACGGGCCAGGATGCCGAGACCCTCGTCGAGGTCCTCGTCCGTGGCGGTCAGCGGCGGCAGCAGTTTGACCACCTCGCCGCTCGGACCCGAGGTCTCGACGAGCAGCCCGGTCTCGAAGGCGCGCCGGCACACCGCCGCGGCGCGGTCCCCGTCGGCGAACTCCAGACCCCACACCATTCCGCGCCCGCGGACCGAGACGCCCATGCGCCCGCCGTCCCCGCACAGGTCGAGGAGGGCGCTCTCCACCCGGCCGGCCCGGCTCAGGGTGCGCTCGCGCAGGGCGCCGTCGCGCCAGTGGGCGTCGAGAGCGGCCGTGGCGGTGACGAAGGCGGGGTTGTTGCCGCGGAAGGTCCCGTTGTGCTCGCCGGGCTCCCACACGTCGAGCTCCTGCCGGAA
Organism: Streptomyces sp. NPDC093795; assembly: GCF_044764665.1. Lineage (NCBI taxonomy): Bacteria > Bacillati > Actinomycetota > Actinomycetes > Kitasatosporales > Streptomycetaceae > Streptomyces > Streptomyces sp. NPDC093795. The sequence goes on from NZ_JBIWIO010000013.1 coordinate 3,780, forward strand.
CAGGCAGAGGGCCATCGGGAGGCCGTAGCCGCTGATCGACTTGGACAGGGTGACGATGTCCGGCGTGATGCCGGCCTCCTCGAAGGAGAAGAAGTCGCCGGTGCGCCCGCAGCCCATCTGGATGTCGTCGACGATCAGGAGCATGTCGTGCCGGCGGCAGAGCTCCGCGAGCCCGCGCAGCCACTCGGCCCGTGCGACGTTGATGCCGCCCTCGCCCTGGACCGTCTCGACGATCACGGCCGCCGGGTGGTCGAGGCCGGAGCCGGCGTCGCCGAGGAGCCGCTCGAACCAGAGGAAGTCGGGGACCTGACCGTCGAGGTAGTCGTCGAAGGGCATCCGGATGGCGTGGTGCAGCGGGACGCCCGCTCCGGCGCGCTTGGCGGCGTTGCCGGTGACGGCCAGCGAGCCGAGCGACATCCCGTGGAAGGCGTTGGTGAAGGAGACGACGGTCTGGCGCCCGGTGACCTTGCGGGCGAGCTTCAGGGCGGCCTCCACGGCGTTGGTGCCGGTGGGGCCGGGGAACATCACCTTGTAGGGCAGGGCGCGGGGTTCGAGGACCGTCTCGTGGAAGGTCTCGAGGAAGTCGCGTTTGGCGGTCGTCGACATGTCGAGACCGTGGGTGATCCCGTCGTCGGCGAGGTAGTCCAGGAGGGCCCGCTTGAGGACGGGGTTGTTGTGGCCGTAGTTGAGTGAGCCCGCGCCGGCGAAGAAGTCGAGGTACGGACGCCCGTGCTCGTCGTACAGCCGGCTGCCACTGGCACGTTCGAAGACGACGGGCCAGGCGCGGCAGTAGCTGCGGACCTCGGATTCGAGGGCCTCGAAGACGGAAGGGGCGGCGATGTCGATCAGGGTCACGGAGTCTCTTCTCCAGGTGTGGTTCGGGTGCGTGGTGCGTGCGGACGACGGCGGAGGGTGCCGGGAGACCGGCTCAGGACGCCGAGGGGCCGAGGGGGCCGATGCGGTACAGCACCTCGGACTCGTGTCCTGCCGCGGGGAAGGCGGCCGAAGGGAACAGCACCTCCTGCGTCAGGTCCGCGCCGTGCCGACGCGCGTAGGACCGGAACAGCCGGTCGGAGGCGAGGTTCCCCGGGGTGACGGTGGCCTCGACTCGGCTGACTCCGTGCTCGGCCGCGACCCGAGTGGTCAGGGCGTCGAGCAGGGACCCGGCTACCCCGCTTCCGCGGTGCGAACCCTCCACGGCGACCTGCCAGACGAAGAGCGTCTCGGGCGACTCCGGCCGCAGGTAGCCGGTGACGAAGCCGACCGGGCGTCCGGAGGCGGCACGGGCGACGGCGGTCGTGTCGGCGAAATCGCGGCACCACAGCAGATAGCTGTAGGGCGAGTTGAGGTCCAGTTCCCCCGAGCCGCGTGCGATCCGCCAGAGTGCGGCGCCGTCGTCGATCCCGGCGGGGCCGATGCGGAGGCCGTCGACCTGGGCTGTCATGTGAGCTGTGGTCATGGGCGCCGAAGCTACCGAGTGAGCCTCGGAACTTCCTGGGGCTGAGGGCTTGTTCCGGGCGACGGAACGTGATAGATGCTCTGGCGATTCAAGTGGCTGGAATGACTACTTCGCCACACGGCAAAGGCGCGCAAAACGGGTCAAAGTCACCGTTTATAACGTATGCATAACGCCTCTGAGGTGTGTCCTACGTCTACTCGAAGAGCGTGAGAACATCCGCCGTTTGGCGTTTGAAGGCGCCGGAAGCGGTCAGGCGTACGGGTCGACATGCGCGGGTCGACATCCACGGCCGACATGCACGGCCGACATGCACGGAGCCGGGCCGGGTGCGGCGAGCCCGGCCCGGCTCCGTTCGGTTCCGACGTGGTCGGGCTACCAGATCGCCTCGACCCACTCCGGGTGGTCGATGAACGGGTTCCGGTTGCCCTGGTAGGTGTGGAAGATCAGGTCGTTGCGACGCTCCTCGAAGGCGCTCGGCGGGTCCTGCTCGTTCCACTGCTTCAGGATCGAGAGGCGGCCGTGCCAGGGGACGCTGCCGTTGCTGGTCGACTCGTTGGGCTCCAGGTCGGCCCAGGCGTCGTCGCCCTCGTAGCGGACGGCCATGTAGAGGATCATCCGGGCCACGTCGCCCTTGTCGGCGTTGCGCGGCTCGAACGAGTTGCTGTCCGTGTAGCTGCCGGAGGCGCCGCTGACCGGGCTGCCGCCGGTGTCCCAGTCCTTGTTGCCGCGGATGCTGTTGACCTGGACGTCGCAGGCGCGCAGGTGGTGCAGGTCGGTGCCGGGGCCGGCGGAGGTGCCGAAGCTCCCGTGGGACTGCGCCCACACGTGCTCGCGGTTCCAGTCGCCCACGTCACCGCCGTTGAGGGACTTGCTGCGCGAGACACCGCTGTAGAGCAGGGTCACGTTGTTGGCGTTGCCGGGGTCCTGGTCGGTGACCTTCAGGGCGTTCCAGACCGCGTCGTACGAGATCTTGGTCTGGCTGCTGATGATCGTGTGCAGCGAGGACTTGAGGCTCGTGCCGGTCTTGCCGATCGCGTTCTTGTAGTACGTGCTGTCGTACGCGGTGGTCGTGGCGCTCGCGGGAGTCGCGGTGACCGTCGGAAGGGTGAGGGTGACGAGGGCGGCGGCTATGGATGCCGTCCACGCCTTCCAGCGGCCGGTCTGTGCAACGGACATGGGGGGTGCCCTTTCCCGGGGACGTCACGCGAAGGTACACGGGGCCCGCTCAACGGCTCCGGGTTCTACGCGTGTTGACTTCTTGTCAGCCGGGAGCGTGACACGGCGAGGGGACCGGCCGTGTAACCGGGAGGAGGATTTTCTGTGACGTTCTCGCATACGCGGGAGCCGCGCCCGGAAGCGGGACGTGCGCCGTCTCCGTCCGGGCGGGTCAGGCGCCCCGAACGTCCACCGGCATCCCCTTCGGCTCCTTGATGCGCTTCATGATGATCTGCGAGTTGACCTCGGTGACCCCGGCGAGCGTCGTCAGTCGCTCGATCCACAGCCGTTCGTACGCCGCGAGGTCGGCCACCGCGATCCGGAGGAGGCACCCCGGGCTCCCGAACAGCCGGTACGCCTCGATGACGTCCGGCACGTCCTGCAGTGCCGCCTCGAAGGCCTCGACCGTCTCCCGGTCCCGCCGCACCTCGACCGAGACGAGGACCTCGAACCCGCGCCCCACCGCGTCCGGGTCGATGATCGCCCGGTAGCCCTGGATCACCCCGTCCTGCTCCAGCTGGCGCACCCGGCGCAGACAGGGCGAGGGGCTGAGGCCCACCCGCTGGGCCAGCTCCTGGTTGCTCAGCCGGCCGTCGTTCTGGAGCTCGCGCAAGATATGGAGATCGATTCGGTCCATGGCGCAATTATCTACCACGCTGAAACCTTCCGTCGGCCGATTTCGCAATCGTCTTGCGCGCCTTCTGCCCTATCGTTGCGGCGCACGGCGATTTCGGTACGAGTAAGGACGGCAGGCATGAAGCGGACGAACGACGGGGGAGCGCGCCGGATCGTCGTCATCAGCACCGGCGGCACGATCGCGAGCCGCTGGCAGGGCACCGGCTACGCCGCCGACGCCTCCGGCAGTGACGTCATGGCCACCGCCCCCCTCCCCGAGGGCGTCACCGTCGAGATCGTCGACCTGTTCAACGTCAACAGCTCCCGTATGACCGCGGCCCACCAGCTGGCCCTCCTGCGCACCGTGCACGAGACCCTCGCCGACCCCGGCGTCGACGGCATCGTGGTCACCCACGGCACCGACACCCTGGAGGAGACCGCCTTCCTCCTGGACCTCCACCACACCGACGTCCGCCCGGTCGTCCTCACCGGAGCCCAGCGCCCCTTCGGCACCGGCGACGGTGACGGCCCCGGCAACCTGTACGACGCGCTCCAGGTCGCCTGCACCGTCAGCGACCTCGGCGTCCTCGTCGTCTTCGACGGCCGGGTCCACGCCGCCCGAGGCACCGTCAAGAGCCAGACGCTCGCCGCCGACGCCTTCTCCGACCCGTCGGCCGAACGCCTGGGCCGCGTCGGGTTCTCCCGCGTCGACATCGAGCGACAGCCTGAGCGCCCCACGCCGCTGCCGCTCCCCGCCGCCGCGCACACGGCGACCCCCGGCGCCCCCGGGCCCGCCCCGCTGCCCCGCGTCGACATCGTCACCCACCACTCCGACGGCGACCCGTTCCTGCTGAACGCGGCCGTCGCCGCCGGCGCCCGGGGCATCGTCCTCGAAGCGACCGGCGCGGGCAACGCCACCCCCGAGATCGTCGCCGCCGTGGCCGACGCGGTCGCCGAGGGCGTCCTCGTCGCCGTGACCACCCGGGTCCCCGCGGGCCCGCTCGCCGAGATCTACACCGGCGGCGGCGCCGTCGACCTCGTCGCCGCCGGAGCGCTGCTCACCGGCACGCTCCGCGCCGCCCAGGCCCGGATCGCCGTCCTCGCCACGCTCCTCGCCGACGGCGCCGCGGGCGACCCGGCCCGCGGCACCGCCCTCCTGCGCCGCCTCCTCGAAGGGCCGGTCCGCGTGGAACCGGCACTCGCCACCGGCGCCTCCCGCTCGGCCTCGGCAGTCGCCGCACGCGCGTAGGACGTGTCCGCCGCGCCAGGGCCTGACAGACCCTGACCGGCACCCCAGAACCCCGGCTCGCGGGCGGCGCACCCCCCCCCGCCCGCCCGCGAGCCGGAGCCAACCCCAGCTGTCGGAATCCTGCTGCCACTGCCGTACGGTCCCGAGCCCGCCCGGGCAGCCTCGCGCGCCCGCACGTCGACGTACACGCGCGTACGTGTGCCACGGGCTGTCGTGCGCTCGGAACGTGACGGCCCCGGCCCCCGTGCCCCCGGCGGCACTCCTCCCTCCTTCGCCGCGACAGCCCCTCGCGCCCCACGCCCCAAGGACGGCAACCATGCTCCCCGCCCCCGCCCCGCACCCCGCTCCCGTCCGTCGTGAGCATGATCTGCTCGGGGACCGGGACGTGCCCGCCGACGCCTACTGGGGCGTCCACACCCTGCGCGCCACCGAGAACTTCACCGTCACCGGCACCCCGATCTCCGTCTACCCGCTGCTCATCGACGCGCTCGCCGCCGTCAAGGAGGCCGCGGCCCGCGCCAACGAGGAGCTCGGGCTCCTCCCCGCCGACAAGGCCGGCGCCATCGCCGGCGCCTGCCGGGAGATCCGTACGGGACACCTCCACGACCAGTTCGTCGTCGACGTCGTCCAGGGCGGCGCCGGGACCTCCACCAACATGAACGCCAACGAGGTCGTCGCCAACCGCGCCCTCGAACTCCTCGGTCACACCAAGGGCGACTACGACCGTCTCCACCCCAACGAGGACGTCAACCTCGGCCAGTCGACCAACGACGTCTACCCGACCGCGATCCGCATCGCGGCGATCGGCGCGGCCCGCGAACTGCTCAAGGCCATGGCCGTACTCCAGGACGCCTTCGCCGCCAAGGCCCTGGAGTTCCGCGAGGTCGTGAAGATGGGCCGCACCCAGCTCCAGGACGCGGTGCCCATGACGCTGGGCCAGGAGTTCTCCACGTACGCCGTGATGCTGGAGGAGGACCGCTGCCGGCTCGCCGAGGCCGTCGAACTCATCCACGAGATCAACCTCGGGGCCACCGCCATCGGCACCGGCCTCAACGCCGCCCCCGGCTACGCCGAGACCGCCCGCCGCAACCTCGCCGAACTGACCGGCCTGCCGCTCGTGACCTCCGTCAACCTGATCGAGGCCACCCAGGACTGCGGCGCCTTCGTCCAGCTCTCCGGCGTCCTCAAGCGCATCGCGGTGAAGCTCTCGAAGACCTGCAACGACCTGCGGCTGCTCTCCTCCGGGCCGCGCGCGGGCCTCAACGAGATCAACCTGCCGCCGGTCCAGGCCGGTTCCAGCATCATGCCCGGCAAGGTCAACCCGGTGATCCCCGAGGTCGTCAACCAGGTCGCCTTCGAGGTGATCGGCAACGACATCACCATCACCATGGCCGCCGAGGCGGGCCAGCTCCAGCTCAACGCCTTCGAACCGGTCATCTTCCACGCGCTCTCGAAGAGCCTCCTCTCCCTGCGCGCCGCCTGCCTGACCCTCGCCGAACGCTGTGTCAGCGGCATCACCGCCAACACCGAGGCGCTCAGGGCCGCCGTCGAGAACTCCATCGGCCTCGCCACCGCGCTCAACCCGCACCTGGGCTACACCGCCGCCACGGCCATCGCGCAAGAAGCCCTCGCCACCGGCCGCGGGGTCGTCGAACTCACCCTGGAGAAGGGCCTGCTGCCTGCCTCCCGGCTCGCCGAGCTGCTCACCCCCGAACGCCTCACCGGCGCCCCCGGGGCCTTGACACCCCGATGAAGTTACCCGTCGGTTTCTCGTGACTTCCCCGGTCGCCGACAGTAGAACATGTTCCCATTCGCTCACGAGTGAGGAACGTCACATGAGTGAACGCTCCCTGCCTGCCCTGGGAACCGGCGGCGTCAACCGTCGCCGGTTCCTCACAGGAACAGGTTCCCTTCTCGGCGCCGCGGCCCTCGCCGCCCACGCCGCCCCCGCCCACGCCGACACCGGCCTCACCGCCATCCCCAGCACCCCCCTCCCCACCGGCGCGCACGTCCGCGCCCTCGTCATCGGCACCGGGTACGGCGGCTCCGTCGCCGCCCTCCGGCTGGCCCGTGCGGGCGTCCCCGTCCACATGGTCGAGATGGGCATGGCCTGGGACACTCCCGGATCCGACGGCAAGATCTTCGCCAACACCACCCGGCCCGACTACCGCTCCTTCTGGCTGCGGACCCGCACCAAGCAGCCCCTGAGCAACTTCCTCGGCTTCCCCCTCGACAAGGACGTCCCCCGCCACACCGGCATCCTCGACGCCGAGGACTTCGCCGGCATCACCGTCTACCAGGGCCGTGGCGTCGGCGGCGGCTCCCTCGTGAACGGCGGCATGGCCGTCACCCCCCGCCGCGAGAACTTCGCCGCCATCCTGCCCACCGTCGACGCGGGGGAGATGTACTCGACCTACTACCCGCGCGCCAACGCCGGTCTCGGCGTCACCGCCGTGGACGAGGCATGGTGGGAGGGCACCGCCTGCTACCAGTACGCCCGCGTCGGCCGCAAGCACGCCCAACGCTCCGGCTTCCCCTTCGTCTTCGTCCCGAACGTCTACGACTGGGAGTACATGAAGCGGGAGGCCGCCGGAGCCGTACCGAAGTCGGCCCTCGACGGCGAGGTCATCTACGGCAACAACGCCGGCAAGAAGACGCTCCAGAAGACCTACCTCGCCCAGGCCGCCGCCACCGGCCGCGTCACCGTCTCCGCGCTGCACAAGGTCACCTCCGTCACCCCCGCGCCCGGCGGCGGCTACACCGTCACCGTCGACCAGATCGACACCACAGGCGCCACCCTCGCGAGCAAGACCGTCACCGCCGACAAGGTCTTCTTCGCCGCCGGAAGCGTCGGGACGAGCAAGCTCCTCACCCGCCTCAAGGCCACCGGCGCGCTCCCCGCCCTCAACGACCAGATCGGCAAGGGCTGGGGCGACAACGGCAACGTCATGTGCGGCCGCGCCAACCACATGTGGGACGCGACCGGCAAACTCCAGTCGGCGATGCCCACCGCAGGCATCGACAACTGGGACGCCGGCGGCGCCTTCGCCGAGGTCGCCCCGCTGCCCACCGGCATCGAGACCTACGCCTCCTTCTACCTCTCCATCACCAAGACCCCCCACCGGGCCGAGTTCACCTGGAACGCGGCCACCGGCAAGGTCGACCTGAGCTGGGACCGGGCCTGGAAGCAGACCTCCATCGACGCCGCGAAGACCATCTTCGACAAGATCAATGCCAAGGAGGGCACGATCTACCGCACCGACCTCTTCGGCGCGTACAAGATCTGGGGCGACCACCTCACGTACCACCCGCTCGGCGGCGCGGTCCTGGGCCGCGCGACCGACAACCACGGGCGGCTCCACGGCTACACCGGCCTGTACGTCATCGACGGCGCCCTCGTCCCCGGCAACGCCAGCGTCAACCCGTTCGTCACCATCACGGCCCTCGCCGAACGCAACATCGAACGGATCGTCGCCGAGGACTTCTGACGGGTGACGACTTCTGCCGGCCGACGGGGGCGGGGCGGGCCGGCCGGGTTCTCCCGGCCGGCCCGATCCCCACACTCAGGCCCGCGCCCGTGCCCTCAGTGCGTCGGCAGTACGCACACGGTGTCGAGCCCCAGCACCCGGTTGAGCCGCCCGAACGCCAGCCACGAGCCCAGGCTCATGGTCAGCTCCACGATCTCCGCCTGGCTGTACCGCGTCGTCATCCGGTCCCAGAACTCCTCGTCCAGACCGTGGTGGTCGAGCGCGTACCGCTCGGCGTACTCGGCCGCGAGCCGGGTCCGCTCGTCGAAGGCCTCCGAGACCTCCGTCTCCCGCCACGCGGCGACGACCGCGTCGAAGCCGTCCTCGACCTTCTCGCCGTCCCGGTCGGTACGCCAGTCCAGACAGAAGCCGCAGCCGTTGATCTGCGCGATCCGCAGCCTCGCCGCCTCGAACTCGCGCAGCCCCAGGGTCGTATGGGCGTACACCGACAGCGAGAAGTTCGCCGCCGCCGTGCCGATCTCCGGGACCATGTCGCCCCACACGTACCCGATCGGCTCCTGGTCCTCGGGAATGTCGATGATCACCGTGGTCTCCTTCCCAGCTTCCCGACCGCCGGCCGCAACGGCACGTCCAGCGCGTCGTACAGTCCCGGCTCCGCCGCCACCAGCCAGTCGATCGCCCCCACGAGCCGACCCACCGCCGTGGCGTTCCCGCCCGCCGACCGGTTCTCGCCCTCGGCGGTCGCGGCCACCGTCACCTCGATCCGGGGGCTGCCCTCGACGATCACGCGGTGCGCCCCCGCCCCGTCCGGCGGGACCGGCCAGTCCGGCGCGCAGGACGGATGGATGCGGGTCACGTGCTCGATCACGATCCGCGGCACCCCGTCGACGATCCCCTGCACCTCGAAGCGGATCGCGCCCTGCGTGCCCGCCTCGAAGAGGCCCATCGTGCGGGTCTTCACGGTCGACTCCAGCGGACGCCGGTCCACCGTCTCGCGGATCTCGTCGAGCTCGGCGCCGAGCGCGCGGGCCATCAGGCGTATCTGCCCGCCCCACACCATCGTCGGCACCGACGGCAGCAGCATCGGCGGCTCGTACGCCATCGGCCGGCCCATCCCGATGAGGTCCCGGACCGACTCCTCCTGCTCGTACGTCGAGTAGTCGAAGATCTCCTGACAGCGGATCACGTCCACGGTGCTGCCGAGCCCGCTCACGAGCAGCGGCAGCACGTCGTTGCCCCAGCCGGGGTCGACGCCCGAAACGAACAGCGAACCGCCCCCCTCGGCGACGGCCGCGAGCACCGGATTCCGGAACTCGGGCGGCGCGTTGCGCTGGTCGTACAGCGGATAGAGCGCCGGCGTCACGACCACCGCGCCCGCCCGCACCGCACGCGCCACGTCGTCGAGCGCCCCGTCGGGCCGGGTGTCGCCGGAAGCCGCGTACACCACCGCCCCGGGCCGCCCGCCGAGCACCGCACCGACGTCGTCGACGGCCACCACCCCGAGATCGCGACCGAGCCCCGCGAGCCACCCCGCGTCCCGCCCGACCTTCGCCGGATCGGAGACGAGCACGGCCACGAGCTCAAGCCCTGGATGCGCGTCCACGGCACGGATCGCCGCACGCCCCACATTTCCGGTACCCCACACCACCGTCCGAATCATGCGCGGAGGGTAACGCCGGGCCCCGAAGGTTCCCAGACCCGCGACCCAATAATCTGACGGCTCGTCAGATCACCTGGGTCCGGGTCAGCGACAGTGTCACGAACGGCACCGTGTCGCCCGGTCGGACAACCAGACGCCGCCGTACGGGTGAGGGCGTCGGTGGGGCCGTAGTGCCGCCCGCCGAACGGGTACGGATCGCAGCACTGCCCCCGGCCAGGAGGATCCGTCCATGTCCGTCCGCAAGGGCGCACCCGCCCTGCTGAGCGCCGGCACGCTGTGCGCGGCCCTGTTGCTCACCGGCTGCGCGAGTACCGCGCCGTCCGACCCCGCGCCCGCCGGGCCGCCCACCTCGGCCCCGCCCGCCGTCGGTGACTCCCGCCCCGCGGGCGCGCCACCCCGAGCGGCCGGCGAGGTGGGCGGTCCGGGGCAGTCGGCGAGCAGCCCCTCCTCCGCCCCGGCCCCCGCGCCCCGGATCCCCGGTATCGGCCCCGCCACCCACGCCCTCGTCCCCGACGGCACCACCCAGGCCCTCGTCGTCACCGGCACCACCGCCGACGACAACACGGCCACCGCGACGCTGTACGAACGGGCCCCCGGCGGCCGCTGGACCGCGGCCGCCGGACCGTGGCCCGCCCACAACGCGCTCCGGGGCTGGACCGAGGACCACGTCGCCGGCGACCTGCGCACCCCGATCGGGGTCTTCCGGATCGGCGACGCCGGCGGCCGACTGCCCGATCCCGGCGCCCGTATCCCGTACGACCAGGACAGGGAGTTCGCCATCAGCGGCACCGGCTTCTCCGGCGAATCCCTCGAAGGCTCCTTCGACCACGTGATCGCCATCGACTACAACCGCGTACCCGGCCGTACCCCGCTCGACAAGGAACGCCCGCTCGGGCCGGGGAAGGGTGGCGGGGTCTGGATCCACGTCGACCACGGCGGACCCACCCAGGCGTGCGTGGCGCTGGAACGCGAGGATCTGCGCGAACTGCTGCGCGCCCTCGACCCGTCCAGGGAACCCGTCGTCGTCATGGGCCCGGCCCCCGCGCTCGGGCGCTGAGCGCCCGGACCCCGGGGCGGCGGGCCCCCGATCCGGGGCCTCGGCTCCTGTGCCGGGGCGTCGGGCCCCGTGCGGGGGCCGTCGCTCCGGTGCGGGGGCGCCGGGCCTGACGCGCGCCTCAGCGCCCGGTCCCGGGGGCGCCGGGCCTGATGCGGCCTCAGTGCCCGGAGCCGGGGGCGTCGCGCTCCGATCCGGGCCTCAACGCCCGCCCGTTCCGACAGCCCCACGGAACGATGCCGTGTGCTCCCGGACCTGCTCCGGCGTCAGATACGCGTCGGTGTACTCGAAGTCCCGCAGGGTGCCCGCCTTCGACGCCAGGAACCCCGTCCGTACGAAGTCGTCCCCGGCCACCGCGTTCAGCAGCCAGTTCGTCATCACCCGGGTCTTGGCCACATTGGTCCGCAGGGCCCCCCAGTGGTAGGCCCGGGCCACGGCCTGCGCCGGCATCCCGTGCAGTTCCACACCGAGCGGCTTCGAGACCCCGTCCATGCCGCCGAGGTCCACCACGAGCCCCAGGTCCTTGTGCCGGTACGGGTGGGTCGCCTCGCCGCGCAGCGTCGAGACCAGATTGTCCGCGACGGCCTTCCCCTGCCGCATCGCGTGCTGCGCGGTCGGCGGACAGATCGCACCCGCCTCGCCCTTGGCCAGGTCCGGCACGGCCGCCGCGTCACCCAGCGCCCACACCCCGTCGAGCCCCGGCACCGCCATCTCCGCCGAGACGACGGCCCGGCCCCGCAGGGTCTCCACGCCCAGCGTGCCGATCAGCGGACTCGCCGCCACCCCGGCCGTCCAGATCAGTGTCCGGCTCGGCAGCACCCGCCCGTCCGTGAGGGTCACCGTCTTCTCGTCCACCGAGCCCACCGACACCCCGAGCGACACCTCGATGCCGCGCTTGGTCAGGATGTTCATCGCGGCGGCGCCCAGCTTGTCGCCCAGCTCGGGCATCAGCTTCGGCGCGATGTCCACCAGATGCCACTTGATCAGCTTCGGGTCGATCCGGGGGTACCGCTTCACCGCGTTACAGGTGAGCTGCTGGAGGCAGGCCGCTGTCTCGGTGCCCGCGTAACCGCCGCCGACGACCACGAACCGCAGCCGCGCGGCTCGTTCCTCCTCGTCGGTGCTCGCGTCCGCCAGGTCCAGCTGGGCGATGACGTGGTCGCGGATGTACACGGCCTCCGCGAGCGTCTTCATCCCGCGCGCGTGCTCGGCGAGCCCCGGGATGTCGAAGCTGCGGGTCACGCTGCCGGGCGCAAGGACGAGATGGTCGTACGGCTCGGTCACGTACTCACCGGAGATCGTCCGCACCACACAGACCTTCGCCGCCGTGTCCACCCCGACCACGCCACCGGGCACGATCCGGGTACGGTGCCGCTCGCTGCGCCGCAACGACAGCGCGACCGACTGCGGGGTCAGCACCCCCGCCGCCACCTGGGGGAGCAGTGGCAGGTACAGCTGGTACGAGAACGGCGAGAGCAGCGCGATCTGCGCCTCCCGCTCCGCGAGCCGCCGTTCGAGCCGCCGTACGCAGGCCACGCCGGCGAATCCGGCGCCCACCACGAGAATCCTCGGTCGCGTCACGCTGTCCGCCCTTCCGTTGGAGCGTGCCAGCCCCAGGGGGCAATCTGTGGCTGACTATCCGTGGTTCACCCTTTTTATCCCTATTGCGTCCGGATCGCCCTTCGGCTTGGTCCGCCCTGGCTCGACGGCGGCCGCGCGGGCACCGGCACGCCGTTCGGCTACCCCCTCGCGGCCGTTCCACCGCCCCGCCCCGCCGAAGGGCCTGTCAGAGGACCACGATCGCCAGCGGCCGCGAGCCCGCGGCGAGGCGACGGGTCTCGCCCGAGTCCAGGTCGACGACGCTGAGGCCGTCCCAATACCCGTCCCGGGTGAACCCGCCGGTCGCATACGCGGTCCGCCCGTCCTCCGACACGGCCACGCTCTCGTGCGGTCCCTCCAGGGGATAGACCCGCTCGGCCCCGCCGGGCGACCGGACCGTAAGCGAGGGCCCACGGTCCACGTCCGGGTCGATCGGCCCCGTGCCCACCGTCAGGAGCGTCCCGTCGGCGGTCACCGTGGCGCCGTGCTGATGGGTGTTCGCCGTCATCGGCTCGATCGTCGTCCGGCCCGTCCGGGGGTCGACGACCGCGAGCCGCTCGCCCTCGAAGGGCAGCAGCAGCTTTCCGTCCGAGGGCCGTACGGCCGTGTAGTGCGGCTTGAGCCAGGAACCGAGCCCGCCCTCCGTGCCGTACGGGGCGACCTCCACCCGGCGCGGCTCCAGCGTCCCCGCCGTGACGACCGTGACGTCGAAGGAGTCGTGGTTCGTCGCGTACACCTCGGCGCCGTTCCGCGACACGTCCACGTCGAACGGGCGCCGGCCCACCGGCACGGTGTCCGTGACGCGCAGCGTCGCCGTGTCGATCACCTCCAGGGCCCCGTTCCCGTCGGGCACGTTGACCCCCACGTACGCCCGTCGGCCGTCCGGGGCGAGCGCGATGCCCATGCCGCCACCCCGGTACTCGCCCGTGGTCACGGGCCCGGCGTCCGTCTCGTACGGGATCAGCGCGAGCCGTTGCCGGGTCGCCGTGTCCACGACCGCCACCCCCTCGGCGGTCGCCACCCAGGCCCGCCCGTCCTCACCGACGGCCAGGCCGTACGGCGCGGTGCCGACCTCCACGGAGCCCGTGGCACCTCGCTCGGGGTCGACGAACGTGACCGTGTCGGAGCCGAAGTCGGAGACCAGGAGCGTGCCCGGCGCCGGCCCGCCGGCCGGGGCGGGCGTCACGGTGGCGGAGGAACCGGCCGTGGGCGCCGCGGAGCCGGGGGACACCCCGGCCGACGGCTTCGTCGCCGACGCGGAGGCCGCCCCTCCGGACCCCTGGGCGCACCCTGCGAGCACGGCGACGCCCAGCACGGCGGGCACGAGCACGCGGGTGGCGCGGGACGCGCGGCGGATCTTCGGCATGGCGGACTCCTCGGTGCGGTGGACACGGGCGGCGCCGTCGGGAGACAGCCCCGCACCCTGCTCCGATACTCCGCCCGCACCCGACCCCGTACGGTCCGACAGCCGGCCCTCCACCGGCAGCGGGACGGACGACACCGGGGTCGGCCGAACGGTTGACCCGCCCGGCCCTCCCACACCGACCCTCAGTGCTCAAGGCCGCCCAGGAAACACAGCACCCGCTCCAGACAGAGCGCCGCCGCCTCCGGCGCATGGGACGGCGTGCCGCGCTCCGCGAACAGGTGCGTGGTCCCGGGATAAAGGAACAGCCTCCGGTCCGGCGCGTCCGCGACCAGCGCACGGGCCGCCGCCAGATCGCCCTCGTCGACGAAGAACGGATCGGCGTCCATCCCGTGCACCTGCGCGGGGACGCCCTCCGGCCAGGCCCCGCCGAACTCCGCCACCGGCACACAGGCGCTGAACAGCAGGGCGCCGAGCGCCCCCGGCCTGGTCTGCGCCAGCTTCTGCGCGGGCAGCACACCGAGCGAGAACCCGGCGAGCACGATCTCCGCCGGCAGGCCCTCGGCGGCGCGCTCGCCCCGCGCCACGAGCGCCTCGAAACCTATCTCCTGGGCGTACCCGGCGCCGGCCTCCAGGTCGGTGAACGTACGCCCCTCGTACAGGTCGGGCACGTGCACCGTGTGGCCGGCCCGCCGCAGTTCGTCGGCGAACGCGCCGACGCCCTCCGTCAGCCCGAGCGTGTGGTGGAACAGCAGAACCTCGGCCATGTCGTCATCCCCTGATCACCGTTCGCAGCCCGCCCCACCGCGGCACAGGCCGTCCGGGACACATCATGGCCGACGGCACTGACAACGCCCGGATCCCGTGGAACCGGGCCCGGAGCGGGGAGAGGACGCGACGGCTAGCGCAGCGGCCGGTGCGGCAGGACGGCGCCCGCCTGGCCCACGACGCCCATCGGACCGGTGACCCCCATCTGGCCACCGGAACCCATCGGACCCCCGGCCCCCATCTGCCCACCGGCACCCATCGGACCGCCGCCCCCCATCTGGCCCCCGGCTCCCATCTGCCCACCGACGCCCATCTGACCACCGGCACCGGGGTGACCGGCACCGGGGTGCTGGCCGTGCCCCTGCGGCCCGGCGACACCCTGCGGCGGCACCTGGATGACCCGGCTCAGGTCCCGCAGAACCTCCTCGGCGACCTGGCGGACGTCACCCGGAACATCCCCCCGCTCCCGTATGAGCTCGGCGTAGATCGGTGCCGTGCCGTCCGCGTGATTCATGGGGCTCGCTTCCTTCGTCTGCGCCGGTTACGTCACCGACGGGGAGACGGCGAGTCTACGGGGCACCACCGACACGCCCGGGTTCGGGAGCCCGCGCACCGCCCCCTCCGGGCCCCCGGGCCGGATATTCGCTGTTCCCCGAGGCCCCACCGGCCGAGAATGGATCACCGAACACCCGGGAGGGACCCCATGAGCCAGGCGACCCTGACTCTGCACGACCTGATGCCGTCCGACGAGCTCGCCTCCGCACTCGCGGACGGGCACGTCACGCGCAAGCGCCACCCCGAGCTGCCGCTGTCGATCTACACGTACACGCGCGCGTGCCAGTACAGCCGGCACTGGAACCGGGCGACCACACGCTGCCGCGGACTCGTCGCCGACGACGCCACCGGGCGGATCGTCGCGCTCCCCCTCCCCAAGTTCTTCAACGTGTCCGAGCACGCCTCCGGCCGCCCCTACGCGCCGCCGCTGCCCGACGAGCCGTTCGAGGTGTACGACAAGGTCGACGGCAGCCTCGCCGTCGTCTTCCACTACGACGGCCGCTGGCACGTCGCCTCCAAGGGCTCCTTCACCAGCGCCCAGGCGACCTGGGCACAGCGTCGGCTCGACGCCGCCGACTCCACGGGCCTGACGCCGGGTGTCACGTACCTCGCGGAGATCCTCTACCCGGGCAACCGCGTCGTCGTGAACTACGGCGAGCGCCGCGACCTCGTCCTGCTCGCCGCGTTCGGCCGGGACGGCACGGAGATCCCGCTCGCCGAGGCCGCCGTCGGATGGGATCCCGTCGGGTCGATCGTCCGCACCTGGCCCGCCATGAGCGTCGGCGAGCTCGTCGCCCTCACCGAGTCCAACACCCTCCCGGGCGGCGGGCGGGCCACCGGCACCGACGCCGAGGGCTTCGTCCTGCGCTTCGCGTCCGGCCTGCGCGCCAAGGCCAAGATCGCCGAGTACGTACGCCTCCACAAGGTGCTCACCGGTGTCACCGAGCGCGACATCTGGCGCGGTCACGGCATCCAGCGGTTCGCCGCCCTGCCGGCCGCCGAGCTCGCCAAGGGCCTCGGCTGCCCCGTCACCGATGTCGAGGCCTCCGGCGGCAAGCCCCTCGACGCCCTTCTCGAGCAGGTGCCGGACGAGTTCGACGCCTGGGTGCGCCAGGTGATCGCCCGCCTCGAAGAGGCCGCCACCGACCGCGAGCGGGCCGTCGACGAGGCGTACGCCCACTTGGCCCACCTCGCCGGCGACCGCGGCGCCTTCGCCCGCGCCGCCGCGGGCGTGTCCGACCGGGGCCTGCGCGCCGCGCTTTTCCTGCGTCTCGACGGACGCCCCACCGACCTCCTCGTGTGGCGACAGCTCCGCCCCGAGGCCACCGACCCCTTCGCCACCGACCAGGAGAACTGACCGTGCCTGTCGTTCACGTCATGACCGGCCTCCCGGCCTCCGGGAAGACGACGGCCGCCCGCGCCCTCCAGGCCGCCGCCGAGGGACGCGTACGCCGCGTCAACCTCGACGACCTCCGCGCCATGCTCGACCTCCCCGCGACGGACCGCGGCCGCTCCCGCACCCATGAGCAGACCGTCCTCGGTATCCAGGACGCCGCCGTCCGCGCGGCCGTCGACGACGGCTTCGACGTGGTCGTCGACAACACCCATCTGACCCCGCACGTCCCGAAGCGGCTGAAGGCCGCCGTCGCGGGCCTGGCCACCTTCGCCGTCCACGACTTCACCTCCGTGCCCGTCGACGAGTGCGTCCGCCGCGACGCGGTCCGCGAGCGGCCCGTCGGCGAGGAGATCATCCGCATCCTCGCCGACAAGCACGCCAAGGCCACCCGGGGCGGCTGGCGGCTCACCGCGGACTGGCTCAACGACCAGGCGGCCGTCGAGCCCTACGTCGCCGACCCGAGCCTCCCCACCGCCGTCATGTGCGACATCGACGGCACCCTCGCCCTGCGCGTCGACCGCGGCCCGTACGACTTCACGCGCTGCGACCGCGACCTGCTCAACGTCTCCGTACGGGACGCCCTGCGTGCCTTCCGCCACGCGGAGCAGGACCGGATCGTCCTCCTGTCCGGCCGGAGCGAGGACCACCGCGCGCTCACCGAGAGCTGGCTCGCCCGCCACGAGGTGCCGTACGACGAACTGTGGATGCGGGCCTCCGGCGACGGCCGCGGCGACGACCTCGTGAAGGCGGAGCTCTTCGACGCCCACGTACGCCACCGCTACGCCGTCCGCGTCTCGCTCGACGACCGTGACCGCGTCGTCGCGCTCTGGCGCCGCATGGGTCTGCCCACCTGGCAGGTCAACTACGGCGCCTTCTGAGCCGATCATCCCGACCGGAGGCGGGGGTGGGGCGACCCACCCCCGCGGCCGTGTCAGGATCGTGGGATGGTGGAAAAGATCATCGCGGCGTGCGACGGCGCGTCGAAGGGAAACCCCGGCCCCGCGGCCTGGGCATGGGTCATCGGCAGGGCCGACGGAGCGATCGACCGCTGGGAGGCGGGCCCGCTCGGCCGGGCGACGAACAACGTGGCCGAACTCACGGCCCTGGAGCGGCTCCTCGAAGCGCTCGACCCCGGGGTACCGGCCGAGGTCCGCATGGACTCCCAGTACGCCATGAAGGCCGTCACGACCTGGCTCCCCGGCTGGCGCCGCAAGGGCTGGAAGACCTCCTCCGGCAGCCCCGTCGCCAACAAGGAACTCGTCGTCCGCATCGACGCGCTCCTCACCGGCCGGGACGTCGACTTCGTCTACGTACCCGCGCACCAGGTCGACGGAGACCCCCTCAACGACGCGGCCGACCGCGCGGCCAGCCACAGCGCCCGTACGCAGGAGCCCACGGGCTCCGCCGCCGGCGCCCCGCTGCCCCCGCCGGAAGCCCCGACGCGCGCCTCCGCGCCCCGCGCGCGCTCCTCAGCGCCGTCCGGCTCCGCCGGTGGCGCGACCGCGCGTCGGACACGCCCGGCCGGCGGCACGCTCAAGGCGAGATTCGCCGGCCGCTGCCGCTGCGGCAAGGCCTACGACAAGGGCGAGACCATCGCCAAGAACCCCGACGGCTGGGGCCATCCCGCCTGCGTATGACCCGTCCGCCGTCCGACTGGCGGGCGGCTCCGTCCGTTGCTTGAGACCGGCCGACCCGGGCGCGCGTGAGCCTTCACCCACGCGTGTATCCGGGTTCGCCGAGGGTTCTGTTCTCCGAGCGCTTGTGGCTGCATACTGTCCTCCTCGCACCGGTGACGAACCGTTTTACCTGCTGTTTTGTCGTTCTCACGACATGGTCGGCACCGGCGAGAACCTCCCCCTTGCTGCTGCCGCGGTCACCCCTCGGCGGAAGCCTTCCCTGCCCGTGAAAGACCCGAGGATCCGTGCCAGTACCTGTTCTCCTGACCGGGCGCTCCGTGCGCCTGGAGCCGCTGGCGATGCGGCACGCCGAAGCCCTCGCGCGGGCCGGCGGGGTGGACCGATCGGCCTACGCCTTCACCCCCGTACCCGACGGCTTCGAATCGGCCCTCGACTACATCGCCCGCGCCCTGACAGATCAGGCGGCAGGACGCTCCCTGCCCTTCGCCCTGGTCAGTACGGCCGACGAGCGAGTCATCGGCTCGACCCGGTTCCTCGAACTCGACTACTGGCGGGGGCCGCTGACCTGGCCGCCCGTCCCCGGCATGCCCCACGGAGATCCGCTGACCGCCGTGCCGGACGCCGCCGAGATCGGCAACACCTGGATCGGCCGCGACGCCCGGGGCACGGGCATCAACACCGAGGCGAAGTACCTCATGCTCCGGCACGCTTTCGAAACCTGGGGCGTCCGCCGCATCACGATGCGCGCCGACGCCCGCAACACCCGCTCCAGAATCGCCATCGAGCGCCTCGGAGCGAGCTGCGAAGGCGTGCGTCGCGCCCACTCACGGGGCCTCGACGGAGCCGTCCGCGACACGGCCTTCTACTCGATCCTCGACGAGGAATGGCCGACCGTCCGCGACATCGTCGAACTCCGCCTGTCCACCCCCCGCCAGGTGCGCGTCCCGCAGGACCTGCTCCCGGCCTGACCCCCCCCGTCACCGCTCCGGCGGGCGCTCGCGCCCCCCCCCGTCACCGCTCCGGCGGGCGCTCGCGCCCCCGCCGGAGCGGTGGTCCTCAGCCCCTCCGACACCCGCCCGCCCAGTGACGGCCGGAACCCCCTCGTGCACGTCCCGGCCCTCCCGGTACGGTGATCGCGACAGCGAGCCGCGCCACCCGAAGGGACCGAGTGATCGTGCCGACCGGAACCGCCGACGTACTCCTGCGGACGGAGGGCCGGGCCGGATTCATCACCCTGAACCGCCCTCGCGCCATCAACGCCCTCACCCACGCCATGGTCCTCGCCGTCGACGCGGCCCTGACCGCCTGGGAGCACGACCCGGCCGTCACCACCGTCGTCATCGAAGGCGCCGGTGAGCGCGGACTCTGCGCCGGCGGCGACATCCGCGCCATCCTCGACGGCGCGCGCGCCGGCGGCTCCGCGTCCGAGGCCTTCTGGCGCGACGAGTACCGCCTCAACGCCCGGATCGCCCGCTACCCGAAGCCGTACGTCGCCCTCATGGACGGCATCGTCATGGGCGGCGGCGTCGGCGTCTCCGCACACGGCTCCGTCCGCGTCGTCACCGAACGCTCCCGGGTCGCCATGCCGGAGACCGGCATCGGATTCGTCCCCGACGTCGGCGGCACCCACCTCCTCGGCCGCGCCCCCGGCGAACTCGGCACCCACCTCGCCCTCACCGGCGGCCACGTCGGCGCCGCCGACGCGATCCTCACCGGTCTCGCCGACCACTTCGTCCCCTCCGCCGAACTGCCCGCCCTGGCCCGCGACCTGACCCTGCTGCCCGCCGCGGAGGCCGTCGCCCGCCACACCGCCACCGCGCCGCCCGGCGTCCTCGCCGAGCAGCGGGAGTGGATCGACACCTGCTACCGGGCCGAGACCGTCGAGACAGTCGTCGAGCACCTCTTCGACACCGGCGTGCCCGCCGCCAAGGAGGCGGCCACCACCCTCCTCACGAAGTCGCCGACCGCCCTCAAGGCGACCCTGGCCACCCTGCGCCGCTCCCGCGCCCTCGCCACCCTGGAAGAGGTCCTGGACCTGGAGTTCCGGGTGTCCTGCGCCGCCCTCACCACCCCCGACCTCGCCGAGGGCATCCGCGCCCAGGTCGTGGACAAGGACCGCAACCCCCGCTGGACCCCGCCGACGCTCCCCGAGGTCACGGACGAGGCCGTCGCCCGCTTCTTCACCCCGCCGCCCGGCGGCGACCTCGGCCTTGGCGGCGCCTGAGCACGCTCGCCCGCTACCGCCCGGCCCCGGGCCCCAGCCGGACCGTGACCGTCTTCGGCCGCTGGTACTCCTGGAGGGCCAGGGTGCTCAGATCGGTGCCGTGACCGGAGGCGCCGCGGCCGCCGTGCGGGAGTTCCGCGGTCTGGACGAGATGGCAGTTGAGCCAGGCCTCGCCCGCGTCCAGGGCGGCGGCCAGCTCAAGGCCGGTCGCCAGGTCGGTGGTCCAGACGCTCGCCGCCAGCGCCTGCGGGACGCTGTTCGCCAGGGCGAGGGCGGCCGCCACCCCTTCGGCCCGCTGCACGGTGAGGAGCGGGCCGAACACCTCCTCGGTGACGGCCGGGTCGTCGTCCGGGACGTCCGCGAGCAGGCGGGCCGGCCGCCAGTGCCCCGCCTCCTCGCCCGGCGCCGGGGCGATGCCCGACACGAGGTTGCGCTCGGCTCCCGTGGAGGCGACCAGACGGTCGTACCGCTCGGCCTGGTCCGGGTTGTTCAGCGGCCCGAAGTCACGCCCGGCCACCCGGGAGCCCAGGGCCGCCGCGAGCCCCTCGACGGCGGCCTCGTAGTTCTCCGAGAGGGTGATGACCCGCGCGGGCGCGGCACAGCTCTGCCCCGCGTTGTACGTGACGGCCTCCGCGAGGGACGCCCAGGTGTCGGCGGGCGCGTCGGGCAGGACGATCGCCGGGGCGTTGCCGCCCAGCTCCAGACTGACCCGTCGGGTCCCCGCGCGTACCGCCACGTCCGCGCCGGCCCGCCCGCTGCCGGTGAACGCCACCATGTCCACCGCGGATTCCACGAGCAGCCGCCCCGTCTCCCGGTCACCCGTGACGCACCGGAGCACATCCGCGCCGAGCGCCGCCCCGGCGTGTTCGGCGAGCAACCGGAGGCTGTCGGGGGTCGTCTCGGCCGGTTTCGCCACCACCGTGTTCCCGGCCGCCAGGGCCGGTGCGCAGCGCCAGGCCGCCATGAGCAACGGATAGTTCCAGGGCACCACCGCCCCCACCACACCGACCGGCTCCCAGCGCACCCAGCTCTCGTGGCCCGCCACGAGGCGGCCCGCGGCCGGTGCGGTACGGGTCCTGGCCGCCGTCGCGAAGAACCGGAACAGGTCCGCGACCTGCTCGATCTCGCCCGCCACCTCCGCCCCGGGCTTCCCGGTTCCGGCCCGCTCACGGGCCGCGTACTCCGCCGCGTGCTCCTCGACCAGGCCCGCGAGCCGGTCCAGCCGCCGCCCGCGCTCCTTGGGAGTCAGCGCGCTCCAGCCGGGGAGCGCGGCGCGTGCGGCGGACACGGCGGCGCGGACCTCGGGCAGCCGGGACCGGGCCGCCGAGCCGCGCGGAGCCCCCGTACGCGGGTCGGTCAGCTCGACGGGGGGAGTCGGGAAGCTGGTGCTCATGAGGGCCTCTCGCGGTTCGGGGCGGTCCGGGGCCCGCCGGGGCGGCCCGGTTCGTCGGGGCGGTCCGGGTTCACACGTCGTACGACCGCAGCCAGAGCTCCAGCGTGAGCACCAGCCACAACTTGCCGCCCTGCCGGGGCAGCAGGGCTCCCTCGCCCCGCAGCCAGGCCCGGACGGTCTCCGGCCGGAACAGCCCGCGCCGCCGGGACGCGGGCCCGAGGAGGAGGTCCTGGCCGAGGTCGCGGAGCGGTCCCGTCAGCCACTCCTGTACCGGCACCCGCATCCCGCTCTTGGGCCGGTCGACCACCGTGCCCGGGAGCAGGTCCCGCACGGCCTCCTTGAGGATCCACTTCTCCGCCGTACCACGGAGCTTGAAGGAGGGCGGGGTCGCGAAGGCGTGGTCGACCACCGACCGGTCGAAGAGCGGCGAACGGCCCTCCACCCCCTGCGAGGAGGTCAGCCGTTCCACCTTCGTGAGGATGTGGTGGGCGCCCTTGGTCCGCAGGTTGCAGTGGAGCAGCTGGTTGAGGAGGTGCCCCATCCGGTACGGGCCGCCTCCGTCCGCCGTCAGGTACGGCGCCACGTGCCGCTCGAGCGGCGGGGCGTCCCGCAGGGCGTCGAGTGCCGGGGCCGTGAGGAGGTCCGGAAGGTCCGTCCAGCACTTGCGGTACGCACGCAGGTACGCGGTCGCCCGGTCCTCGTCCCAGGGCGCGCCCGGCATCCGGTGCATCTCCTGCACCAGCATGGGGAGGTTCTTCGGCCCGCCGAAGACGGGGTCACCGCCCTCGCCGTTGAGGACGACGGAGGCGCCGTCGGCGGCCACGGCCTCGGCGAGCAACAGGTTCGGCACCGTCAGCGGATCGCCGACGGGGCTGTCGAGCAGCGCGGCCGCCTCGGCCAGCCGGGCGGCCACGGTCTCGCCCGAGACGTTCAGGACCCGGTGGCGGGTGTGGCAGTGCGCGGCCACCAGGCCCGAGTACCCCAGCTCGTTCGGCAGGTCGTCGCCGAAACTGATGGAGTAGGTGTGCACCGGGTGACCGTGGAGCTTCGCCGCCAGGGCCGTGACCAGGGAGCTGTCGATCCCGCCGGAGAGAAGCACGGCGGCAGGCTCGGCGGCGGGCAGCCGGCTCGCCGTCGCCCGCTCCAACAGACCGCGCAGCTCCAGGACATGGCCGGCCGGGTCCTGCGGCGGCGGTTGCTCGAACCGCTCCCGGGGCTCCCAGTGGACGGTCTCGGTGGACGTCCCGTCCCGGCGCAGCCGCAGCACCCGTCCGGGCAGCAGCTCCCGTACGCCGGTCAGCAGGGTCTCCTCCCCGGGCAGATAGGCGAAGGTGAGGAAGGAGCGGACCGCGGACAGGTCCATCGAGGTGCCGAGCGCGGGCCAGCGGCGCAGGGCGCGCAAGGAGGTGGAGGCGGCCCAGGCGCCGTCGGCCCGCGCGTAGAAGAGGGTGCGGGCGCCCACGTGGTCGCGGATCAGGACCAGGTCCCGGCCGTCGAGCACGGCGAGCACGAACATCCCCTCGGCCAGCGCCACCCCCGTCTCGCCGAGCAACGCCCAGCAGCGAAGGAGCAGTTCACCGTCCGGACAGCCGGACGGCGGTGGAGCGGCCCGCTCCGCGAGGGCGGCGAGCAGCACCGGCCGGTTGTGCAGGGTGACCTCACCGACCGCCGTACGGCCGTACGCGGTGAACGGGCCCTCGGCGCGGCCGGTCTCACCGGTGAGCAGGGACAGCTCGGCGCCGGGGACCTCGGCCGGGACGTGGTCGGGCCCGAGGGCGCCCATCGCGTCGAGATGGGCGCGGGCCTGCCCGGTGGTGGCGGCCAGGCAGGCGCACAGACGTGCCACGTACGACTCCTTCTTCTCGTGCTCTCGGGTGACGGTCTGGGGTGGCCGGGCTCAGCCGAAGTCGTCGTCGCTCCAGGCGTCCTCGTCGCCGTCCCAGTTCGCGTCCCAGTCGTTCCCGTCGCCGCCCCCGTCGTCAGCGCTGTCACCGCCGGAGCTGTCACCCCCGCCGCCGGAGGACTGGCCGGCCTGCGCCTGCTGCTGCCGCAGCGCCTCCTCCTGCTCGGGGGACAGACTCAGCGGCGGCAGCTGGGAGGCGGATATCGCGAGGGTCGCCACCCCGAGTCCGGTCAGCAGGACGCCCATCCGGCCGCCGAACGAACTGCGGTTGATCAGGACCTTCTCGCCGCGCGCCCACAGGGTGCGGCCGTAGCCGATGTCCCGGGCGTAGGTGACGGTGCCGTCGGCGAGGGCGCGCTTGATGATGCGGTCGCCGAGCAGCTCGTCGGTGCCGGAGGCGCCGCGGCTGTCGTGCCACCGCACGAGGTGCGGCCGGCCGGGCGTGCGGCGCCGCCACTCCTCGAGGCCGTCCTCGTAGGTGCGGTGGACGGTGCCGTCGGCGAGCAGTTCGTCCGCGTAGCCGATCTCTTCGGGACGGATCATGGTGTGCGTACCTCGGGTCTGTGGGAGGGAGCGCCGGGACGGGTCACGCGGCGGGCCAGGTCATGAAGCCGGTTCCGCGCAGTCCGCGCAGGCCGCTCCACAGGGAGTCGCGGGGTGGTCGTGGTCCCCGGGTCAGCCGCAGTACCGTCCGTACGAGCCGGGCCGGGGGCACGGCCGCCACCTGGGCGAACCGCCCGCCCGCCAGCCAGTCGGTCTCCCGGGGGCGCAGGGCGGCGGGCCGGGCCGCGAGGGCGGCGGGGCCGGGCGCAGGACCGCGCCCCGAGGGCAGGCGCAGGGAGGCGGCGTGCCGGGGCACCAGGCCGAGGGAGACGACCCGGACGCCGGGAACCGGCCCCAGTCCGGCCCGGACCCGGGCCGGGAGCGCGACCCCGGACGGACTCGCGTCGTGCAGGACGTGCACGGTGGCGCCGCCGGCCCGTTCCAGGGCGGCGAGCAGCCGCGGGTCGAGCGGCAGGGCGTCGGAGGCGGCCAGGATCGGGCACGCCGCCTCCAGATGGACGTGGTTGGCGAGCAGCATCCCGGCGATCGAGCGGTCCTGGCAGAGCAGCAGCCGGGGCAGACCGTAGTCGTAGAGGTCCGGCTCCGACGGTTCGCCCGTGCCCGGGAGGTACGGGGCGGGTGGCGCGACCGGCGGCGGGAGGAGGCCCGGTACGGTCTCCCGGCCGCGCGCGTCCAGGGCGCGGGTGAAGGCGGGCAGGCGCAGGGCCGGGGCGGGGGTGCCGGGGACCCGGCCGAGGAGGGCCGCGCCGGGGCTCAGGACGCGGCAGGTCTCGTAGTAGAGCTGGCGCTCGGTGAAACGCAGCCCGCCGGGCGCGGCGGCGCGGGCGGCGGCCACGCCGATCGCCCGGCCGGTCACCCCGGCCGACACGCGGGCGGCGATTCCGGGGCCGGGGCGGTGGCCCGGACGGGCGGTCGCGCCCTTGAGCGGGGGCGGGAGGTGTCGCTGGCTCATCCGGCCTGGTCGCCTTTCGTTCGGGACGGCGTACCGGCAGACGGCGTACCGGCATTCGGCGTACCGGCATTCGTCGTACCGGCATTCGTCGTACCGGTATTCGTCGTACCGGCGGACGGCTCACCGGTCGGCGTCGGCTCACCTGCCGGCCAGGTCAGGAATCCGTGAGCGGCTCGGGGATCGGAGGGTCCGGCGGCCGACGCCCGTGCCACCGCCTCCGTGACGACGGACTCCAGGCGGGGCGGGGGGACGGCGGCGAGGGGGCTCCAGAAACCCTCTGCCAGCCACACGGCGTCCTCCTCGGACAGTCCGGCGACGGAACGGAGATCGTCGGCGACGACGGCGCGTGGGGGAGCGACCCGGTGCACGGCGCCCCGCCGGTGCCGGACCGCTCCGACCGGGAGGCCGGCGTCCAGCACCACCCGGTCCGGGTGGGCGAGGCGGAGCAGCGGGGCGAGCAACGCCCCCAGGGCGCTCGCGTCGTGCAGGACCACCACCGGGAGCCCGCCGGGAACATCCGCCAGCGCGTCGTGGGCGACAGCCGGTCCGGCCTCGACGAGGAGTGCCTTCAGGCGGGCGGGGAGGCCGTTGGCCCGGAGGAAGACGGCGACCGCGTGATCGGTGCAGAGCAGGACGGTGGTGGGGTGGCCCACGGGGGACTCCCGGGGTGCCGGGGCGCGCGGTCCGTCGTCGACCACACCCGGAGGCAGTTGCCCGTACGTGGTCTGCCAGCGGTCCTCCATCAGCTCCCGGAACCGGGTTTCGTACGGAGTGATCAGCGAACCGCCCGGCCGCGCGGGCGTCCGTTTCCTCAGCGTGGCCGCCGCGACGAGAGCGAGGGCGGCGGCACCGCTGAGCGTCGACCACGCTCCGTCGGTGCGGGCGGAAAGGCAGAAGAGGGGGAGCGCGAGGGGCAGGGCGACCAGCCACCGGACGAGGGGCCGGATCCCGCGTGCGGGGGACGGCCCCCAGGCGCCGCTGAACGTGCGGCTGAGATACCAGAGTTGGGTGACGGTCATCTTCAGACGGCCGTCGTCGGTGGCGTGTGAGGCGATCCTTCGGATCCGGAGGTCGTTCATGCCCCGGCCGTGGCTTCTCGGGTCGAGCGCGAAGGGGCGGTCGCAGCGCGAACAGACAAGCCCGGTCCGCTCCTTGGCCGTCAGCCCCGTGGCGCAGTGCGGGCAGATCACCGGCCACCCACCGGGTCAGGACCCGCCGCCTCCGGCCAGGTCAGGAAGCCCAGGTCGGCGGCGTGTCGCAGGTCGGTGTCGACCCCGCGCGTGACCTGTGCCGCGACCCGGTCGACCACGGCGAGCAACCTGGCCGGAGGCAGCCCGACGAGAGGGAACCGCCAGCCCTTCCCGAGCCACTTGAGTTCCTCCGGGGTGAACGTGCCGAGTCCGGCGAGGAGCCGCAACTGCTCCGGCCCGGGCTTGCGCCCCGGATCCCGGTAGGCGACGGCCTGCGGCAGGGCCCGTACCGTGCGCAGCGGCGGTCCCGCATCGACGACGGTACGGCCCGGCAGGGCGTCCCGGACCCGCCGGACCAGGAGTTCGCCGGACGCGTCGGTGTCGTGGAGCACAAGCACCGGGCCGCCCGACGGCACCGCCCGGGCCTCCTCGGGGCTCCGGGCGGGGACGAGGCCGTACCGGGCGGGCAGGCCGGCGGCGACGAGGAAGGCGACGACGGCGGGGTCGGGGCAGACCAGCACCCCGTTCGTGACGTCCCCGCCCGTCCCGGGGGCCGTACCGCCCGTGGCCGTACCGCCAGGGACCGCCTTGGTGTCGAGCACGCCGGGCGGCAGCGCTCCGTACACCTTCCGCCATTCGGCGAGCACCTGCCCGGGGAAGGCCTCGCGGGAGACGGGCGGGACGCCCTTGCCCACGCCCGCGGACCGGGCCGCGCCGATGGCCACGGCGGCGATCAGCATGGCGGCGGTGACGATCAGCGGATGCGGGATCTCGCCGACGACGGCCGCGACAATGGCCGCGACGCCGACGACGGCCGCCATGCCCAGGCAGCCCTGCGCGAATGTGCTGTCCCTGATGCGCTTGCGGGAGAGGGCGTACCACAGCTGGTCCGGGACGATCCCGATCCGGCCCTCGTCGGTGAGGGCGGCGGTGATCCGGCGTACCCGGAGGTCGTTGAGGCCGAGTGGATTGGTCTTGGGGTCCAGCGCGTACTGCTTGGAGCAGCGGGAGCAGCGGTTGCCGGTGCGTTCCCTGCGGAGCAGGTTGTGTTCGCAGTGCGGGCAGATCACCGGGGCACCTCCAGCGCGGCGGCCATCCGGCGCAGCCGGGCGGCCAGCCGTTCCCGTACCGTCGTGGCGGCGATGCCGTGGACCCGCTGGGCGCGCTCGATGTCGCGGAGCGCGGCGGCCAGGGCCCTGTGGTCGGTGCGGGCTCCGCCGGCCAGGGCCATGGGGACGGTGAGCGCACCCGCGGCCGGGGCGGTGCGGCCGCCCGGCCCGGCGACGGATACCTCGGCCCGCCGCTCGGCCTCGGCCGCGGTGATCGCGTAGTCCTCGTGGTCGATTCCGTAACCGGTGTTCGCGGCGAGGATGGTCAGCGGCACGTCGGCGCGGTTGGCGAAGGAGTGCGGCATCATCTCCGGGATCCGGATCAGCATGCCCGGTACGAGCGGGACGTCGACGACACGCGCCCTGGCCTCGTCGTAGAGCCCGCAGGCGGCATGGCCGAGGCTGAGGACGAAGTGCTCGCCGCCGTGCGCGTGCGGGGTGAAGGCGCTGCGCGGGCCCACGACCCCGAGTTTCACGGTGGCGTTGGACGGCCGCTCGGGTGAGGTGGCCGCGTCGCCCACCAGGTAGTGGGCGAACTGCCCGTCGTCGATGAACCGCAGGAACTCCCGCTCGGGTCCGAGCTCCCGATGCCCCTCCCGGTCGGCGAGCAGGATGCCGCCGTCGGGCCTCAGGTGGTACAGCTCGACTCCGCCGGGCAGGTCCCGCGGCACCCCGCCCGGCAGGTCCTCCGGTATCCGGTGCTTCGCTCGTACGGATCGCTCCGCCATCGCGCCTCCCCCTGACGCCCGTCGGGCGTACTCACGCCCAACCACCGCATGGTAGAACGCCGTTCGGGAACAACGGGAGACCTCGGCGCGACTCCAGCGCGGCCCTGGGGTGAACGCCCGGCGTCTCCGGACGGGGCGACCCGGAGTCGAGACCGGTCAGCTGCGGGCCGCCGGCTCACCGAGCGCCCCGGCGGCCGTCCGCCACGCCTCCGTGACGGCCCCGTGGGCCAGCGCCGTCGCCGCGGCCACGTCGGCGGGCAGCCGGAGCGGCGTCCCGATGTGGACGTGCAGGCCGGGCCTGCGGACGGGCGCAGTGAGCACACCCGCGATCTGCTTCACACGCCCGCCGGAGGTGATCCGGCGGGCACCGGCCTGGCCGATCGGCACGACCGGCGCCCCGGTGACCCCGGCCAGCCGGGCGAGCCCGGTACGGAAGGGCTCCGGCGGGTTCTCGGCGGAGTCGGGGCGCGGCGGGATGCGGCCCTCCGCGTACAGCATGACGTGCCGTCCCGAGGCGAGCGCGACGGCGGCGTGGTCGAGGGCGGCGGCGGCGCGCGCCGAGTTGCGGTGGACGGGCACATGGCCCTCGCGGGTCAGGGCCCGGCCGAGCAGCGGGATCCGCCAGAGCCCGGAGGTGGCGAGCAGGACGGGCTCGACGGCCAGCCGCTTGCGGAGCGCGGCGAGGACGAGCGCCGGGTCGGCCGTCGACGTGTGGTTCACGACGAGGATGCTGCCGGGTTCGATCCGGGCCTCCGGGTCGGTGGTGACGGTCAGTCGACCGAAGAACGGCACGACATGGGCGGCGAGACGGCTGAGCACGGGCGCGCCCCCTGGGTCCGAGGACGAAGCGCTGACCCCCTCATCGTGCGGTCCGCGCCCCGCACCCCACATGAGCACGCGTACTCAGCTGTCGTACCCAACGTCGGCCCGCGCGGGCCCCGGTGGCCTCGGACGGTCTCGTCCGGTCTACGCTGGGCCCCGGCAGGTCGGAGGCGGTTCGTGCCTCCCGCACGGGCCGAAGTGACGACGGGCCGACGAGCACCAGGGGAGGGGCGACACGGTGACATCTCCCACGCGACGCCCCGCGACCCTCCGACGGCTCGCGACCCTCCGACGGCTCGCGACCCTCCGACGGCTCGCCACGCTCCTGCCCGCGATCCTCTGCGCGGTGTGGTCCCTCCTCGTACTCCCGGCACCGGCGGCGCAGGCCCTGAGCCCCACGGCCCACACGCTTGCCGTACCGGCCCCGGCCCCGTCGCCGGCCTCCGGCCCGGCCCCCTCCAGCCCCCACCACGGCCCGCCGCGCGTCTCGTCGCCCGAGCCGCACTTCGCGCCCACCGCCGTCGTACGACTCCCGGCCGGCGTCGAGAACCCCGTACGGATCCCGGGAACCCCCGCGACCCTCGGCACGGTTCCTCCCGAACCGCGCGTCCCCGTGCGTGGCGTGCTCGTGGGCGACCCCCGCCGGGAGCGTGCGCCGCCCAGCGCCGCCCACGGCCCACGCGCCCCGCGCGGCCCTCCCTCCACCCGGCACAGCTGACGTTCTCCCGCGTCGCCCTCCGGGTCCTCGGCATGCCCTCGGACCGGTCCCCGACGCGTATCCGACCGTACGTCCGGCACGGCCGACGCACGTCCTCACCCTCCGTGTGGACGCGCGCCGTCGCCGTGTGCTGCCTGTGGAGCACCCATGTCCTCTCGTTCCGCGCTCTGGCGCGCGCTGCTCGCGCTCGCCGTCGTCGCGCTCTCCCTCTGGATCACCCTGACCACCCCGCCCCGCCTCGGACTCGACCTCCGCGGCGGGACCCGCATCGTCCTCCAGACCGAGGACGGACCCGCCGTACGTGCCGACGCCGCCGCCACCGACCGCGCCCTCGAGGTACTGCGCAAGCGAGTCGACGGGCTCGGCGTCGCGGAACCCTCCCTCGCCCGCTCCGGAGAACGGCGCATCGTCGTCGAACTCCCCGGACTGCGCGACCCACGCCAGGCGGCCGAGGTCATCGGCCGTACGGCGCAGCTCACCTTCCACGCCGTCACCGGAACGGCACAGGGCCCCGCCGGCCCCGCAGAGCCGAACGGGACCCGCGTCCTCGCCGACCCCGACGCGCCCGGCAGCTTCCTCGCCCTGGCCGCGCCCGCGCTCACCGGCGAAGGCGTCGAGAGCGCCGACGCCGTCCTCGACACCACCAACGGCCGGGGCTGGACCGTCGACCTGTCCTTCCGCGACAGCGCCGCCCCCACCTGGGCCCGGCTGACCGGCGACGCGGCGTGCGCGGCGCCCGCGGACCCGGCGCGCAGGGTCGCGATCGTGCTCGACGGCAGCGTCGTCTCCGCCCCCGGCATGCAGGCCGGCGTGCCGTGCGGCGCGGGCATCGGCGGCGGCTCCGCGCAGATCACCGGAGGGTTCTCCGCGCCGGAGGCGCGCGATCTCGCGGCGCTCGTGGAGGGCGGCGCGCTGCCGGTCCCGGTGACGACGGTCGAGCAGAGCACCGTGGGACCAACCCTCGGCGCGGAGGCGATCCGGGCGAGCGCCCTGGCCGCGGTCATCGGCCTCGCCTGCACCGGCGTCTTCGTCATGCTGGTCTACCGGCTCCTCGGGATCCTCGCGACGGCCGCCCTCCTCCTGTACGGGCTGATCTCGTACGCCGCCGTGGTCGCCCTGGGCGCCACGCTCACGCTGCCCGGCCTCGCCGGTTTCGTCCTGGCCATCGGCATCGCCGTCGACGCGAACGTCCTCGTCTTCGAACGGGCGAGGGAGGAGTACGCGGCCCTCGGCCGGTCCACCGCCCGCGACCCACGGCGCCCGCTGGCGACGGCGTTCGGCAAGGTGTGGAGCGCGGTCGCGGACTCCCACGTCACCACCCTGCTCGCGGCCGGCCTGCTGTTCGTCTTCGCCACGGGCCCGGTCAAGGGCTTCGGCGTGACCCTCGCGATCGGCGTCGTGACCTCCCTCCTCACCGCCATGGTGATCACCCGGCTCCTCGCCGACCTGACGCTCCGCCTGCCCGTGGTGCGCCGACGGCCTGCGGTCACTGGCATGGC
This sequence comes from Streptomyces sp. NPDC093795, assembly GCF_044764665.1. Taxonomy (NCBI): domain Bacteria; kingdom Bacillati; phylum Actinomycetota; class Actinomycetes; order Kitasatosporales; family Streptomycetaceae; genus Streptomyces; species Streptomyces sp. NPDC093795. Next base: position 34,940 of record NZ_JBIWIO010000013.1, read on the forward strand.
GGGCCTCGGCCGGCTGCGGACCCGGCTGACCCGGCGCGTCCCGCGTCTGATGGCCCACCGGCGCCGCTGGCTGATGTCCTGCGCCGGGCTCCTGATGGTGGCGCTCGCCGGAATCGGCGTCCGAGGACTGGAGTTCGGCGTCGAGTTCACCGGCGGCCGGGTCGTCCAGTACACGGCCGAACGGCCCGTCGACGCCGACGCGGCCCGCGCGGCGATCGCGGCGGCGGGCTTCCCCGACGCCGTCGTCCAGGCGACCGGCGGTGGGGAGGGCGGCGCGTCCGACGGTGGCGATGTGTCGGTACGCGTACGGGAGACCGGCGACGGCGAGCAGAGCGAGATCCGGGACGCGCTCACCCGGGTCGCCGGCCCGGTGGAGGTGGAGCGCGACGACCTGATCGGACCGAGTCTGGGAGGGGAGCTGCGCACCCACGCGCTGCTCGCGCTTGGCCTCGCGGTGGCGGCCCAGCTCCTGTATCTGACGGTGCGGTTCCGCTGGACGTACGCGACGGCCGCGGTGGCGGCGATGACGCAGGACGTCCTGCTCGTGGTCGGCCTGTTCGCCTGGCTGGGCAAGCCGGTGGACAGCGTCTTCCTGGCCGCGCTCCTGACCGTCGTCGGCTACTCGGTCAACGACTCCGTGGTCGTCCTCGACCGACTGCGGGAACTCAGGCGGCGCGGCGGGGGAGTCCCGCTCCCGGACCTCGCGGACCGGGCCGTCGCGCAGACCCTGCCCCGCACGGTCAACACCGGTATGGGGGCGCTCTTCGTCCTGGTGGCGCTCGCGGTCCTGGGCGGCGACTCGCTCACCGACTTCTCCGTCGCGCTCCTCGCGGGAGTGGTCCTGGGCATGGCGTCCACGGTGTTCACCGCGATGCCCCTGGCCGTGGCACTGGAGACCCGTAGCCCGGCCCCGGCAGCCGTCTCCGGGGGCGGCGCCGGGCCACGGCGGAGCGCCGACGCCGGCCGGGACCGCTCGGGCGCCGTGGTCTGACCTCGCGCCGCGGCGGCCCGTCACCCGATCCGTGCGGAAGAGGTCGTACGGATCGGGCGGCGGGCCGCTTTCCGTACGCCGGGTGGCGGGCTGCCTTCCGTACGCCGGGCGGCGGGCCGCTTTCCGTACCCCGGAGGGCGGCCCGTCGCCCGTACGCCGCACGGCGGGCCCTCGGCCGGACGCCGCACGGCCGCCCGCCGTCCCGGTCAGGCTCCCGGGAGTTCGGCCTCGATCAGGTCGGCGGCCCGGCGCGTTCCGCCCTCGCGGGCCATCGACTCCTGGATCTCCCGTGCGCGGCGCGCCACTTCGGGGTCGTCGAGCAGGGCGAGCATGTCCTTCCGCAGGCGCTCGGGGGTGACCTCCTCCCTCGGCAGGTGTCGCGCCACGCCCAGGGACTGGAGCATGTCGGCGTTCCCGAACTGGTCGACGGCCTGCGGGACGGCCACCATGGGGGTGGCGGTGGCCAGGCCCTCCTGGCTGCCACCGGCGCCCGCGTGGGTGACGAACGCGTCGGCCTGTCGCAGGATCGCCAACTGGGGCACCCAGGAGTGCACTTCGACGTTGGACGGGACGTCACCGAGCTCGGCCGGGTCGACGAACTTCCCGATCTGCAGGACCACGTGCCAGCCCGGGAGCCCGGCGAACGCCTCGACGCAGTCCCGGTAGAAGCCGGGCTGCTTGGTGAAGGAGGAGCCGAGCGAGACCAGGACGACCTTCTCGGCGTCCGCCGGCCGCCGCCACTCGCCCTGTGTGGCGCGCTCGCCCTGGCAGGCGCCGACGAAGGTGTAGACGGACTCGTCGACCCGCTCGGCGTGCGGCTGGAGCGCCTTCGGGATGAGCACGAGCGCGCGGCGCGGGCGGGCGACGAACCTGTCGGGGTCGGTGTCGAGGCCGTGCTCCGCGAGCCAGGCCTCGAACCGGGCGTAGTACGCCTTGCCGCGCGGTGAGGCCTTGAGCTCGGCGAACATCGGCTCGGCGACCTCCTCCTCGTACCCCTCCCAGGGCACGAGGTTCGGCCACAGCGAGACGGCAGGGACGCCCCAGGTGTGGGCGAGGACGCGGGCCGGGTAGGCGGTGATGTCGTGGAGCACGAGGTCGGGCCGGTCCGCGTCGAAGGCCTCGGCGAGCTGGGGCAGTGCCTGGACGGCGTCGCTCAGGAACGGTTCGAGGTTGTCGATGAGTTCCGTTCCCCACGCGTCGGGGTCGTCGTCGGTCGGGAGCGTCGAGGTGTAGACGATGGGCGTCGCCCCGGTCTCCGCCACCTTCTCCGCGAAGGAGGCGGGGACGGCGTAGCTGACGCGGTGGCCGCGGGCGACGAGCTCACGGATGACCTCGAGGCTGGGGTTCACGTGGCCGTGGGCGGCGATGGAGAACATGGCGACGTGCGCGGGGGACGCGGTGGTGGTCATGCCGACCACTGTATGCGAGACGATACGTATCGTCTACTCGATGTCCCGACGTGTCGAGTTCACGCGCGGTTCCTCCATTCATGAGCTGTGCATGCCAAGATGACGCCTCTCGCATCATGCCGCCCGACCCAGGGGAGACAGTGAAGACACAGGCGTACGCCGCCAGGGGCGCCCTCGCCCTCGCCGGCGCCCTCACGTTGATCATCGCCCTGCCCGGCAGCGCTTTCGCCGCCCCGCCCCCCGCGCTGCCCGCGAACGCCGACGGTCTTGAGCAGACCTTCCAGCCGGCCTACGACTACGACACCGACGGCTGCTACCCCACCCCCGCGATCGGGCCCGACGGCACCGTCAACGGCGGACTCAACCCCTCCGGCGCCGTCAACGGCCAGTGCCGGGACTCCTGGGACCTCACCCAGACCAACGGATACGCCCGCGCGAAGTGCAACAACGGCTGGTGCGCCATCCTCTACGGCCTGTACTTCGAGAAGGACCAGGCCGTGGCCGGCAGCAGCCTCGGGGGACACCGGCACGACTGGGAACACGTCGTCGTGTGGGTGCAGAACAACCAGGCGCAGTACGTCTCCACGTCCGCCCACGGCAACTTCGACATCCACGGCCGGGACCGGATCCGCTGGGACGGCACCCACCCCAAGGTCGTCTACCACAAGGACGGCATCGGCACGCACTGCTTCCGCCCGGCGAACACCAACGACGAACCGCCCGAGAACCACCAGCACACCTGGCAGTTCCCGAGCCTGGTCGGCTGGAACGGCTACCCGGCCGGCCTGCGCGACAAGCTCAGCGCGGCCGACTTCGGCAGCGCGGTGTTCGGCCTGAAGGACGGCAACTTCGCCTCCCACCTGGCCAAGGCCAAGCCCGCCGGCGTTTCGTTCGACCCGTACGCCTGACCGAAGTCCGTACGGCGGCAACCTTTTCCGCCGCGGCGGCGACCACCTTCCGTCCGCCCTTTCCCGGCGGGCACCCCCCACGGACGGAAGGACGTACGACATGACCGAGACCCGAGGCAGGGCGAGACACCGCAGGCGCGGAAAGGCTCTGGTGATCGGTGTCCCGGCGGCGGTCGCCGTGGCAGGGGTCCTGGCGTACGGCACCGCCTTCGGCGTGTTCGGCGCGGACGCCCGGCCGGAGGCGGAGGCCGCGGCCGCCCCCGCGTGGGCGCGTGACGCCGCCGACGGCTTCGCGTCGGTCGACGCGCTCGGGCAGAAGGGGACGTACGGCGGGCGCGACGGGAGGACGGTCACCGTCCGGAGCCTCGCCGACCTCGAGAAGTACGCGACCGCCCCGGAGCCGTACGTCATCGTCGTGGCCGGGACGATCACCGTGAACCCCACGGGCAAGGAGATCAAGGTCGCCTCCGACAAGACCATCATCGGCTCGGGCACCTCGGGCCACATCGTCGGAGGCGGCTTCTTCCTCGGCCCGGGCGTCCACAACGTGATCATCCGGAACCTGACGATCCGGGACACGTACCAGGGCGTCTGGAACGACAAGGAACACGACTTCGACGCCGTGCAGATGGACGGCGCGCACCACGTGTGGATCGACCACAACGACCTGCGGCACATGGCCGACGGCCTCATCGACAGCCGCAAGGACACGACGTACGTCACGGTGTCCTGGAACCGGCTCGGCACCAACAACAAGACCTTCGGCATCGGCTGGACGGAGAACGTCACCGCCGACCTCACCCTCCACCACAACTGGTTCCGCGAGACCGAGCAGCGCAACCCGTCCACCGACAACGTCGCCCACGCGCACCTCTACAACAACCTGCTCCAGGACGACCCGGGCACGAACATCACGTCGTCCTACGGCAACTACGCCCGCGGCGGGACCCGCATGGTCCTCGAGAACAGCTACTTCCAGGGCGTGAACAACCCGGTCATCAAGGACGCCACCGCCGCCCTCGTGCAGCGCGGCAACGTCTTCTCCGGCACCACCGGCCGCAACGAGAGCGGCGGAACGGCCTTCGACCCGAAGGCCTACTACCCGTACACCCTCGACCCGACGGCCGCGGTGCCCGCCCTGGTGAAGTCCGGCGCCGGCCCACGCTCCTCCCTCGGCACGAGCCCGGCCGCGGTCGCACCCGCCGCCACCACCCTGACCGTGGCGAAGGACGGCAGCGGCAGGTTCACCAGCGTCCAGAAGGCCGTCGACGCCGTCCCGGCGGGCAACACCGCCCCCGTGGTGATCCGGATCGCGCCCGGCGTCTACCGCGAGACGGTCAAGGTCCCCGCGAACAAACCCCACATCACCCTCGAAGGCACCGGCGGCAGCCGCAAGGACACCGTCATCGTCGAGGGCCACGCATCCGGCATGACAAGGCCGGACGGCTCAGGGACGTACGGGACGGGCGGCAGCGCCACCGTCGCGGTCGAGGCCGACGACTTCCGGGCACGCAACCTCACCGTCTCCAACGACTTCGACGAGGCCGCGAACCGGAACCTGAACGGGCACCAGGCCGTCGCCCTGCGCACCGCCGCCGACCGCATCGTCCTCGACGGCGTCATCGTCAGCGGAGACCAGGACACCCTCCTCCTCGACACCGCCGCCAAGGACAGGACCGGCCGGGTCTACATGACCGGCTCCTATGTGATCGGCAATGTCGACTTCGTCTTCGGCCGCGCCACCGCGGTGATCGACAGGTCCGTCCTCACCCTGAAGAAGCGCTGGGACGGCACGTCCGCCGGATACGTGACGGCGCCGAGCACCCCCGCGGGCCGCAAGGGCTTCCTCATCACGCGCTCCACCGTGAACGGCGACGTCACCCCGGGCAGCTTCTTCCTCGGGCGCCCCTGGCACGCGGGCGGCGACGCGACCCTCTCCCCGCAGGCGACCGTCCGCGACAGCGTCCTCAGCGGCGCCGTCAGGACCACGCCCTGGACGGACATGGGCGGCTTCTCCTGGAAGGCCGACCGCTTCGCCGAGTACCGCAACACCGGCCCCGGCTCCGGCCCGTCCCACCCGGACCGCCCCCACCTGACGCCCACTCAGGCCGCCACCCAGGACACCGCGCACTGGCTCGACGGCTGGACACCGACCACGAGTTGACCGCCACCCGGCCGTGAATGGGGCCTGACCTGGGCGGACGGCTCACGGAGCCGCTGTGCGATCATGCGGGGGCCCCAGGGGAGGGGCCGAATCGGTGTGTGACGCGAGGAGAGCGGTGTGAACGCGGGTGGGGAACGGGACGGTTCGTCGGTGCCGGACGACGTGTGGGAGCAGTTCCTGCGCGACTCGGTGGCAGGCGTGGCGGACGCCCCCAAGGAACCGTCGGCGCGCGCCCGGGTCGTAGCGGACCGGCTGCGTGACGAGCCCCGGGCGGCCGAGGGATGGCGTACGTACACGCCGCCCCGGCCGCGGCGGACGAAGGGCTGGTACGTGGTCGGGCTGCTGGCCGCGGTGGCGCTGCTCGTCGTGGCGGTTCTCGACCCGTGGCAGATGATCGGCACCTCCGACGGGAACGGCGCGTCGGGGGCGCCGCTCGCCCAGGAGGCGGAGCGGCCGACGCAGGCACCGCCCGTGGAGCCGGCCCGGCGCCCCACGCTCGCCGAGCCGTTCAAGGGCTCGCCCGCGGCGCGCTGGGCGGACGGAACGGCCGGGATCACCGTCCCGGCCGCCCGCGCCACCGGCTGGATGAGCAAGGCACAGGTGGAGCAGGCACTGCGGCAGACCCGCGACTTCCTCGTCGCGTCCAACCTGAACCCGGCCGTCCTCGGCGGCGAGCGCCCCACGAAGGCCATCGCCCTGATCAACCCGCACCAGCGGGACGTCAAGGACTATCTGGCCGCCGCGTTCCGCACGCCCAGCGAGGAGAACGACCCGCTGCTGCTGTTCAGCCGCTTCGAGTCCTCACGCGCGCGCCTGGTCGGCGACGTGGTCAAGACCCGGGGCCGGATCACCTACCGGGAGGGGGAGCGCGGCGCCCTCCAGGTCACCACCGACGTCACCTACGTGTACCCGGTCGCACCGGCGGGCGGCGGCGACGAGGTCGTGCGCACCATCGTGCGGCGCGAAGTGGTCCTCAACTGGGACGACCCCTCGAAGATCATCACCGAGCGGGGCACCTTCTCCCTCGTCTCGTACAAGGTCGACATGACCAACGGCGGCTGCGACAACAACACCGGCTACTTCACCCCTGAGTTCGGCACGAACGGCACGGGCACCGGCGCGACCGACGGCGAGACCGTCGACCCGTACGACCGCAGTACGGCGATCTTCGAGGGAAGAGACACCGGCGGCGACGGCTGCAGGACCGCGACGCGTTCGTAGTCACCGTCCCGTGGACCGGGGCCGGCCGAGAGGGGCCGGGGCATGGCCACGCGCACGCGTGGCGGGCACGATGGGGGGCCACCACGGCGGGAAGACGAGCACGCGCCGAGGCAGCCGACAGCAATCGGAAGGGACGAGCCTCCCCATGCCCCAGCACTACGGCGACTACCAGCACGAGATCTACTTCGACGGGCTCTTCGGGGTGCTCCCCACGCTCCCGATGACCTTCGCCGAACTGGAGACGAAGGCGAGGGCGGCGCTCCCGCCCTCGCTCTGGTCGTACGTGGCCGGCGGCGCGGGCGACGAGTACACCCAGGAGGCCAACGTCACCGCCTTCCGCAACTGGGGCCTCGTGCCGCGCATGATGGTCGGCGCCGCCCGACGCGACCCGTCCGTCGACCTGTTCGGGCTGACACTGCCGTCCCCGCTGTTCATGGCCCCCGTCGGGGTCATCGGGCTCTGCGCCCAGGACCGCCACGGCGACCTGGCGACCGCCCGCGCCGCCGCCCGCACCGGCGTGCCGATGATCGCCTCCACCCTCTCCGAGGACCCGATGGAGGAGGTCGCCGCCGCGTGCGGCGACACACCGGGCTTCTTCCAGCTCTACACGCCCACCGACCGCGACCTCGCCGAAAGCCTCGTGCACCGGGCCGAGTCGGCCGGATTCCGGGGCATCGTCGTCACCCTCGACACCTGGATCACCGGCTGGCGCCCCCGCGACCTCGCCACCAGCAACTTCCCCCAGCTGCGCGGCCACGCCCTCGCGAACTACACCTCCGACCCCGTCTTCAGGGCCCGCCTCGCCAAGCCCCCCGAGGAGGACCCGCGCGCCGCCGTCCTGGAGTGGGCGGGCGTCTTCGGCAAACCGCTGGTCTGGGACGACCTGCCCTGGCTGCGCTCGCTCACCGACCTGCCGATCGTCCTCAAGGGCATCTGCCACCCCGAGGACGTCCGCCGCGCACGGGACGGCGGTGTGGACGGCGTCTACTGCTCCAACCACGGCGGCCGCCAGGCCAACGGCGGCCTGCCCGCCCTGGACGCACTGCCGGAGGTGGTCGCCGCCGCCGAAGGCCTCCCCGTGCTCTTCGACTCCGGCGTCCGTACCGGCGCCGACGTCGTCAAGGCCCTCGCCCTCGGGGCCACGGCGGTGGGCGTCGGCCGCCCGTACGCGTACGGCCTCGCCCTCGGCGGTACGGACGGCGTCGTCCACGTCCTCCGCTCGCTCCTCGCCGAGGCCGACCTGATCATGGCCGTCGACGGCTACCCCAACCTCGCCGACCTCCGCGCCGACGGCGCCCTGCGTCGCGTACGGGCCTGACGGACGGGCCCCGCCGGCTCCGAGCGCGCGGATTACCTGTCAGTCGACCGCCGTGGTAGGACTGTTCGGGCTCATCGATCTATGTCAACGGGGGATACGAATCGTGGCTGTCACGGTGCCGGACTGGGCGGACTCGCTGCTGGACCTCGTGGGGGTGAACTGGCCCAACGTCGACGAGGACGCCTACCGCGACATGGCCGACGCGCTCCGGGAGTTCGCGGACGACCTCGCCGACGACGGTCAGCTCGCCAACAACCATGTGCAGCGCCTGCTGTCCTCGGGCCACGGCGAGGCGATGGACGCGCTCAACGAGCACTGGGCCAAGGTCAAGGACAAGCACCTCAAGGACATGGTGTCCGCGGCCCGTACCATCGCGGACGCGCTGGACCTCGCGGCGGGCGCGATCGAGGCCATGAAGTGGAAGGCCGTCGCGGAACTGGGGATCCTGGCGGGCCAGACCGGCCTCGCCCTCGCGCTCATCCCGGTCACCGGAGGCCTGTCCGCGCTCCTCGGGGCGGGCGCGATCGCCCTCACCAAGAAGCAGCTCCTGAAGCTCATCACCAGCGCGATGGAGGAGGCCGTCGGTCACGTCGTCGCGGTGATGACCGAGCCGGTCGTGGCCGCGCTGGAGAACATGGCGGCGGACCTCGTCGTCCAGGTGAGCATGGACGCGCTGGGCGTCCAGAACGGTGTGAACCTCGACCAGACCAAGCAGGCCGGCAAGGAGGGCCTGAACCTGGCCTCGGCAGGGGGCGGAGGCGGCGGGGGCGGCAAGGGCAAGGGCTTCCACATCGAGCACGACGAGCACGAGCAGGCCACCACCAGGCTGAACGGTGTCAGCGCCGGCATCCACGGCAAGACCGCCGGAAAGCTGACCAAGGCCAAGGGTCACCAGGGACGCAACAAGGGCCGGGACGACATCGCCGACGCCCTGGACCCGGTCATCGAGAAGGCCATGGGCGCGTTGGTGAAGTCCGCCAAAACCATGGGCGACCACATCGGCGAGACCCTCCCCAAGGCCGTCAGGCAGATCTCCAAGGACCACAAGAACAACGACGACGACACGGCGGCCCGCATCGCCCGCCAGCGCAAGGGCGACCACGACAGCGACGGCGGCAGCGGGAACGGCGGCAACACCGGCCAGGGGCGCGGCAAGGGCGGGAACGGGAGCCGGACCCCCGACTCGACCCGGGAGGTCCTCGGCGATCCGCGGGGCAAGGGCGTCAGCCTCGACAAGCGTCGCTGCAAGACCGACCCCGTGGACATCGCCAGCGGCGAGATGCTGCTCCCCCAGACCGACCTGACGCTCCCCGGCACCCTGCCCCTCGTCCTGCGGCGCACCCACGTCTCGGGGTACCACTACGGACGGTGCTTCGGAGCGGGCTGGGCGTCCACGCTCGACGAGCGCCTCGAGATCTCCCTCGACGCCGCGGGAACGGCGGCCTGGGCCCGCGAGGACGGCTCCCTCCTCCTCTACCCCCGGCTCCCCGACGGCGACGAGACCCTGCTGCCGAGCACCGCGAACCGTACGGCCACCCTCGGCCTGCGCGCCCGGGACGGCCTCGGGCAGGTCACCTACGCGCTGGAAGAGCCGCACACCGGCCAGACACGGCTGTTCGAAGGGAACCCGTACCACGGCGACCGCTTCTACTGGCTGAGCCGTATCGAGGACCGCAACGGCAACAGCATCGGCATCCAGCGGGACGCCGACGGGATACCCGTCAACGTCGTGCACAGCGGTGGCTACCGGGTCGACGTCACCTCCGACGAGCAAGGACGTGTGACCGGACTCGCCCTGCGGACCGCCGAAGGCCCCCAGAAGCTCAGCGAGTTCACCTACGACTCCGAGGACCGGCTCACCGCCGTCTCCGACGCCCGGGGCAGCGACGGCGAGGCCGCCGAACTGCGCTTCACCTACGACGACGCGGGCCGGGTCACCTCGTGGACCGACCGCCTGGGCTCCACGTACCGCTACGTCTACGACCCGGACGGCCGCGTCGTGGAGACCGTGGGCCCCGACGGCTTCCTCTCCTCCCGCTTCTCCTACGACGCCGCCGAGCGCGTCACCCGTTTCACCGACGCCACCGGAGCGGTCACGACCACCCGGTTCAACGAACTCGGGCAGGTCGTCGCGGAGACCGACCCGCTCGGACACACCGTGTACCGGCAGTGGGACGCGTACGACAACCTGCTCTCGCGGACCGACCAGCTGGGCCGCACCGCGGCGTTCACCTGGGACGAGCGCAACAACCTGACGTCCGTCGTCCGCCCCGACGGGACCCGGACCCTGACCTCGTACAACGCACTCGACCTGCCCGTCACCGTCACCGGCCCCGACGGCAGCGTCTGGCGGCAGGAGTACGACGCGCGGGGCAACCGCACCGCCGTCATCGCCCCCGACGGCGCCACCACCCGCTCCACCTACAACGACCGTGGCGCTCTCACCTCGCGCACGGACCCCTCGGGTGCCACGCACCACATGACGCACAACGCGGCGGGCCTCACCCTCAGCCACTCCGATCCGCTGGGCCACACCTACCGCCTCACGCGTGACGCCTTCGGCCGGCCCGTCCGCGGCACCGACCCGCTGGGCGCGGAACACACCACGGAGTGGAACACCGAAGGCTGGGCCACCCGCGCCACGCGCCCGGACGGCGGCACGGAGACCTGGACGTGGGACGCCGAGGGCAACAGGACCTCCCACACGGACCCCACGGGTGCGACCACCCGGTTCGAGTACACGCACTTCGGGAAGCTGGCCGCCCGGACGGGCGCGGACGGCGCTCGCTACGAGTTCCGTTACGACAAGGAACTCAGGCTGACCTCCGTGACCGGCCCCCAGGGCCTGACCTGGACCTACACCTACGACGCGGCCGGCCGGCTGGTCGCCGAGACCGACTTCGACGGCCGCACCGTCCACTACGAGCTCGACGCCGCCGGACGCGCGACCGCGCGTACGACCGCGCTCGGGGAGCGCATCACCACCGCCTACGACCTGATGGACCGGGTCGTGGAGAAGAACTGTGGCGGTGAGATCACCCGGTACGGCTACGACCCGGCCGGCCGGCCGGTCTCGCTCACGTCCCCGACGTCGAGTGTCGTCCTCGAACGGGACGCGGTGGGACTGCTGCTCGCCGAGACCGTCGACGGCCGCACCACCAGGTACGCGTACGACCCGGCCGGAGCCCTGGTGTCCCGGACCACGCCGAGCGGAGCGCGGTCCCGCTACACGCACGACGCGGCGGGGCGCCGTACCCGGCTCACGTCGGACGGGTACGACATGCTCGTCACCCGCGACGAGCGGGGCCGCGAAGTGGCCCGCGCGCTGGGCGACGACCCGGCCTCCGTCACGCTGGCGTCGGCCTGGGACCGCATGGGCCGGCTCTCCTCCCGCACCGTGACCGCGGGGGAGCGGGTCGTGCGTTCCCGCGGCTACGGCTACCGCGCGGACGGCCACCTCGAACGGATCACCGACCGGCTCGCCGACACCGACGTCACGTTCCACCTCGACCCGGTCGGACGGCCGCTACGGGTCACGGCCGAGGACTGGAACGAGACGTACGCGTACGACGCCGTCGGCAACCAGGCCCAGGCCGACTGGCCGGACCGCGCGCTCAGGGACGACGCCCGGGGCGAGCGCGCCTACGAAGGGAACCGCCTGCTCCGCGCCGGCCGGTTCCGCTACCAGTACGACACGGCGGGCCGCATGGTGCTGCGGCAGCGGACCCGTCTCTCCCGCAAGCCCGACACCTGGCACTACACCTGGGACGGGGAGAACCGGCTCACCGCCTGCCGGACCCCCGACGGCGTCACCTGGCGCTACACGTACGACCCGCTCGGCCGGCGCACCGCCAAACACCGCATGGCGCCCGACGGGAGCAGCGTCGCGCAGTCGGTGTACTTCACCTGGGACGGCACCCGGCTGGCCGAACAGACGGACACCGCCACCGCCACCACGGTCACCTGGGAGTACGACGCCCACGACCACCGCCCCCTCAGCCAGCTCGAACGACGCTCGGCCGGCACCGAGCAGGACGCCTACGACACCCGGTTCTTCGCCATCGTCACCGACCTGGTCGGCGCCCCCACCGAACTGGTCGACGAGGCCGGCGAAGTGGCGTGGCAGTCCCGCAGGACCACCTGGGGCAGCACCCGGTGGAACCGCACGGCGACGGCCCACACCCCGCTGCGCCTCCCCGGCCAGTACGAGGACCCCGAGACGGGCCTGCACTACAACTACCTGCGTCACTACGACCCGGAGACGGCCCGGTACGCGAGCCCCGACCCCCTGGGCCTGGCACCCGCGGCGAACCCCCTCGCCTACGTGACCAACCCCTGGACCCTCACCGACCCCCTGGGCCTCATCGCCAAGGGGTGCACCGAGGACGGCGGCTGGTACGGAGGCATGACCCCGGCCAACCTCAAGGACGAGAACGGCGACCCGAAGTACCCGGTCAAGATGGAGATCAACCACATCCCGGCCAAGGCCTCCTACGCGCACCTCGACGAGGAGGGCTTCATCAACGACGCCGGGATGGGCCCCGCGATCCGCATGGAGAGGGCCGACCACCGGGACATGTCCTCGACCGGCTCGTGGGCCCACTCCGTCCAGTGGCGCGCCGACCAGCGCGCCCACATCGACGCCGGACGCTGGGACCTGGCCATGAAGATGGACATCGACGAGGTCCGCGCCAAGTACGGCGACAAGTACGACCAGCACATCACGGACATGGTCCAAAGCCTCAAGGACAACAGGAAGTTCCAGGCGATGCTGGAGAGCCGGGGCTGGACGATCGACTACGACATACTGAAATGACCGCAACCCACCAGAAAGGCCCCCTCATGCAGTTCGTCCTCGACCCGCCCCGCGGCGTGGCCCCCGTCCAGCTGGGCATGACGCTCGACGAAACGGTCGCCGCGGTCTCGGCCTGGGGCGCGCCCCGGGTGTACCCGGCCGACGCGGTGCGCGACTTCGACCTGGTCTCCGCCGAGTACGACGGCATCGGCTTCCAGGCGGCCCTCGAACACGACCACCGGGTCACCGCCGTCACCGTCTGGGGCCCCGACGAGGACGAGGACCCCGACGTCCAGGTCCTCCTCGACGGCCTCGACGTCTTCCGTACGCCCGCCGACGAGATCCTGGCCCACGCCGTCCGGAAGGGCTGGCAGGTCAACAACGACGACCCGCGAGCGCCCTACATCCCCGGCGTCACCCTGGCCTTCACCCGGGACACCTCCCAGGAGGTCCCGCGGGACGAGAGCGGCCTGCCGGTCCACTTCACCTCGGTGCTCGTGGCCGACGAGAAGTACCGGGAGAAGTGACAAAGGCCAGTCGCGACACTTCCCGACCCGGCGTGCGAGTCGCGCCCGGCCACGAGTGAGCGCCTTCTCGTGGCCGGGCGGGGGCGGGCGTGGACGGAGCTCAGCGGTTGAACGTCAGCCGCGGTGCCGCGTTACGGGCCAGGGAGTGGACCTGGGCCGGCCACCAGGCGCCGGCCGGCGGGTCGACGATGCCGTACTCGGGGTCGATGGTGCCGCCGGTGTTGCGGGTGCAGCTGCCGTCGGACTCGCCGGGGATCTTGATCCAGAGGTAGGCGTCGACGAGCGGTGCACCGGTGTCGGCGGTGGGGCGCGGGCCGAGGCCGCGGCCGGGCGCGTTGCACCAGATCTCCGGGTCGCCGCTGTACTTGCCGGGCTCCGGGGTCCAGGCGCCCAGTCCGTTGCGGCTGGTGTCGATGACGAAATGGTGCAGTGCGTCGGTGGGCGGGGTGCCCGCGTTCTGGTCGAACCAGGCGTCGGTCCAGCGCCAGGTGGTGGGGTCGGCGGAGTCGACGGCGTTGCCGGGGGTGCCGTCGTTGGGCGCGGCGGGCGAGTAGTACTGCGTGGCGCACCAGTCGGTGTGGCCGCGGGCCCAGTCGGGTCCTTCGGTGGCGAGCCACATGCATTTCGCGATCCAGGTGCCGTACCTGGTGTTGTGGTCGGTGGGGTGGGTGTTGGAGACGTTGAGGGAGAAGCCGTCGCTGTACCGGACGCCGGCGTCGAGGAGTCGCTGGGCCATGTCACCGACGGGTCGCCACAGGACGTTGCCCGCGTCGAGGTAGACCGCTGTGCGGGGCTTGGACTTGAGCGTTCTGACGGCGTACGCGAGGTCGGCGGTACGGGTCGCCGTGAGCTCACCGGTCGGGTCCACGGCGGGCCCGCAGTCCCGGGGGAGGAGGGCCAGGCCGTCGGGTTCGACGACGACCACCGCCTTGCGGTCGCCGATCCCTGCGGCGAAGGCGTCGATCCACTTCCGGTACGCGGCGGAGGACGCGGCTCCGCCGCTGGAGTACTGCGAGCAGTCGCGGCCCGGCACGTTGTAGGCGACCAGGAGGGGGGTCCTGCCGACCACTCGGGCCTTGCGGACGAGCCCGTCGACCTTCGCGCGGACCTCGTCGGGGGTGCCCTCGGTGAACCACTCGGCCTGCGGGTGGCTCGCGAGCTTGGCCATGTTCGCGGCGTTCGCGAAGTCGCCGTTCCTGGCGTCGACGACAGCCTGCTTGGCCGCCTTGCTGAGCGGGTCCACGTAGAACTTCGTGGCCGGGGTGAGCACACCGTCCCGCGTGGGTGCGGCCTGCGCCTGCCCCTGCGTCACGGTCAGGGCGGCACAGGCGGCGGCCGCCGCGAGTGCGGCGGTCACGCGACGCCGTAGGGTGCGTGGCTTCATGGAGGCTCCTGGTCGATGGATGGGGGGTGGGTGGGTGCGCCGCGGCTCAGTAGCCGTAGATCATCTTGTAGGCGGCCTCGGGGAGGAACTGTCCGGCCGAGGATCCCGCTCCGACGCCGCAGTTGCCGTCGGACTCGCCCGGTGCCTTGATCCACAGGAGCATCTCGGCGCCGCCGCCCAGCCGGGTGGGCGTGCCGATGCGGCGGCCCGCCGCGTTGCACCACTCGCCGTTGGAGCCGTTGCCGTTCCGGCTGGTGTCGACGACGAACGGCTTGGTGTAGCCGTAGCGGGCGCCCAGTTCGCCGTTGACGGCGTTGCCGTAGGCGGTGTTCTGGGCGGTGGTGTAGTAGTTCGAGACGTTGAGGGAGAAGCCGTGGGCCTGCCGGAGGCCGCCGGCGTGGAGGCGCTGGGCCATGTCCGCCGGGCTCACCCAGCCGGGGTTGCCGGCGTCGAGGTAGAGCCAGGCGTTGGGTGCCTGGCGGTTGAACTCGGAGACGGCGCCGCTGATCATGGTCTGTCGTTCGCGGATCTGGGTCGGGTTCAGGCAGCCGGAGTCCGCGAGGGCGTCCGGTTCGAGGATGACGACGGCCGGGCGGTTGGCGATCCCGCCGGCGAACTGTGCGATCCAGCTCGCGTACGCGGACGGCGAGGAGGCACCGCCTCCGGAGTGCCCGCCGCAGGAGTCGCGGAGGGGGATGTTGTAGGCGACGAGGATGGGCAGCTTGTCCGCGTGGTCGGCCGCCCCCACGTACGCGCCCGTCGCTGTGCCGATGGTGCCGCTCCACGCGCCGAACCAGCGGGCCTGGGGGGTGTTGGCGAGGGACCCGTTGATCGCGGGCGTCCGGCCGTCGCCAGGGTTGGCGGCGACCCACTGCTTGGCGGAGGAGTTCGGGTCCACGTAGAACCCGCTGGTCATGGTGGTCGGGTCGGCCGCGTGGGCGGACGGGGCGGCGGTGAGTGCCAGCGGCAGCGCGAGGAAGGCTGCGGCGAGGGCGCGGATTCGGCGGCGCATGACGGTACCTCGGTTTCCTGACGGCGGACGCGCCGCCCACTCTCGTCCTGAGGGGGCGGCGCACTGAGGAAGTGCGGTGGTACGGGGTGCCCTTGGACCTGCGGAGTCCGTGGAAGCGCTCCCACTGGAAGCGGTCCCAGTCGACTCTCCGGCGGCCTCGGGGTGTGGCCGGTATCGTGTGACGCGCTTGCCCGCCTGTCAAGTAGCGCTTCTTGACCAGCACTTCACACAATGGCCGGAAAGCTTTACAGTCCTGAAACTGGAAGCGCTTCCAGTTTTTTCGCGTACTGCTCGTCACAGGAAGGCAGAACATGGCGGAAGGTGTGCCGCGCCGGCAGTCGACGCTCGACGAAGTGGCCGAACTGGCCGGTGTGTCGAGGTCGGTGGCCTCCCGCGTACTCAACAACGCGCCCCACGTCAGCCGCGCCAAACGCGAGGCGGTCGAACGGGCCGTCCACCGGCTCGGCTACGTGCCGAACCCGACCGCCCGCGCGCTGGCGACCCGTCAGACGGGCGCGGCCGCCTTGGTCGTCTCGGGGGAGGACCCGTCGATCTTCGCGGATCCGTTCTTCGCCCAGGTGATCGTGGGGGCCTCGGCGGCCCTGGACGAGGCCGATCTCCACCTGATGCTGTGCCTGGCCGCCTCCGACCGCGGCCGAAAACGCGTGGAACAGCTTCTTCGGTCCAAGGGGGCCGACGGGGTGATGCTGATGGCGCTGCGCGAGGACGATCCGCTGGCCCGCATGGCCCAGGAGGCGGACATGCCCGTCGTGTTCGGCGGGCGGCCCGTCGGTTTAGACCCCCGGTGGTATGTGGACGTCGACAACGTCGGCGGAGCGCGCGCGGCGACCGAGCACCTGCTCGCGGCCGGGCGGACCCGGGTGGCCACCATCTGCGGGCTGCTCGACACCGAGGTCGGGCGCGCCCGGTACCGCGGTCACCGGGACGCCATGCTGGCGGCGGGTCTCGATCCGTACCCGCCGGAGGCCGGTGACTTCACGGAGGCCGGCGGAGCCGCCGCCATGGCCGCCCTGCTGGCGCGGCAGCCGGACCTGGACGGGGTGTTCGCCGCCAGCGACAACATGGGGGTCGGCGCGCTGCGCGCGCTGCGCGCAGCCGGCCGGACGGTCCCCGGCGACGTCGCCGTGGTCGGGTTCGACGACCTCGACGTGGCCCGGATCGCCGATCCGCCGCTGACCACGGTGAACCAGCCCATAGAGGGTCTCGGCCGGGAGATGGCGCGCATGCTGGTCGCGCTCATCGACGGACAGGACCCCACTCCGCTGATCCTGCCCACACGCCTGGTCGTCCGCGCCAGCGCGTGACGGGACGGCATGCCCTCGGGGACCCCCGTGGGCCGCGCCCGGCCGCCCCCGCCCGTCGAGCTTGACAGGCGGTCGAAGGGGCGGCAGGGTTCCGGATGCCACCAGTTGGGAGCGCTCCCAAATCGGGATGACTCCGGGTGTGCCGCCCTCCCCCCGGCTTCCGAAGGCCCCCCGGCCTCCGTAGCCCCCCCGCGCCGATCCGCCCCCGAGGCGAGGCCCTGCCCGGCGCACCTCTCACTCCGCACTCCGCGCCTTTCCCCCTGACGCATCGAGGAGATGCCATGCCCCGTCCGTCCCTGCCGCGCGTCCGTACCCGCTCCGGCGTACTCGCCTCCGCGGCCCTCGCGTCGGCGCTCGTCCTGACCGGCTGCTCGTCCTCCGGCGACGGCGGCTCCCCCTCCGCCGACGGGAAGACCACCCTGACCGTCGGCACCTTCGGGACCTTCGGGTACCAGGAGGCCGGGCTGTACGACGCGTACATGAAGCAGAACCCCGGCATCACCATCAAGGAGAACCCGACGACCGTCGAGGGCAACTACTGGACCGCCCTGCAGACCCGGCTCTCCGGCGGCGGCCTCGACGACGTCCAGGCCCTTGAGGTCGGCCGTATATCCCTGGCCACCTCCGAGGACCTGGCCGACGCCTTCGTCGACCTCTCCGACGCCCCCGGTGTCGACAAGAAGGCCTACCTCCCCTGGAAGTGGGACCAGGCCACCACCGCCGACGGGAGGACGATCGGCCTCGGCACCGACGTCGGCCCGATGGCCATCTGCTACCGCCAGGACCTGTTCAAGGCAGCGGGCCTGCCCTCCGACCCGGAATCGGTCGGCAAGCTGTGGGCCGGCGACTGGGCGAAGTTCGTCGAGGTGGCCCAGCGGTACCAGGCCAAGGCGCCCGAGGGCACCTTCTTCATGGACAGCGCCAGTGGGCTGTTCAACGCCGTCGTCTCCAGCAGTGCCGTCCAGTACTACAAGGACGGCAAGCTCGCCTACAAGGACTCGCCGAGCGTCAAGAACGCCTGGGACCTGGCCGCCAAGGCCGTACAGGGCAAGACGAGCCAGGGCTTGAAGATGTTCGACACCCCCTGGCAGACCGCGTTCTCCAAGTCCACCTTCGCCACCACCGTCTGCCCCTCCTGGCAGCAGGCCAACATCCAGCAGTTCTCCGGCCCGGCCAACAAGGGCAAGTGGAACATCGCCCAGCCCCCGGCCGCCGGTAACTGGGGCGGGTCCTTCCTGGCCGTGCCGTCCTCCGGCAAGAACGTCGACGAGGCCAGGAAGCTCGTCGCCTGGCTCACCGCGCCCGAGCAGCAGGCGAAGGTCTTCCAGAAGGTCGGCAACATCCCGGCCAACCAGGCCGCCTACGACCTTCCCGGCGTCGTCGACTACAAGAACGCCTACATCGGCCCGGACGCCGCCACCGGCCTGATCTTCTCCACCGCGGCCAAGGCCATCAAGCCCGCCGAGACCGGCCCGCGAGCGGGCGACCTGACCGGGGCCTTCGGCACCGGCGTCCTGCTCATGGAGCAGAACGGCAAGAGCCCGGAAGAGGCGTGGAACGCCACCGTGCGCCAGATCGACAGCACCATCCAGTAACGCTCCCCGCCCCGCCTCTCCCCGGCCGCCGCCGTGGGGGAGGGGGCGGCCGGTCACCGGGGAGCCGGCCGCCCCTCTCCCCGCCGTCGCGACCGGCCGTGACCACCGAAGGAACCGCCCGTGGCCTCCACGACCGCACCCAGCCGCACCGGCCCCACAGGCCCGCAGGACACCCCACCGCCCCCGGCCCGCCCTTCCGGGTCCTCCGCCTGGCGCAGTCGCCTGCACCGCTGGGACACCAAGGGCACGCCGTACGCCCTCGTCGCCCCGTTCTTCCTCGTCTTCGCCGCCTTCGGCCTCTTCCCGCTGCTGTACACGGGATGGCTCTCCTTGCACCGGGTGAGCCTGTACAACGTCGACCGAGCCGAATGGGTCGGCCTGCGCAACTACACCGACCTCTTCACCGGCCAGGTCGCCCACTACTTCTGGAACGCGCTCCTCAACACCGTCACCCTCGGAGCCCTGGCCACCATCCCGCAGCTGCTCATGGCGCTGGGCCTCGCCCACCTGCTCAACTACCGGCTGCGCGCCCGTGGATTCCTGCGCACGGCACTCCTCGCCCCGTACGCCACCTCCGTCGCCGCCGCCACGCTCGTCTTCGCCCTGATCTTCAGCCCCGAGGGCGGCATGGCCAACTGGCTCCTCGGCCTGTTCGGCGCCGGCCCCGTGCAGTGGGAGGCCGGCCGCTGGACCTCGCAGTTCGCGATCTCCGTGATCGTCACCTGGCGCTGGACCGGCTACAACGCCCTGATCTACCTCGCCGCCATGCAGGCCGTGCCGCGCGAGCTGTACGAGGCCGCCGCACTGGACGGCGCCAGCCGCTGGCAGCAGTTCCTGCACGTCACGGTCCCCGCCCTGCGCCCCACGATCCTCTTCACGGTGATCGTCTCGACCATCGGAGCCACCCAACTCTTCGGCGAGCCGTACCTGTTCGGCGGCCAGAGCGGTCACCAGGGCGGCGCCGACCACCAGTACGAGACCCTCGGCATCCTCATGTACGACCAGGGCTTCCATTCGAGCATGCTCGGGCGCGCCAGCGCGGTCGCCTGGATCATGTTCGCCCTGCTGCTGCTCATCGGCCTCGTCAACGCGCTGATCACCCGCCGCCTGCGCGCCTCCCAGTGACGTGGAGTACTTCATGACCACCACCACACCCGTTTCCGGCCGATCCCACCGGGCCGTGCCGCGCCCACCCGCCCGTGCCGGCAAGGCCGGCGGCCAGCACCGGGCCGGGCCGATCGCCCACGTCGTCCTCGGACTCGCGGCGCTGGCCTCGCTGTTCCCGCTGTACTGGACGCTGGTCGCGGCGTCCACCGACAGCCACGCGGTGGTCTCCAGCCCGCCGCCGATGCTGCCCGGCGGCAACCTGTTCAAGAATCTCGCCTACGTGTGGGACAACGCCGGCGGCCGGGGCATGGGCGTCGCCCTGCTCAACTCCACGCTCGTCGCGGCGGCCGTCACCGTCAGCACGGTGACCTTCTCCGTCCTCGCGGGTTTCGCCTTCGCCAAACTCCGCTTCCGCGGAAAGAAGGTCATGCTCGGCCTGGTCCTGTCCACCCTCGCCGTACCCGCGCAGCTCAGCGTCGTACCCCTGTTCATCCTCACCAGGAACCTGGGTCTTGGCAATCACCTCGGGGCGCTGATCCTGCCCGTGCTTGTCACCGCCTTCGGCGTCTTCTTCATGCGCCAGTTCCTCTCGCAGGCGCTGCCCACCGAACTCCTGGAAGCCGCCCGTGTCGACGGCGCCAACTCCCTGCGCGTCATCTGGCACGTCGTCTTCCCCGTCGCCCGCCCGGCGATGGCGGTGCTGGGCATGCTGACCTTCGTCCAGTCCTGGAACGACTTCCTGTGGCCGATCATCGTCATGAACGGCTCCACCAACCCCACCGTCCAGGTCGCCCTCGCCGGACTGGGAACCGGCTGGTCCACCGACTGGTCCGTGATCACCGCCGGAGCGCTCATGGGCACCCTGCCCCTCCTCCTGGTCTTCGCCCTCTTCGGCCGTCACATCGTCGGCGGCATCACCCAGGGCGCGGTCAAGGGCTGACCTCCTCCTCTCCCCACCACCTCACACCCTCTGTCGAACGAATCGAACGAATCGAACGAAGGGACACCTCGTCATGCCCGCAACGCCCGTCAACGCCGGAATCCCCGCAGCCGTCGACCGACTGCACTTCCCGCCCGGCTTCCTGTGGGGCGCGGCCACCGCCGCCTACCAGATCGAGGGCGCCGTTTCCGAGGGCGGCCGCACCCCCTCCATCTGGGACACCTTCTCCCGTACCCCCGGCAAGGTCGCGGCCGGCGACACCGGAGACATCGCCTGCGACCACTACCACCGGTACCGGTCCGACGTCGCTCTGATGTCCGAGCTCGGCCTCCAGGCCTACCGCTTCTCCCTGTCCTGGCCCCGCGTCCAGCCCGACGGCCAGGGCTCCGCCAACCCCGCCGGCCTCGACTTCTACCGCCGGCTCGTCGACGAACTCCTCGACGCCGGGATCCAGCCCGTCGCCACCCTGTACCACTGGGACCTCCCCCAGGCCCTGGAGGACAAGGGAGGCTGGGCCGAGCGCGAGACCGCCGAACGCTTCGGCGAGTACGCGACCCTGGCCGCCGAGGCACTCGGCGACCGGGTCGCCCTGTGGACCACCCTCAACGAACCCTGGTGCTCGGCCTTCCTCGGCTACGGTTCCGGCGTCCACGCCCCCGGCCACGCCGACCCCGCGCTCGCGCTCCGCGCCGCCCACCACCTGAACCTCGCCCACGGACGCGCCACCGCCGCGCTCCGTGCGGCACTGCCCGCCGACGCCCAGGTCGCCGTCACCCTCAACCTCCACCAGGTCCGCGCGCTGACCTCCGACCACGCCGACCTCGACGCGGCCCGGCGCATCGACGCCGTCGGCAACCGGATCTTCACAGGGCCGATGCTCTCCGGCGGCTACCCGGCCGACCTGATCGCCGACACCGCCCACCTCGTCGACTGGGACGCCCTCGTCGGGCCCGGGGACGAGGCCGCCATCGGCGCACCCGTCGACCTTCTGGGGATCAACTACTACACCCCGACCGTCGTCTCCGCCCCCACTCCCGGAGCCGCCGCGGTCAACCACGCCCACGGCGAGAGCGACCACTCCCCGTGGCCCGGCTCCGAGGACGTCAACTTCCACCTCCCGTCCGGCGACACCACCGAGATGGGCTGGGCCATCGACCCCACCGGCCTGTACGACCTCCTCATGGCCGTATCCCGCGCCCATCCCGGGCTCCCGCTGGCGATCACCGAGAACGGCGGCGCCTTCCCCGACGTCCCCACGGCGGACGGCCGGATCCACGACCGCGACCGGATCGACTACCTCCACGGACACCTCGCCGCCGTCCACCGGGCCATCGCCGACGGAGCCGACGTGCGCGGGTACTTCCTCTGGTCCCTGCTGGACAACTTCGAGTGGGCGTACGGGTACGAGAAGCGCTTCGGCGCGGTCCACGTCGACTACGCCACCCAGCTGCGCACTCCGAAGGCGAGCGCCGGTTGGTACGCCGAAACCATCGGCGCGAACGCGATCTCGGCGCGCTGAGTTCCGCGAGCGGAGCCGCAGGCCTTGTCGGCATCGTCGGGCTGGTCGCGCCCTCTAAGGCCGGAGCAGAACCCGCCCGACTCGGGGATCGCCACCGCCCGTGAGCTCCATGGCCCGCTCGAACTCGTCGATGCCCAGCTCGTGCGTGAGGAGTTCGAGCGGTGTAAGCCGGCCCGCGGAGAAGGCGCTCACGGCGTAGGACCAGGCTCCGGAGGAGGCTCCGAAGGCGGTTCCGATCGAGAGCTGCCGTGCGACGACGTGGGCGGGATCGAGTCGTTCCGCCCCGGCGACCGGAATGCCCGTGAGAACCAGGCGTCCGCCCGGCCGCAGCAGGGGTGTCGCGGCGCGCGCGGTCGACGTCGAGCCCGCGGCGTCGATCACGACGTCGAAGTCGGCGAGACCGGAGGAGTTGTCCCACGTCCGGTAGGCGGTGGCTCCGAAGCGACGGGACAGATCGGCTCGGTCTGGGCTCGTGCCGACCATCGTCAGATCGTTCGGGGAGAAGGCGCCGAGGAGCTGCGCGGCGAGCAGACCGAGGGCGCCGGACCCGATGACGGCCACCCGCGACCCGGGCAGAGGGCATGCCTTGAGGACGGCGGCGGCCGCGCGGGCGGCGGGTTCGAGGAACGCGGCGGCGGTGAGGTCGGCGTCCGGCGAGAGCGTGTGCAGCAGACGGGCGGGGAGCACGAGGGTGGGGGCCATGGCACCGGGAAGGGTGAACCCCGTCTCCTCGTAGCCGGCGGTGCACAGGTTGGTCTCGCCGTCGCGGCAGGGACCACAGGTCCCACAGTTCCGCAGTCCTTCCCCCACGACCTTGCGGCCGATCAGGGAAACGGACGCGCCCTCGCCCACGGCGACGACGGTGCCGGACCACTCGTGGCCCGGGGTGACCGGATAGCGGACGTACGGAGCCGGGCGGCGGCCCAGGTAGACGTCGCGGTCACTACCGCAGATCCCGACGGCATGGACGCGCACCAGGGCTTCCCCGGCCCCTGGCTGCCCGGGCGTGTGCTCGACGAGGCGGAACGTCCTGGGAGCGTCGAGGACGACGGCCGGCCCCCGAGGGCTCACACCCCTGGCATGGGTGCCGGACCGAGTGGAACACATGGGACGACTCCCGATGTTCGGTATATCGGATGCTGTTCGAAATGATGGCGCGACGATACGAACCACGCCGTGGACGTGTCAACGAGCGTCGCTCCGCAGGGCTTTCGGTGGCCCGTTGCGGCCCTTGGGGGTGGTCCAAGCAAGTGTTAACGCTCACAATATTCGGGTCGATCCCCCATGTCAGGGTCGCCGCATCGGGTCCACGGATGGCGCACGAGCGTCCCAATCCAGCGGATAGTGTGCCCATCAAGAACCGGTAACGGCCGTACAAGCCCTTGAGTTACGGCTCTGTTAGCGCTCACAATGTGTCGCATTCGTCAGCGCCGCTCGTCGAGGCCGACGCTTCGCTCTGCCTCCGCCCGGCTCAACCACCCCTGCACAGACACGCCTTCACCGGGCCCATCTCCTTCTGGGCTCCGCCTGGTCCGACGCACGTCCCGAGAGGAACCACGACATGGCCCACAGAGCCCTCCGCGTCATCGCCGCCGCCGCCCTGGCCGGCAGTGTGCTGACCGCCTGCACCACCGAGCCCGCGACCACCGGCACCACCGGTGGTACCGGCAAGGGCTCCTCCGACGGCAAGCTGGTGCTCGGGTTCGCCCAGGTGGGAGCCGAGAGCGGCTGGCGTACCGCCAACACCAAGTCCGTACGCGAGGCGGCCGAGAAGGCCGGCATCACGCTGAAGTTCTCCGACGCGCAGCAGAAGCAGGAGAACCAGATCAAGGCGATCCGCACCTTCATCCAGCAGAAGGTGGACGTCATCGCCTTCTCACCGGTGGTGGAGTCCGGCTGGGACACCGTCCTGAAGGAGGCCAAGAACGCCGGTATCCCGGTGATCCTCACCGACCGCGCGGTCGACTCGCAGGACACCTCCCTCTACCGGACGTTCCTCGGCTCCGACTTCGTCAAGGAGGGACAGGAGGCGGGCAAGTGGCTGGTCAAGGAGTACGAGGGCACGTCCGCGCCGGTCAACCTCGTCGAGCTCCAGGGCACCACGGGTTCCGCACCCGCCAACGACCGCAAGGCGGGCTTCGCCGATGCCATCAAGGGCGACCCCAAGTTCAAGGTCGTCGCCTCCCAGACCGGGGACTTCACCCGAGCCAAGGGCAAGGAGGTCATGCAGGCCTTCCTCAAGTCCCACAAGGACATCGACGTCCTGTACGCCCACAACGACGACATGGCGCTCGGCGCCATCCAGGCCATCGAGGAGGCGGGGAAGAAGCCGGGCGCCGACATCAAGGTGATCTCCGTCGACGGCATCAAGGACGCCTTCGTCGCCATGAAGGAGAAGAAGATCAACGTGGTGGTCGAGTGCAACCCGCTCCTCGGCGACCAGCTCATGGAACTCGCCAAGAAGGTCGCGGCGGGGGAGAGCGTCCCGCGACGGGTCGAGGTCAAGGAGGGCGTCTTCACCCAGGATCAGGCCGAGGCCGCCCTGCCCGGCCGTCAGTACTGACCCACCGCCCGCACCAGACCGGGGGCGGCCCTCGCGCCGCCCCCGATCCCTCAGGAGAGGAGGGCGGATGGCATCCCCACCCACCCCACCCACACCCACCGGCCGGCCGGTCCTGGAGGCCCACGGCATCCGCAAGGCCTTCCCCGGCGTCCTCGCACTCGACGGCGTGGACCTGCGCCTCTTCCCGGGCGAGGTCCACGCGCTGATGGGCGAGAACGGCGCCGGCAAGTCGACCCTCATCAAGGTACTCACCGGGGTCCACCCGCCCGACGCGGGAACGGTCACCGTCGACGGAACCCCCCAGCGGTTCGCCGAACCCCTGGAAGCCCAGCACGCCGGAATCAGCACGGTCTACCAGGAGGTGAACCTGTGCCCCAACCTCTCCGTCGCCGAGAACATCCTCATCGGCCGTGAACCCCGGCGCCTGGGCCTCGTCCACTGGTCGGCCCTCCACCGGCGCGCGGCACAGCTCATCACCGAGCTGGAACTCGACCTCGACGTCCGCCGGCCGCTCAGCGCGCACTCCCTCGCCGTCCAGCAACTCGTCGCGATCGTCCGCGCCGTGGACATCCGGGCGAAGGTGCTCGTCCTCGACGAGCCCACCTCCAGCCTCGACCGGGACGAAGTCGCCCAGCTGTTCGCACTGGTCCGCCGACTCCGCGACCGGGGCGTCGCGATCCTCTTCGTCACTCACTTCCTCGACCAGGTCTTCGACCTGTGCGACCGGGTGACCGTCCTGCGCAACGGCCACCTCGAAGGCGAGTACCGGATCGACGAGCTGACCACCGTCAGCCTCGTACACCACATGGTCGGCAGCGAACCGCGCACCCTGGACGAACCGGCCGAGACGTCCGACACCGGCACCGTCGTCGTCCCCGACTCCACGGACGCCCCTTTCCTGAGCGCCCGCGGACTCGGCCGGGCAGGTTCCATCCAGCCGTACGACCTGGACATCCACCGCGGTGAGGTCATCGGCCTGGCCGGACTCCTCGGATCCGGACGTACCGAAGCGGCCCGGCTGCTCTTCGGCGCCGACCACGCCGACGCGGGCGAGCTGCGGATCGACGGCGAGCGCGCCGTCCTGCGCTCGCCGCGCGCCGCGATCGCCCACAAGATCGCCTTCTGCTCGGAGAACCGCAAGGCGGAGGGCCTGATCGGCGAACTCACGGTCCGCGAGAACATCGTGCTGGCCCTGCAAGCCGCACGCGGCTGGACCAAACCCCTCTCCCGCGCCCGCCAGGACGAGATCGCCGCCCGGTGGACCGAGGTCCTCGACATCCGTCCGGCCAATCCCGAGGCCCAGGTCCGCAATCTCAGCGGAGGCAACCAACAGAAGGTGCTGCTCGCCCGATGGCTGCTCACCGACCCCGAGCTGCTGATCCTGGACGAACCCACCCGGGGCATCGACATCGGCGCCAGGACGGAGATCGGGAAGCTCGTCACCCGCCTGGCCGCGGAGGGCACCGCGGTCCTCTTCATCTCCGCCGAACTCGAGGAAGTGCTGCGGCTGAGCCACCGGGTCGGCGTGCTGCGCGACCACCGGCTCGTCGCCACCCTCCCCAACGACACGACCCTGACGCCCGACCGGATCCTGGGCGCCATCGCCACCGGAGCCACCTCATGACACCACCTGACGACACCGGCGCCGGGGGGCGTCCGGCCCGGGCGCCCGGCACCCGGCGGCTCACCGAGCACCGCCTGTTCTGGCCCGCCGCCGCGCTGGCCGCCCTGTTGCTGGGGAACGTCGCGCTCACCCACGACTTCTTCGCCGTACGCGTCCAGAACGGGCACCTGTACGGCAGCCTGATCGACATCCTCCAGTTCGGCGCCCCCCTGATCCTGGTGTCGCTCGGCATGACGCTGGTCATCGCGACCCGCGGCATCGACCTGTCGGTCGGCTCGACGGTCGCCATCGCCGGCGCCCTCGCGTGCGAACACATCGCCACCGCGAAGGACCCCGGGAGCCTGCCCACCGTCCTGTCGGCGATCGCGACGGCGCTCGGCGTGGCCGCCGCCATCGGGCTCCTGAACGGCCTCCTCGTCGCCCGGCTCGGCGTCCAGCCCATCGTCGCCACGCTGGTCCTCATGGTCGCGGGGCGGGGCGTGGCCCAGCTGATCACCGACGGCCAGATCATCAGCGTGTCCAGCGGCGCCTACAAGATGATCGGCGGCGGCTACTGGCTCACGCTCCCCTTCGCCGTCCTGCTCGCCGCGGCCCTCGTTGCGGTGACCTCCCTCGTCACCCGGCGGACCGCGCTCGGCATGCTCATCGAATCGGTGGGCGGCAACCCGGTCGCGAGCCGCCTCGTCGGCATCCGGGCGGCCGGGCTCCTGACCATGGTCTACGTGGTGAGCGCCGTGTGCGCCGCGGTGGCCGGCCTGATGATCAGCTCCAACGTGTCCAGTGCCGACGGCAACAACGCGGGCCTGTGGATCGAGCTGGACGCGATCCTCGCCGTGGTCATCGGCGGCACCGCCCTCACCGGCGGCCGTTTCTCCCTCGGCGGGACGGTCCTGGGCGCGCTCATCATCCAGACCCTCTCGACCACGATCTACACCCTCGGCGTACCGCCGGAGACCACCCTCGTCTTCAAGGCCCTGGTCGTCATCGTCGTATGTCTCGCCCAGTCGCCCGCGTTCCGCGCACGACTCTCTCACCGTCGCCGGCCGGCCGGCCCGGACCCGGCCCCCGCGGCCGGCGACGCGGGAGCCCGCCGGCAGGAGGTCCACCCGTGAGTACCACCCTCAGCTCCCTCACCGGACCGCTCCAGCGGTTCTCGGTACGGCATGCCACCCGCTTGCCGCTCATGGTGACGGCCACCCTGCTGGTCGCGATGTTCTCGATCGGCTCGCTGCAGTACGAAGGCTTCTTCTCCGCGCAGGTCCTGCTCAACGTCCTGATCGACAACGGCTTCCTGCTCGTCGTGGCGATCGGCATGACGTTCGTCATCCTCACCGGGGGCATCGACCTGTCCGTCGGCTCCATGGTGGCCCTGTCGACCATGCTGACGGCCTGGCTCGTCGAACAGAACGGCGTGCCGCTCGCCCTGGCGGCGCCCCTGGTCCTGCTGGTGGGAGCGGGAGGCGGCGCCCTCATGGGCTGGGTCATCCACGCCTTCGAGATCCAGCCCTTCATCGTCACCCTCGCGGGCATGTTCCTCGCCCGCGGCCTCTGTTACATGATCAGCACGGAGTCCCTCTCGATCACCGACCCGACGACCACGACGATCGCCCAGACGCGAGTGCTCCTGCCGGGGGGACTGTTCGTCTCACCCGCCGTGGTCATCGCCCTGGTGGTTCTGGTGCTCGCCTTCGGCGTCCTGCACCACACCCGCTTCGGCCGCACCGTCTACGCACTGGGCGGCAACGAGTCCTCGGCCCGTCTCATGGGCCTGCCCGTGGGACGCACCAAGGTCGCGGTGTACGCCGTGAGCGGTCTGTGCTCCGCCCTCGGCGGTCTGCTGCTGACGTTCTACATGCTGTCCGGCTACGCCTTGCACGCCGTCGGCATGGAACTCGACGCCATCGCCGCCGCCGTCATCGGAGGGACCCTGCTGACCGGGGGCTCCGGCTTCGTCCTGGGCACGGCGCTGGGCGTGACGGTCCTCGGTCTGATCCAGACCGTCATCAGCTTCCAGGGCACGCTCAGCTCGTGGTGGACGCGCATCGTCATCGGCGGGCTGCTGTTCGTCTTCATCATCCTCCAGCGGCTCTTCGGCGGATCCCGAGCGGACCACTGAGCACCGGCAACTCACCACTGAGCACCGGCAACTCACCACTGAGCACCGACCACCACGACCACGGCCGGGAAAGCGGGGCCCTTCAGCCCCCTTTCCCGGCCGTGCCGCACTCCCGACAAGGAACTCCCACGACCGTGACCTCGACCTCCCGTCCCCCTTTCACCGGCGGCCCACCGGTCTGCCTGCCCGCCACGGACTCCGGACAGCGATGGGTCTTCGGCTTCCCCGGCGGACTCACGGCGGAGGTGCACACCCGCGGGGCCCGCCTCCACGCGCTGTGGGTGCCCGACCGCCACGGCACCCCGGCCGACGTCGTCCTGGCTCCGCGCGACCCGGCCCGGACGGCCGATACCGCCCGGTACTTCGGCTCCACCGTCGGCCGCTACGCCAACCGCATCGCACACGGCCGGTTCTCCCTGGAAGGCACGCCGTACCAGCTGGCCACACAGGAGACCGGCCACTGCCTGCACGGCGGACCCGACGGCTTCGACACCCGGCTCTGGGAAGCCGAAAGCGTGCACACCCCGGAGCGGACAGGCGTGCTCCTGCACCTGCGCAGCCCCGACGGCGACCAGGGATTCCCGGGAAACCTCGACGTCACCGTCAGCCTACTCATCGGCCGCGACGGCGAACTCTCCTTCTCGTACGCCGCCGTCACCGACGCCCCCACTCCGGTCAACCTGACCAACCACGCCTACTTCAATCTCGAAGGCGAGGGCGCCGGCGACATCCTCGACCACGAACTGACCGTCGACGCCGACCACTACACGCCGGTCGACGAGGAGCTCATCCCCTCCGGGGACCACCGCCCCGTGCACGGCACCGCGTTCGACCTCCGCCGGCCGCTCAGGATCGGCGAGGCGCAGGCCCGTCCCGGCGCGGACGGCGGCTACGACCACAACTTCGTCCTGAGCCCGCACGACGACGGGACGCTGCGCCGGGCCGCCGTCCTCCACGCCCCGGCCACCGGCCGCCGCATGGAGGTGCTGACCACGGAGCCGGGACTCCAGGTCTACACAGCGGGCCAGTTCGACGGATCGGTCCTCGGCAAGAGCGGTACGCCCTACCGGTCGGGCGCCGGCGTCGCGCTGGAGACCCAGCACTTCCCCGACGCCCCGAACCGCCCCGGTGACCCGTCCACGGTCCTGCGACCCGGCGGCGAGTACCGGTCGAGGACCGTCCTGCGGTTCGGTACGCGTCTCTGACCCCGTACGAACATGCCGAAACGGCCGTGGCCCCCCGGGGGGGACCCGCGGGGCCCGCCCAGTGCCGGGCGGGGGCAGGCCCCCCCCCCGCGCGGGTTGCACCCCGCGAACCCCCCCCCCCCGCGCCCCCCCAGGCCGCCGGGGGGGGGCCCCCCC
>NZ_JBIWIO010000013.1:64828-281874 GCF_044764665.1 Streptomyces sp. NPDC093795
CCGCCCCGGGGCCTGCCCCCGGGGGGCGTGACCGGGCGGAGCCCCGTCGGGGGGTGGGGCCCGCTCCCCGCCCCCCGCCCAAACCGCCCCACCGGGCGGGCCCCGCGGGTGGACCCCGGGCGGCCACGGCCATGTCCGGAGCGGGCTCAGGCACCCGCCCTGCGCTTGTTCCACACGTCGAAGCCGACCGCCGCGAGCAGCACGAGGCCCTTGATGACCTGCTGCCAGTCGGTGCCCACCCCGACGAGGTTCATGCCGTTGTTGAGCACGCCGAGGACCAGGCCGCCGATGATGGCTCCCAGGACGGTCCCGACGCCGCCGCTCATCGAGGCCCCGCCGATGAACGCGGCGGCGATGGCCTCCAGTTCGAAGTTGACTCCGGCCTTCGGCGAGGCCGCGTTGAAGCGTGCCGCGAAGACGAGCCCGGCGAGCGCCGCGAGCATTCCCATGTTGAGGAAGACCGCGAACGTCACCTTCCTGTCCTTGACCCCGGACAGCTTCGCGGCGGGCAGGTTCCCCCCGATCGCGTACACGTGGCGGCCGATGACCGCGTTGCGCATCACGTAGCCGAAGCCGACCAGAAGCGCCGCCAGGATCAGCAGGACCACGGGGGCGCCCTTGTAGCTGGCGAGCAACAGGGTGGTGACCAGGACCGCGGCCACCAGAGCCGTCACCTTGAGCGCGAACAGGCCCGTGGGGAGCGCCTCAAGGGTGAACTCCCGCTGCCGGCGCCGGTCCCGTACCTCCTGGAAGACCACGTACGCGATCAGTCCCAGGCCGAGGAGCAGGGTCAGGTTGTGGTAGTTGGTCCGGGGGCCCACCTCAGGCAGGAAGCCGTTGGCGACCTTCTGCAGTCCGTCAGGGAAGGGGCCGAGCGTCTGCCCCTTGAGGAAGATCTCCGTGAGCCCGCGGAAGAGCAGCATGCCCGCGAGGGTCACGATGAACGACGGTATGCCGACGTACGCGATGAAGAATCCCTGGAGCGCGCCGGCGGCCGCTCCGAGCAGAAGGGTGAGGAGCACCGCGACCGGCCAGGAGACATGGTGCTCGACCATGAGCACCGCGCCGATCCCGCCGACCAGCGCCATCAGGGAGCCCACCGACAGGTCGATGTGCCCGGAGATGATGACGATCATCATCCCGATCGCCAGGATGAGGATGTAGCTGTTCTGCAGCACCAGGTTGGAGACGTTCCGTGGCAGCAGGAGGTCGCCGCCCGTCCAGATCTGGAACAGGAGGACGATCAGGCCGAGCGCGAAGAGCATTCCGTACTGGCGCATGTTCCGCCGGACGCCGTCCACGACCAGTCGGGTGAGGGGCGTCCCGCCGGGCGGGGCGCCGCGGCCGGCGGGGGCCGGGGTGGCCGGTTCCGTGCTGACGTCGGTGCTCATTCCTGATGTCCTTCGCTGGAGGCGGCGTTCGTGCTTGCCGCCGGTGGTGCGGGGGAGTCCTGTGTCATGTGCCGCATCAGCACTTCCTGGGTGGCCTCCGCGCGGACGACCTCGCCGGTCAGCCGCCCGGCGGCCATGGTGTAGACGCGGTCGCACATGCCGAGCAGTTCGGGCAGCTCGGAGGAGATGAGGAGGATCGCCTTGCCCTCGGCGGCGAGCCGGTCGATCACGGTGTAGATCTCGTACTTGGCTCCCACGTCGACTCCGCGCGTGGGCTCGTCGAGGATGAGGACGTCCGGACCGGCGAGGATCCACTTGCTGAGGACGACCTTCTGCTGGTTGCCGCCGGAGAGGCGGCCGACCGGTTCGAGGACGGTCGGCGTCTTGATGTTCATGGTCCGCCGGAACCGTTCGGCGACCCTGCGCTCCTCGTGCCCGTCGACGACGCCCCGGCGGGCGAGGGCGCCCAGGGACGCGAGCGAGATGTTCCGGCTCACGGAGTCCCCGAGGTCGAGACCGTAGTGCTTGCGGTCCTCGGTGGCGTACGCGATGCCATGGGCGACCGCCTCCGGAACCGTACGTGTCCGCACCTCGCGGCCGTCCCTGAACACGACGCCCCGCTCGTAGTGGCCGTAGGAACGGCCGAAGACGCTCATGGCGAGCTCGGTCCGGCCGGCGCCCATGAGCCCCGCGACGCCGACGATCTCCCCGCGGCGGACCTGCAGCGAGACCCCGTCGACGACCTTGCGGCCGCGGTCGAGCGGGTGACGCACGGTCCAGTCCCGGATCTCCAATACGGGGGCGGCTCCGGCCGGGCCCTCGTAGGGCGTGCGGTCGGGGAAGCGGCTGTCGAGGTCCCGCCCCACCATGCCGCGGATGATGCGCTCCTCGGTGGTGGCCGGGTCCCTGACGTCCAGGGTCTCGATGGACCGCCCGTCGCGCAGGATGGTGACGGAGTCGGCGATCCGGGCGATCTCGTTCAGCTTGTGCGAGATGATGATCGACGTGATGCCCTGGCTCTTCAGCTCCCGCATCAGCCGCAGCAGCTTCGCGCTGTCCTCGTCGTTGAGCGCCGCGGTGGGCTCGTCGAGGATCAGCAGGCGGACGTCCTTCGCCAGTGCCTTGGCGATCTCCACGAGCTGCTGCTTGCCGACACCGATGTCCGCGACCCGGGTCTCGGGGTGCTCGTCGAGCCCGACGCGCCGGAGCAGTTCGGAGGCGCGGCGCAGCGCCTCGCGCCAGTCGACGATCCCGCGCCTGCCCGGCTCGTTGCCGAGGAAGATGTTCTCGGCGATCGACAGGTAGGGGACGAGGGCGAGCTCCTGGTGGATGATGACGATGCCGCGCCGCTCGCTGGCCCTGATGTCCTTGAACCGGCACGGCTCGCCCTCGAAGAGGATCTCGCCCTCGTAGGTGCCGTGCGGGTGGACGCCGGAGAGGACCTTCATGAGCGTCGACTTGCCGGCGCCGTTCTCCCCGCACAGGGCGTGCACCTCGCCGCGCTCGACGGACAGAGTCACGTCGGACAGTGCCCTGACCCCGGGGAAGGTCTTGCCGATGGACCGCATCTCCAGGACGGGGCCGGGGGTCACCGCAGTTCCTTGGCGTCGATGTAGCCGGAGTCGACCAGGACCTTCCGGTAGTTCGACTTGTCGACGCTGACCGGGTCGAGCAGGAAGGCGGGGACCACCTTCTTGCCGTTGTCGTACGTGGAGTCGTCGTTGATCTCGGGCTTCTTGCCGGCGAGGACGGCTGTCACCATGTCGGCGGCGACCTGCGCGAGTGCGCGGGTGTCCTTGTAGACGGTCTGGGTCTGCTGGCCCGCGATGATCGACTTCACGGAGGCGACCTCCGCGTCCTGGCCGGTGACGACCGGCAGGGGCTTCGTGGCGCTGCCGTAGTCGTCGGACTTCAGGGCGGACAGGATGCCGATGGAGATGCCGTCGTACGGGGAGAGCACGGCGTCGACCCGGGCCGTGGAGTACGAGGAGGTCAGCAGGTCGTCCATCCGCTTCTGCGCCGTCCCTCCGTCCCAGCGCAGTGTCGTGACCTGGTTGAGCTGGGTCTGCTGGGAGCGCACGACAAGCTGCTTCTTGTCGAGGTAGGGCTTCAGCACCTTCATGGCGCCGTTGAAGAAGTACTTGGTGTTGTTGTCGTCGTTCGACCCGGCGAACAGCTCGACGTTGAAGGGGCCCTTCTTCGAGCCGGTCTTCAGCCCCAGCTTCTCGACGATGTACGTGGCCTGGAGCTCGCCGACCTTCTCGTTGTCGAAGGAGGCGTAGTAGTCGATGTGCGGGGAGCCCAGGATGAGCCGGTCGTAGGAGATGACCGGGATGTGGGCGTCCGCCGCCTCCTGGAGGACGTTGGACAGGGCCTCGCCGTTGATGGCGGCCACGACCAGGGCGTCGACGCCCTGGGTGATCATGTTCTCGATCTGGGCGACCTGCTGGTCGGGGTCGTCCTCGCCGTACTGCAGGGTCGTGGAGAAGCCGGCCTTCTTCAGGCTCTCGGTCATGTTCCGGCCGTCGGCGATCCACCTCTCGGAGGACTTGGTGGGCATGGCGATGCCGATGGTGAGGTCCTTCTTGTCCTTCGACTCCTGGCTGCCCCCCTCGCTGTTCTGCCCACACGCGGTCAGGAGCAGGGCGCAGCCGGTGGTCACGGCCAGGAGGGCGGATGCGGATCGGAACTTCTTCATGGGCGTTACCTGGCAATCCCGTCGTCGAGGGCGGCTCCGGCCGGGGGACGGGCTTGACGGCAGCGCGTGTCCTCGCACCACCGGGACGGCACCGTTCCGGCTGGGTGGCCAGGGCGTCGGCACCCCGGTCGAGGTAGATTGTTAGCGCTCACAACAGCGTGATACAAGAGGCGCTAAGGTTTTTCTCGTATCGAGTACGCAGCCGCAAGCAGGGAGAAGGGAGGCGAACGTGGCGCAACCCGCGGAAGACGTCCGCCCGCCGACCATGGCCGACGTCGCACGCGAGGCGGGGGTCTCCCACCAGACTGTCTCCCGGGTGCTGAGTGCTCACCCCAACGTGCGCGCGGCCACCCGGGAACAGGTCACCCTGGCCATCGAGCGGCTTGGCTACCGCCGCAACTCCGCCGCACGCGCCCTGGTGACGCGCCGCTCGAGGACGCTGGGCGTGATCGCCGTCAACACCGCCCTGTACGGCCCCGCCAGCACCCTCACCGGCCTGGAGGAGGCGGCCCGGGAGGAGGGCTACCTCGTCTCGACCGTCAACCTGCGCTCGGGCGGGGGGCAGGGGCTCAGGGACGCCATCGACCACCTCGCGGCCTGGGGTGTGGAGGGTGTCGTCGCCATCACCCCGCAGCGCTCGCACGTGCAGGCGCTCGCCGAGCTGGACGCGCCCTTCCCCGTGGTCACCGTGGAGGGGGGGCATCAACTCGACCTGCCCGGCGTCTCCCTCGACCAGGAGCTCGGTGCCCGCATGGTCACGGAGCACCTGCTCGCCGCCGGACACAGCACCGTCTGGCACGTGGCGGGACCCGAGGACTGGCTGGAGAGCGAGGCCCGTACCGCGGGCTGGCGCGCCGTCCTGGAGGAGAACGGCATCAAGCCTCCCCGCGTACTGACGGGGGACTGGAGCCCGCTGTCCGGGTACCGGGCGGGACAGGAGCTCGCGGGACTCGTCCTGGCCCGCCGCGGGGCGACACCGGTCACGGCCGTCTTCGTCGCCAACGACCAGATGGCGCTGGGCGTCCTGCGGGCGCTGCGCGAGGGCGGGATCCGCACCCCCGCGCAGGTGGCCGTCGCCGGCTTCGACGACATCCCGGAGGCCGAGTACTTCCCGCCGCCCCTGACGACGGTCCGCCAGGACTTCGCGGCCATCGGGCGCCGGAGCATCGGGCTTCTGGTGGACCACATCGAGGGCCGCGCCCGGAAGGCCGAGCATCTCCTGGTGGAACCACAGCTCATCATGCGCGCGAGCTCCCGCCCGTCGCACGAGAGCTGACGGGGCGGGCGGCTCTCGCCGCCGCCACCGCGACCTCGTGACCACCGCCACCGCCACCGCGGCCTCGTGACCACCGCCACCGCCACCGCGGCCTCGTGACCACCGCCACCGGCTCGCCCTCGGCGGCCGGGCTCACGCCGGGTGTGTGGGCTGCGGCGCCGGCGGCCGTCTCGGTTGCAAGTGAGCGCTCACTTCTGAGGCCTCATTTCCCGTCGAATGTGGGACGGAAAGGCAACCACCCCTTGTCCAACTCAATTGTGAGCGTTAACAATCAGGATGCTTCTCCGACCCGCCCATGACGAGAGAGACCGCATCGTGACCACACATGCCCCTGCCGACCCCGCAGCCCGTCACCACCCCGAGGCATGCACCATCGGAGTCGACTTCGGCACCCTCTCCGGGCGCGCCGTCGTGGTCCGGGTCCGGGACGGCGCCGAACTCGGGTCGTCGGTCCTCGAGTACCGCCACGCGGTCATCGAGGACCGACTCCCCTCCACCGGCGCCCCGCTGGCGCCCGACTGGGCCCTCCAGCACCCCGAGGACTGGCGCGACGTCCTCCGTACCGCCGTACCCGCGGCGCTCGCCGACGCAGGAGTCGACCCGGCCCGCGTCATCGGCATCGCCACCGACTTCACCGCCTGTACGGTCCTGCCGACCACCCCGGACGGCACCCCGCTCGCCCTGACGCCCGAATGGGCCGACCGCCCGCACGCCTGGCCCAAGCTGTGGAAGCACCACGCGGCCCAGGAGCAGGCCGACCGCATCAACGCCCTCGCCCACGCCCACGGCGAGAAGTGGATCGCACGGTACGGCGGCAAGATCTCCTCCGAGTGGCAGTACGCCAAGGCCCTCCAGGTCCTCGAAGAGGACCCGGCCGTCTACGCCGCCTGCGCCCGCTGGATCGAGGCGGCCGACTGGATCGTCTGGCAGCTGACCGGCACCGAGTCCCGCAACACCTGCACCGCCGGCTACAAGGGCATCCACCAGGACGGCGCCTACCCCTCACCGGCCTTCCTCGCGCGGCTCCACCCGGACTTCGCCGACTTCCCCGCCACGCGCCTGGAGCACCCGCTGTCCCCCCTGGGCTCCCGCGCCGGCGGACTGAGCGGCAGGGCCGCCCGCTGGACCGGCCTCCCCGAGGGCACCGCCGTCGCCGTCGGCAACGTCGACGCCCACGTGGCCGCGCCCGCGGCGGGCGCCGTCGAGAACGGCCGGATGCTCGCCATCATGGGCACCTCCACCTGCCACGTCCTCAACGCGGCGACCCTCGCCGAAGTCCCCGGCATCTGCGGGGTCGTCGACGGGGGCATCGTCGAGGGCGCCTACGGCTACGAGGCCGGCCAGAGCGCGGTCGGCGACATCTTCGCCTGGTGGCTCCGCCAGGGCGTCCCGGACCACTACCGCGCCGAGGCCGAGGCATCGGGCGAGGACCTCCACCGGCTCCTGACCCGCAAGGCTGCCGACCAGCCGGTCGGCGCGCACGGTCTGATCGCCCTGGACTGGATGAACGGCAACCGTTCCCCCCTGGTCGACCACCACCTCTCCGGAGTCATCGCGGGCCTCACCCTCGACTCCCGGCCCGAGGACATCTACCGGGCCCTGCTCGAATCCACCGCGTACGGCACCCGGTTGATCGTCGAGACCTTCGAGGACGGCGGCATCCCCGTCGAGGAGTTCATCGTCACCGGAGGCCTGAAGAAGAACGCGCTGCTCATGCAGATCTACGCCGACGTGCTCCGCCGCCCCGTCTCCCTCGGCACCTCCGAACAGGGGCCGGCGCTCGGCTCGGCCATCCACGCCGCCGTCGCCGCGGGCGCCTACCCCGACGTCCGCTCCGCCGCCTCCGCCATGGGAAGCGTCCAGCGCCACGCGTACCTGCCCGACCCCGCGCGGGCGGACGCCTACGACGCGCTCTTCGGTGAGTACCGCACCCTCCACGAGCACTTCGGCACCGGCCCGGACCTCCTGCTGCACCGCCTGCGACGGATCCGCAACACCGCACGCGCCACCACCACCGATTGACCGGGCCTCCGCCTCCCCTCCGCCTCCCCTCCGCCTCCATGGGCCCGACCCCTCCGACCCCGCACCTCCGAGGAGCACACCCGACATGACGCTCGCCCAGCCCGACCGCGAGATCTGGTTTCTCACCGGCAGCCAGGCCCTCTACGGCGACGACACCCTCGCCCAGGTCGCCGAGCAGTCCCGCGCCATCCGCGACACCCTCGCCGACCAGCCCCAGATGACCGTCCGCCTCGTGTGGAAGCCGGTCCTCACCGACGCGGCCGCCATTCGGGCGATCTGCCTGGAGGCCAACGCCGACGACCGCTGCATCGGCCTGATCGCCTGGATGCACACCTTCTCCCCGGCCAAGATGTGGATCGCCGGCCTCGACGCCCTGAGCAAGCCCCTGCTGCACCTGCACACCCAGTCCAATCGTCGGCTTCCCTGGTCCACCATCGACATGGACTTCATGAACCTGAACCAGGCCGCCCACGGCGACCGCGAGTTCGGCTTCGTACAGACCCGTCTCGGTGTCCCGCGCAAGACCGTGGCCGGCCATGTCTCCACCCCCGAGGTCGTCGACCGCATCGCCGGATGGGCCCGCGCCGCCGTCGGCCGAGCCGAACTCACCACCCTCAGACTCGCCCGGTTCGGCGACAACATGCGCGACGTCGCCGTCACCGAAGGCGACAAGGTCGAGGCACAGCTGCGGTTCGGAGTCTCGGTCAACACCTACGGCGTCAACGACCTCGTCGCCGCCGTCGACGCCACCCCCGACGACACCGTCACCGCCCTCGTCAAGGAGTACGAGGACCTCTACGCCCTCGCGCCCGAGCTGCGGTCCGGCGGTGAGCGCCACGACTCCCTGCGCTACGCCGCCCGCATCGAAGCCGGCCTGCGTACCTTCCTCACGGAAGGCGGGTTCCGCGCCTTCACCACCAACTTCGAGGACCTCGGCGGCCTGCGCCAGCTGCCCGGCCTCGCCGTGCAGCGCCTGATGGCGGACGGCTACGGCTTCGGCGGCGAAGGGGACTGGAAGACCTCCACCCTCCTGCGCACCCTCAAGGCGATGGGCCACGGGCTGCCCGGCGGCACCTCCTTCATGGAGGACTACACCTACGACCTGACGCCCGGCCAGGAGCTCATCCTCGGCGCCCACATGCTGGAGGTGTGCCCCTCCCTCACGACGGCCACCCCCACCTGCGAGATCCACCCGCTGGGCATCGGCGGACGCGAGGACCCGGTCCGCCTCGTCTTCGACGCGGACCCCGGGGCGGCCGTCGTCGTCGGTCTCGCCGACATGGGCGACCGGTTCCGCCTCGTCGCCAACCACATCGACGTCGTCGCCCCGCCCGAGCCGCTTCCCCGGCTCCCCGTCGCCCGCGCCGTCTGGCGGCCCCGCCCCGACCTCCGTACCTCCACCGAGGCCTGGCTGACGGCCGGAGCACCGCACCACACCGTCCTGACCACCGCCCTCGGCGGCGAGGAGCTCGACGACCTCGCCGAGATGCTGCGGACCGAACTCGCCGTCATCGACGAGGACACCACCGTCCGGCGCTTCACCCGCGAGCTGCGCTGGAACCAGGCGTACCACCGTCTGGCCCAGAGCCTGTGAACACCCCCGCAGCCCCCGCCGCCACCGCCTCCACCAGGACGGAGCCCTCCGTGAGTACCACCGTTTCCGAGGAACTGCGCCGAGAGGTGCTGGAGGCCAACCTCCGTATCCCCCGAGCGGGGCTCGCCACCCTCACCTGGGGCAATGTGAGCGGGGTGGACCGAGAGGCCGGCGTCTTCGTCATCAAGCCGTCCGGTGTGGACTACGACGTCCTGAGGGAGGAGGACCTCGTCGTCGTCTCCCTGTCCGACGGGAGCGTCGTGGACGGCCACCTGCGCCCGTCCACCGACACGGAGACGCACCGCAGTCTCTACCTGGCCTTCCCCTCCATCGGAGGCGTGACCCACACGCACTCCACCCACGCCGTCGCCTTCGCCCAGGCCCGGCGCCCGATACCGGTCCTCGGCACGACGCACGCGGACACCTTCAACGGCCCCGTCCCCGTCACCGCGGCCCTCACCCCCGAGCAGTGCGCCACGGACTACGAGTACAACACCGGCCAGGTCATCGTGGACCTGCTGGGCCGCGACGACACCCGTGCCAGGGAAGTCCCCGGCGCCCTCGTCGCCCACCACGGCCCGTTCACCTGGGGCGCGGACGCCACCACGTCGCTGGAACACGCGATCATCTGCGAGGCGGTGGCCGAGATGGCGCTCCACACCATCGCCCTGGGCACGGTGGAACCCCCGCAGCACCTCCTGGACCGTCACTTCACCCGCAAGCACGGCCCGGACGCCTACTACGGCAACCCCGCCTCCGTCTGACGCGCCGAAGGGGAGCCAGGATCGTCCTGGCTCCCCTCCGTGGACGGTGCGATGTCAGCTACGGGCCCAGCGCTGGTTGGTGCCGTTCCAGCAGGTGTAGAGCTGGACGAGGGTGCCGTTGGCGGTGCCGTTGGCGGCGGCGTCGAGGCAGAGGCCGGACTGGACGCCGACGATGGATCCGTCGGAGTTCAGACGCCACTTCTGGTTGTCGCCTCCCCAGCAGCTGTAGATCTGGACCTTCGCGCCGTTGCCGGTTCCCGCGGCGTCCAGACACTTGTCGCCGTAGACCCTGAGCTCACCGGCGGCGGTGTGGGTCCACTGCTGGTTGGTGCGGTTGTTGCAGTCCCACAGCTGGACCTGGGTGCCGTCGGCCGTGCCGGCTCCGGGCACGTCCACGCAGCGGCCCGAGGCGACTCCCTTGATCGGCCCGGCGCCGGGGGAGGGGGGCGGCGTGGGGGTGGGAGTCGGAGTGGGGGTCGTGGAGGCGGCGTTGAGCGCGTTGAGTACGGAGGCGTACGCGGGCTTCTTGCTTCCGTCGCCGTTGAACAGCAACGGCGTGTGCTCCGCTCGCCACGAGTCGGTGTCGCGCACACCCCACACGGTGATGCCGAGGCAGCGCGGGACCGCCAGGCAGTCGTTGGTCACGTTGGCGTAGGTCGTGGGCGAGGCGCCCTGGATGTCGAGTTCGGTGACGGCCACGTCGACGCCGAGGGCGGCGAAACTCTGGAGGGTGGTGCGGAAGTTGCTGTTGTAGGGACTGTCGTTGTTGAAGTGGGCCTGGAAGCCCACGCAGTCGATCGGCACGCCGCGCTGCTTGAAGTCCTTCACCATGGCGTACATGGCCTGGGTCTTGGCCCAGGTCCAGTTCTCCACGTTGTAGTCGTTGTAGCAGAGCTTGGCGGCCGGGTCGGCGGCGCGGGCGGTGCGGAAGGCGACCTCGATCCAGTCGTTGCCGGTGCGCTGGAGGTTGGAGTCCCGGCGGGCTCCCGAACTGCCGTCCGCGAACGCCTCGTTGACGACGTCCCACTGGCCGATCTTGCCCTTGTAGTGGGCCATGACGCCGTTGATGTGGCTGGTCATCGCCGTGCGCAGCGCGCTGCCGCTGAGGCTCTGCATCCAGCCGGGCTGCTGGGAGTGCCAGGCCAGGGTGTGGCCGCGTACCTGCTTGCCGTTCTGCACCGCCCAGTTGTAGACGCGGTCGGCGGCGGCGAAGTCGAACCGGCCCTGCTGGGGTTCGGTGGCGTCGATCTTCATCTCGTTCTCGGCCGTCACCGAGTTGAACTCGCGGGCCGCGATCGTCGTGTACGTCGAGTCGTTGAGCCGACCCGAGGCGATGGCGGTGCCGAAGTACCGGCCGCTCTGCTTCGCCGCGGCGCCGAGTGTGCTCTCGGCGGCGTGCGAGGCCGGTGGCGTCACCAGCACGGTGGCGGCACCGAGGGCGCCGACGAGCAGCGCCGCGTAGAGGCCGCCTGTTTTCCGGCGGACGGTGGATCGGGGAATTGCGCGTGAGCGCATGAAGGAACCTCCAGGACGGAAATCGCGGAAGGAAGTGAAGGCGGTAGAACGAATTCACGTCGGTGACGTCTTTGTCGATTGACAAAACGCGCTCGCACCATCAGGGCTACCGAAACCGGAAGACGCCGCCTCGGGAATCAGTGTGGAAACTCGACAGAAACATGTCAAGAGTTTCGAATCGCTTTCGAAGGCCCGATCGCGTCGAAATTCTTTCGACGCGGACCGTCGTTGATCTGCGGAGATCGTCGAGCGTCGAGGTGCAGGGTCAGGAAGTCCGGCCCGGCGCGGACGCATTCGGATAGGCGAGGGCGAACCCCGTGAAATGGGCCTCGTTGGCCGATGGGTCACCGTTGGATGTCGCGTAGAGGCCGATATGCACGCTGGTGAACAGCGGGGCGAGAAACGTCGCTTCGACGGTGGCCAGTTCCTGCCAGGCGCCCTCAGGTGCCGCGAAGACGAATGTGTGGCCGAAGCCGCGGATACGGATTCCGAGGCGGACGGGGCCCGCAGGGACGGGTACGCCGGCCAGGACCTCGGTCCCGCGCCGGAGGCTGAGCCCTTCCGGGGTGCGCAGGAAGAGGAGGTGGGCATCGTCGTCGAGGACCACGGCGAGGCCCGCCTCCTCGCCGGGGGCCGCAGGGGTGAAGCGCAGCTCGGTGGAGACGTCGCAGTCGGGCTGCTCCTGGGGGCGGGCCACCAGGGACGGCGCGGTGCGCTCGCCGAGGCGTTCGGGGCGGAGCCGGAGACGGAGCCCGTCGCCGGTGGTCCAGAACCGCTCGCGGGGCGTGCGCAGGGTACTCCAGTCTGCGGAGAGGCCGGCGAAGTCGTCGCACAGGGGGCTGCCACGACCGGTGTGAGCGACGGGAGTGAAGACCGGCCGGCCGACGTCCCAGGCGATGTGGGCGAGGAACGTCTCGCGACCGATGGCGGAGCCCGGCCGGACGCCCAGGAGGACGGCCCGCCAGTCCCCGTCCGGGGTCCGGACGAGGTCGGCGTGCCCGGTGCAGGTGACCGGACCCCTGGAGGGCGCGAGCACCGGATTGCCGGGGACGCCGCGGTAGGGGCCGGTCACGCGGTCGGCGCGCGCGGCCACCACACTGTGGTCCACATCGGTGCCGCCCTCGGCGGTGAGCAGCAGATAGGTGCCGTCGATGCGGTAGAGGTGCGGGGCTTCCGGCCAGCGGGCCCCCGGATGGCTCCCCGACCACAGGACGTACTCCGGCCCGGTGAGCCGGCGTTCGCCGGGCAGGTACTCGCGCATCCAGATCTCGGTGCGGCCGGCGGCCTCGTCCCGTACCCGTGCGGCGGTGAACCAGGCCCGGCCGTCGCCGTCCGGCCCGTCGTCGAAGAACAGCGACGGATCGAAACCCTCGCCGTCCAGCCAGTACGGCTCCGACCACGGCCCCGCCGGATCCGTCGCCGTGACGACGAAATGGCCGGGGCCGTCCATCAGCGTGCAGACGAGATGGAAGACGCCGTCATGGTGCCGGATCGTCGGCGCGAACAGCCCCCGCGAGGGCCCGCACCCGTCGAGGTCGAGCTGGGACACCCGGTCGAGCGCGGAGCCGAGGCGCCGCCAGTTCACCAGATCGCGGCTGTGGAACACAGGAAGGCCGGGGAACCATTCGAAGCTGGACGTCACCAGGTAGTAGTCCGCCCCCACACGGCAGACGGACGGGTCGGGCCGGAATCCCGGGAGTACGGGATCGCCGAACCACCCGGTCACGGCAGGGGGACGATCTCGACCGGCACGGACAGCACCCGGTCGGCCCCCGGATGACGTACGGGGCCGCTCAGAGTGAAGGAGCCACGGAGCGGAAGGTCGCCGCTGGACCGTCCGACGGCCACGCCGATCTCGCCGGGCTCCACCCGCCTGCGCAGGTCGATCCCGGTGAAGGAGGTCCGGTCGGCATGGACGGAGAAGGTGATCCGGGCGGCCTCGCCCGGCTCGAGCTCGACCCTGCCGAACCCGGCGAGCCACCGCTCCGGCCGGACCACGGACGCCTCGGGATCGGAGAGGTACAGCTGCACCACCTCCGTCCCGGCGACCTCGCCGGCGTTCCGTACCGTGACCGAGACGGAGACGGCCCCGTCCGTCGCGGCGACGGGGTCCACCGAGAGTTCCGAGCAGGTGAAGCTGGTCCAGCTCAGCCCGTGTCCGAAGGGGAACAGCGGGGTAGGGTCCACCGAGCTCCAGTCGGTGCGCCCACCGAGCCGGGAGTGCAGGTAGGTGCCGGGCTGGCCGCCGGGATGGCGGGGGATGGAGACGGGCAGCCGCCCGGACGGTTCCGCGGCGCCGCTGATGATCCGGGCGAGCGCCGTCCCGCCCTCCTCGCCGGGGAAGAAGGCCTGCACCACGGCGGCCGCGCGCTCCGCCAGTGCGCCGAGCGCGTACGGCCGTCCGGAGACGAGGACAAGGACGGTCGGCACCCCGGAGTCCAGGACGGTGGAGGCCAGCGCGGACTGGTCGCCGGGCAGGTCGAGGGTCTCGGCGTCGCAGCCCTCTCCGGAGGTGCCCCGGCCGAACATGCCCGCCCGGTCCCCGAGGATCAGCACGTTCACGTCCGGCTCGTCCGTGGTGACCGTGAACCCGGCGGTGGTCAGCGCCTCGCCGAGCGTCGGTACTTCCACCCCGGGGTCGCCGGGCAGGGCGACGTGGTTGGGGAAGGAGTAGCAGCCGAGGAAGGAGTGGGGGTCGTCGGCGTACGGCCCGGTGATCGCGACCCGGCACGGCCGCAGCGGCAGGATGCCGTCGTTGGCGAGC
Source organism: Streptomyces sp. NPDC093795 (assembly GCF_044764665.1). Lineage (NCBI taxonomy): Bacteria > Bacillati > Actinomycetota > Actinomycetes > Kitasatosporales > Streptomycetaceae > Streptomyces > Streptomyces sp. NPDC093795. The sequence continues at coordinate 78,853 of NZ_JBIWIO010000013.1, forward strand.
AGCACGGTGGACCGCTCGGCCAGGAGCCTGGCCAACTCCCGGTTCTCCGGCGGGTCCAGGTCGACCGGCTCGGGCTTGACGGGCTCCCAGTCCGGGTCGAGCAGGCCGAGTTCGGCCTTCTGCAGCAGCACCCGTTCCGCGGCCCGGTCGATCAGCTCTTCCGGTACGGCCCCTGACCGTACGAGTGCGGTCAGCGGCTCGCCGTAGCAGCGGGCCGTGGGCAGTTCGACGTCGATCCCCGCGGTGAGCGCCAGCGCGCCGGCCCCACCGCGCGAGCCGGCGACGCCGTGCCGCGTCTCCAGGAAGGAGACGGCGTAGTAGTCGGCGACGACCACACCGCCGAAACCGAGCTCGCCGCGGAGCAGTTCGGTCAGCAGCCGCTCGTCGGCGGCCACCGGGACACCGTCCACGTCGGTGTAGCTGTTCATCACCGACCGGGCGCCGCCCTCGCGCAGCGCCCGTACGAACGGCTCGACCAGCACGTCGGCGAACTCGCGCGGCCCCGAGGGGACGGGGGCCATGTTCCGGCCGCCGCGCGAGGCCGAGTACCCGGCGAAGTGCTTGAGCGTCGACACGATCCCGGCGCCTTCCAGGCCCTGCACATAGGCGGTGCCGATAGCGCCGACGAGGTAGGGATCCTCGCCGACGCACTCCTCGGTCCTGCCCCACCGGTAGTCCCGGACCACGTCGAGCACCGGAGCCAGTCCCTGGTGGATGCCGACCCGCCTCATGCCCGCGCCGATGGTGGCGGCCATCCGGCGTACGAGTTCCGGGTCGAAGGACGCACCCCAGGCGAGCGGCCCGGGGAAGACCGTCGCCCCGAACGTCATGAACCCGGTCAGGCACTCCTCGTGAGCGACGGCCGGGATCCCGAACCGGCCGGCTCCCATGACCTGCCGCTGGAGCGCGGCGAGCCGCTCCATCCCGGCTTCGGCGGTGATCGGACCGGTGCCGTACACCCGGGTGAGCTGGCCGAGGCCGTGGGCGATGACGTCGTCGAAGCCGGGAGCGGACTCGCCGGAATCGTCCTCCATCGGCGCGACGGGCGCTCCCGGGTTCGAGGGCAGTGCCCAGAAGCCGGCGAGCTGCCCCGCCTTCTCCTCCACCGTCATCCGTTTCAGCAGATCGGCGACGCGCTCGGGCGCGGGCAGGAGGGGGTCACGCCAGGGCTCGGTCAAGGGGTTCTCCTAGGAACGGGGCGGGGCGGTGGAGAGCCGGACCTTGAGCTCGGTCGCGAGCTCCATCCGGTGGCTGACCAGGGGCTGGTCCTCCAGGAGCTGGAACAGGGTGCGGGCGGCGAGTCGGCCCATCTCCTCCAGCGGCTGACGGACCGTCGTCAGCGGCGGCGACAGCCAGTCGCACATCGGCAGGTCGTCGAAGCCGACCACGCTGAGGTCCTCAGGGACGCTCAACCCGGCCTGCCGCGCGGCTTCGTAGACGCCCATCGCCTGCTGGTCGCTGCCGGCGAAGACGGCCGTCGGCGGCTCGGGGAGGGCGAGCAGTTCCTGGGCGCGCCGGAACCCGCCCTCGTGCTGGAAGTCGCCGAACCGGATCAGGTCGCGGTCGACCTCGACCCCGGCGCGCTCAAGCGCTGCCCGGTACCCGTCGATGCGGGCCTGGCTGCAGAGCATCTCCTTGCGCCCGCCGATCGCGGCGATCCGGCGGTGCCCCAGCTCCAGCAGGTGCTCGGTGGCGGCGAGGCCGCCGGCCCAGTTGGTCGCGCCGATGCTCGGGACGCCGTTGTCCGGCAGGTCGATCGGGTCGATGACGACCAGCGCCACTCCGGCCCGTTCGACCTGGGCGCGTTGGGCCTGGGTGACCGAGGAGGTGACGAGGATGACGCCGTCGCTGTGGTGCAGGACCGGCAGCGCGGCCCAGCTCGACGGTGTGGCCTCGCCCGGCGGGACGAGCGACACGACGGTGCCGACGCTCCGCTGGGCGCACTCGGCCTCGACGCCGCGCAGGATCTCCACCGCCCAGGCGCTGTCCAGGCCGCCGAGGATCAGGTCGACAAGACCCGACCTGCGGGCCCTGGCCTGGCGTCCCGGGGAAAGGTAGTTGTGGGATCGCAGCAGGGTCTCGATCCGCTCGCGCGTCGACGGCGCGACATCGGAGCGGCCGTTGATGACCTTGGACACGGTGGCCTGGGAGACGCCTGCCTCCGCGGCGATGACGGCCAGGGTCGGACGCTGCTCGTTCAACTTCTCTCCTCTGCGCGGACGCCATCGGTCGGCGACCAATACCGCAAACGTTTCGAAGAGTTTCGGATCCGTGTGACGAGCTTGTCAACCCTGTAACACGCTGCTGTTTCGCGAGAGTTCGGTGAGAAGTCTTGACCGGGGAGCCACGCGTTCCTAGTTTGTGGCGTCACAGAATTCGAGAGTTTTACGAAAAGTTTTCGGGCTCGAATCGGCATTCCCCACCCCCGGAGGTCCCATGGCCAGCATCCCCCCGAGCCGACGAAGCTTCCTTGCGCTCTCGGGCCTGACCGCACTGTCCGTCTCGCTGACCGCGGCCTGCGGTGGCGGCGGTTCCGGCAGCGGGCGGACGGCCGACGGCAAGGTGGCGTTCGACTGGTGGAACATCGCCACGACGGAGCCGGGCAAGTCACTCTTCCCGCAGATCGCCTCGGCGTTCATGTCCGCTCACCCGAACATCACGATCAAGACGACCTCGTTGGAGAACGAGGCGTTCAAGTCCAAGCTGACCGCCACCACTTCGTCCGGCAAGCTCCCCGACGTCTTCCAGACCTGGGGTGGCGGCGTGCTGCAGCAGCAGGTCGACGCGGGTCTCGTCGAGGACCTCACCGACGCGCTCGGCTGGTCGTCCGAGCTCACCCCGGTCTCGCTGCAGGCGTATCAGATCGGCGGCCGGACCTACGGAGTCCCGTACGACATCGGCATGGTCGGCTTCTGGTACAACAAGAAGCTCTTCGCCAAGGCCGGGGTCACCGCGCCGCCGGCCACCTGGGCCGAGTTCCTCGACGTCGTCAGGAAGCTCAAGGCGGCCGGCGTCACCCCGATCGCCCTCGCGGGCAAGGAGAAGTGGCCGGGCCACTACTACTGGGCCTACCTCGCGATGCGCGTCGCCGGCCTCCCCGCCCTGCAACAGGCCGCGGACGGCAAGGACTTCACAGGCCCCGGCTTCGTCCAGGCCGGTGTCCACCTCAAGGAGCTGGTCGACCTCCAGCCGTTCCAGGAGGCCTTCCTCGGCGCCGGCTACGCCACCCCGGGAGGTCAGGCCGCGACCATGGGCAACGGCAAGGCCGCCATGGAGCTGATGGGGCAGTGGGCGCCGTCGGTGCAGAAGGACGCCGCCGCCGACCTCGGAGCGGACCTCGGCTTCTTCCCCTTCCCGACCGTCGACGGCGGAGTCGGCAAGGCCGGCGACGTGTTCGGCGGCGGCGGAGGCTTCGCGCTGCGCAAGGGCGCCCCGAAGGAGGCACTGGACTTCCTGAAGTTCTTCGTCCTGGAGAACGAGTCCAAACTGCTGGCCTCCAACGGCTACCTGCCGGTGGTCAAGGGCGCGGAGAGCCAGCTCACCGACGCCAACAAGAAGGTGGTGGCCGGCAGCCTGGCCAAGGCGACGGGCTTCCAGCTCTTCCTCGACCAGGCCTATCCGCCGGCGGTCGGCCAGGAGGTCAACGACAGCGTCGCCGACCTCATCGCGGGCAAGAAGACGCCCGAGCAGGTCACCCAGTCGATCACCGAGGCTGCGAAGGGTGCCTGAGTCCGTGGCTACCCCGACCAAGGACCCGGGCAAGGGCCTGGGCAAGGACCCGGGCGAAGGCCTGGGTAAGGACCCGGGCGAAGGCCTGGCCGCGGGCCGGGGCGAGCACCCGGGCAGGGGCCCGGCCGAGGCCCAGGCCGACGAGCGGGCGGAGCACGCCGTACCGGTACGCCCGCCCGCCCCGGCCCGGTCGCTCCTGCGCGGACTGGGCAGTTGGGCGTCGATCGCCTGGTTCCTCGTCCCGGCTCTGCTCCTCTTCCTCGTCTTCGTCCTCGCCCCGATCGTCGTCGCCGTCCACACCAGCTTCTTCAAGTGGGGCGGGGTCGGCCCCATGGCGGACTTCGTCGGCCTCGACAACTACGTCAGGCTCTTCGCCGACCAGGTCTTCGTCGGCGACATGGGGCGCGGGCTCTACCTGATCATCCTGTCGGTCACGGTGCAGTTGCCCTTCGCGCTGTTCACCGCGGTCCTGCTCAACCAGAAGCTGCGCGGCCGGGCCGTCTACCGGATGCTCTTCTTCGCGCCGTACATCCTCTCCGAGGTGGTCACGGCGGTCCTCTTCACCATGATCTTCCTCCCCGGCGACGGCATGGCCGACCATCTCGCCGGCGCCCTCGGCCTGGAGGGACTCCAGGGCAAGTGGCTCGCCGACCCCTCGACGGTCATGCCGACCCTGTTCGTGGTCATGACCTGGAAGTACTTCGGCTTCCACATGATGCTCTTCCTCGCCGGGCTGCAAAGCATCCCGCGCGAGGTCCTCGACGCCGCCTCCATCGACGGCGCCGGCGCCTGGCAGCGCTTCCGGTACGTGACGCTGCCGCTGCTCGGCCCGACGATCCGGATCAGCGTCTTCCTTTCGGTCATCGGGGCCATCCAGCTCTTCGACCTCGTCTGGGTCATGACCACGGGCGGTCCCAACCACTCCTCCGAGACGATGGCGATCTCGATGTTCCAGTTCGGGTTCAAGCGCTACCAGGTCGGCTACGCCAGCGCGATCAGCGTCGTGCTGTTCATGATCAGCCTGGTCTTCTCCCTCCTCTACCAGCGGTACGTGCTCCGCCGTGACCTGAGCGGGGCCGTCACCACGGGAGGTGGCCGATGAACGCCCGCAGGGCCGCACGCGGCCTGTCGCTGCACGCCGTGGTCTGGCTGATCGGCGCGTTCGTCGTCGTACCGCTGATCTACGCGGTGATCTCCGGGTTCAAGAGCACGGGCGAACTGACGACCAATCCGTTCGGGCTTCCGGAGCACTGGAAGATCGGCAACTACGCCGGCATCCTCGGCGACGGAATGTTCTGGCGGCAGATCGCCAACAGCGCCGGCATCGCGATCGGCACGACGGTCTGCACGGTGGTGGCCTCCGCCATGGCGGCGTTCGTCCTCGCGCGCTACGCCTTCCGGGGCCGCGAGCTGTTCTACATGCTCTTCACGATCGGGCTGATGTTCCCGTTCGCGGTGGCGGTCCTGCCGCTGTTCCTGCTGCTGCGCACCTTCGACCTGCTCGACAACCCGCTGGGAGTGATCCTCCCGCAGGCCGCCTTCGGGCTCCCCATGACGATCATCATTCTCCGCGGCTTCTTCCGGACCATCCCGGCCGAGGTCGAGGAGGCGGCCATCATGGACGGCTGCGGCAAGTTCCGCTTCTTCTGGAAGATCCTGCTGCCGATGGCGCGCCCGGCGCTCGGTACGGTCTCGGTCCTCGCGATCGTCGCGAGCTGGAACAACTTCTTCCTGCCGCTGCTCGTGTTCAACGACCCGAAATGGCAGACGATCCCGGTCGGCGTCCAGCAGTTCCAGGGCCAGTACTCGACCGACTACGCGCTCGTCCTCGCCTACATCGTGCTCGCCATGGTCCCCGCCCTGGCCTTCTACGCCGTCGCCGAACGCCAGCTGATCGGCGGCCTCACCGCGGGCGCCACCAAGGGCTGACCCGCCCCGCTTTCCCCTCCGTCCCGAGGAGACCTCGTGAAACGCCTGACCACGCTGACGGCCGTCATTTTGTTAGCGCTAACAACGCACGCGATGGCCGACCCCGCCCCACCCGTGGCACGCGCGGCCGACTCCGCGCCACCCGCGGCCGATCCCGCACGCCCCGCCGTCGACTTCCGCACCGACCTCCAGCCCATCGACGGCTTCGGCTTCTCGATGGCCTTCCAGCGCGCCGACCTGCTGTACGGCGCGCGGGGCCTCGGCCCGGCCAAGCAGCGCGAAGTGCTCGACCTGCTGTTCAGCAAGGAGAAGGGCGCGGGGCTTTCGATCCTGCGCCTGGGCATCGGGTCGTCGACCGACAGGGTCTACGACCACATGCCGACGATCCTGCCGGCCGACCCCGGCGGCCCGGACGCCACACCGAACTACGTCTGGGACGGCTGGGACGGCGGCCAGGTCCGGCTCGCCAAGGAGGCCAAGGCCTACGGCGTCAAGCGGTTCTTCGCCGACGCGTGGAGCGCCCCGGCCTTCATGAAGACCAACGGAAGCGAGAACGACGGCGGCGAGCTCCGGCCCGAATGGCGTCAGGCGTACGCGAACTACCTCGTCCAGTACGCCAAGTTCTACCGGCAGGAAGGCGTCGGGATCACCGACCTCGGGTTCACCAACGAACCCGACTGGACGGCGACCTACGCCTCGATGCGGTTCACCCCGCAGCAGGCCGTCGACTTCCTCAAGGTGCTCGGGCCCACCGTCCGCGCATCCGGACTCAAGACCCGGCTGGTCTGCTGCGACGCCGCCGGCTGGGACCGCCAGGTCGCCTACACCCAGGCCATCGAGGCGGACCCCGCGGCCGACAGGGCCGTACGGACCATCACAGGTCACCGCTACAGCGGCCCGACCGACGTCCCCCAGCCGACCGACAAGCACGTGTGGATGTCGGAATGGTCGCCGGACGGCACCACCTGGAACGAGAACTGGGACGACGGCAGCGGCTACGACGGGCTCACCGTCGCGGCCGACATCCAGAACACCTTCACCACCGGCAACGCCAACGCCTACGTCTACTGGACCGGCGCGTCCCTCGGCGCCACCCGGGGACTCATCCAGCTCGCCAACCCCGGAGACTCCTACCGGGTGTCCAAGCGGTACTGGGCGCTGGCCGCCTTCAGCCGCTTCATCCGCCCCGGCGCCGTCCGCGTACCGGTCACGAACGCCGACCCCGCCCTCCGGATCACGGCCTTCCGGAACACCGACGGCAGCCGCGTGATCGAGATCCTCAACACCGCGACCACCGAACGCTCCGCCGACTTCACCCTGCGCGGCGGCCACGACCGGCACCCCGACGCCTACGTCACCGACGAGACCCGCTCGATCACCCCGGCCGACGTCGTCTCCACCCACGGCACGACCCTCACGGCCGAGCTCGCCCCGCGCGCGCTCACCACGATCGTCCTCGACTGAACCGCCTACCGCACGAGGAGTCAGCCATGTCCACTTCCCGGACCGTCACCGCATCCCGGATGCTCGCCACCCTGACCGCCGCGGCCTGCCTCGCCGCCGGGCTCGCCACCGCGCCCGCGGCGGCCGACCCCCGCCCCAGGACGCTCGCCGAACTGGCCAAGAAGCACCACAAGTACTTCGGCTCCGCCACCGACAACCCCGAGTTCACCGACGCCGCCTACCTGAAGCTCCTCGGCAGCGAGTTCGGCCAGACCACCCCCGGCAACGCCATGAAGTGGTACGCCACCGAGCCCGAGCGCGGTGTCTTCGACTTCACCGCCGGCGACGAGGTCGTCTCCTTCGCCAAGGCTCACCACATGAAGGTCCGCGGCCACACGCTCCTCTGGCACCAGCAGCTCCCCGCCTGGCTCACCGAGGGCACCTGGACCGCCGACGAGCTCCGCGCCATCCTCAAGAACCACATCCAGAAGGTGGTCCGGCACTACAAGGGCCAGGTGATCCACTGGGACGTCGTCAACGAGGCCTTCAACGAGGACGGCACCTACCGCGAGTCGCTCTTCTACAAGACGCTCGGCCCCGGCTACATCGCCGACGCCCTGCGCTGGGCCCACGAGGCCGACCGCCACGCCAAGCTGTACCTCAACGACTACAACGTCGACGGCATCGGCCCCAAGAGCGACGCCTACTACACCCTGATCAAGCAGCTGAAGGCCGACGGCGTCCCGGTGGAGGGCTTCGGCATCCAGGGCCACCTGGCACTCCAGTACGGCTTCCCCGCCGACGTCCAGCAGAACATGCAGCGCTTCGCCGACCTCGGGGTGGAGGTCGCGGTCACCGAGCTCGACATCCGGATGAACCTCCCCGCGACGCCGGAGCAGCTCGCCACCCAGGCCACCTGGTACGCCGACTACACCAAGGCCTGCCTGGCGGTCGAGAAGTGCGTCGGCATCACCATCTGGGACTACACGGACAAGTACTCGTGGATCCCCTCCGTCTTCCCCGGCGAGGGCGCGGCGCTGCCCTACGACGAGAACCTGCGGCCCAAGCCCGCCTACCACGCGATCAAGGAGGTGCTGGGCGGATGATCAGGACGGCCATCGTCGGAACCGGCGGGATCGCGGGCATCTGCCACGTCCCCGCCCTCCGGGCCCAGGCGCACCGGGCCGAGATCGTGGCAGCCGTCGACGTGGACGCCGCGCGCGCCGAGGCGTTCGCGGCGGAGCACAACATCCCCGCGGTCTACACCGACCTGCTCGCGATGCTCGACGAGCAGCGGCCGGACCTCGTCCACCTGTGCACGCCGCCGTTCCTCCACGCCGACCAGGCCGTGGCCTGCCTGGAGTCGGGGGCGTGGGTGTGGTGCGAGAAGCCGGTGGCGTTGTCCCTCGCCGAGATCGACCGGATCCGTGCCGCCGAGGGGACCGCCGTCGCGGGCGCGGTGTTCCAGCACCGGTACGGCTCCGGGGCCCGGTACCTGCGCGACCGGATCGCGGCCGGAACCCTTGGCCGCCCGCTGGTCGCGCAGTGCGTCACGGCGTGGTACCGCGACGACGCGTACTACGACGTGCCCTGGCGCGGCACCTGGGAGAGCGAGGGCGGCGGCCCGACGCTGGGCCACGGCATCCACCAGATGGACCTGATGCTCGCGGTGCTCGGCGACTGGGCCGAGGTGCGCGCGATGGCCGGCCGGCTGGAGCGCGACGTCCAGACCGAGGACGTGTCCACGGCTCTGGTCCGGTTCGAGAACGGAGCCATCGCGACGGTCGTCAACAGCGTCCTCTCCCCGCGCGAGGAGAGCTACCTGCGATTCGACTTCAGCGAGGCCACGGTCGAGCTGCGCCATCTGTACGGCTACTCCAACGCGGACTGGACGGTCACCGCCGGGTCGCCCGGCGTCACCTGGGAACCGCCGGACGACCTGCCGAGCTCGCACACCGCCCAGCTCGACGCCTTCCTGAACGGCTACGAAGTGGGGGCCCGGCCCGACCTCGGGAGATCCACCATGGAACTGGTCACCGCCCTGTACAAGGCCGCGATCACCGGACTGCCGGTCCGGCGCGGGGAGATCGACGCGGCCGACCCGTTCTACGGCTCGCTCAACGGAGGGCTGCCGGGGGTGTTCCGATGACGTTCGAACTGGTCGAGAACGAGGACTCGCTGATCGTCCGAGCGCGCGGCACCGACCTCTTCCGCTACGTGCACCGGCCGGTCATGGACCCCTTCGAGGCACCGAAGCCGTATCTGCATCCGGTGCGCACGCTCGCCGGCGACGTGGTCACCGGCTACCGGCCGCACGATCACCGCTGGCACAAGGGCATCCAGCTCACGGCGTCATGGGTGTCCGGGCAGAACTTCTGGGGCGGCGGCACCTACCTGCGCGGCCAGGGATACGTCGACCTGCCGAACCTCGGCACGATGCGCAGCCTCGCCGTGTCCGCCGGAACGGACCACGACCGCGCTGTCATCACCGAGGACCTCGCCTGGCACACGATGGCGGGGGAGCACTGGATCGACGAGCGCCGCACGCTGACCGCACGCGACGTCGAGCCCGACTCCTGGACCCTGGAGATCACCACCGCGCTGACCAATGTCCACGACACCACTCTGCGGTTCGGCAGCCCGGGCACACAGGGCAGAGAGCTCGCCGGATACTCCGGCCTCTTCTGGCGCGGCCCGCGCGACTTCACCGGCGGCGACGTGATCGGCCCCGCGATGGGGGAGCAGGGCGACTGGCTCGCCTTCGTCGGCACGCACGACGAGATCGACCGTTCGTCCACGCTCCTGTTCCTGGACGATCCGGAAGCTCCCTGCCAGTGGTTCGTCCGCAGCGACCCCATCCCCGCCGTCAACCCCTCCCTGGCGTTCGACAAGGAACTGCCGCTGGCCCCGGGCGACACCCTGTCGCGCCGCTACCGGATCGTCGTCGCCGACGGAGCGTGGACGCCCGAGCGCCTGGCCCGCCACGTCGAGGACCACCCGTGGTGACCCCGTTCCCCGGCGGCGTGGGGATTTCCGGGCTGACCGTGTACGACTGGGAGGCCGCCGACGGACTGTGCGGCGGCACACCCCACATGCACCTCGTCTGCTCGGAGGCGTACGTCGTCATCGGCGGCGAGGGAAGCGTCCAGACCCTCACCAGCACCGGCTTCGCCGACACCCCGCTGCACCCCGGTGACGTCGTCTGGTTCACCCCGGGCACGATCCACCGCCTCGTCAACGCCGGTGGTCTGCGCCTCGTGGTGCTCATGCAGAACAGCGGACTGCCCGAGGCGGGCGACGCCGTCTTCACCTTCCCCGCCCCGGTCCTCGCCGACCCCCACTCCTACCGGAAGGCGGCCGCCCTGACCGGCGACCATTCCACGTCGGCGCGCCGCCGCCGCGACCTGGCGCTGGAGGGGTTCCTCGCCCTGCGCGAAGGCGGGCTCCCGGAGTTCCACACCGCGGCCCTCCGCCTGAAGAGCGAGCTCCTGGACGCCTGGCGGATCCGCTGGCGTGACGGCCCGATGGCCGCGGCCGTCACGACCGGCCGTCAGCTGGAACGGCTGAAGGCCGGAGACCTCTCGCACCTCGGCCACGGCGAGGTGTCACGCCTTGAGCGCCCGGAGCACCAGGCCTTCGGCATGTGCGGCCGCCTTCACACCTACACCGTCCCCGACCACCCGTCACCTCACCTCCATCCCCTGAAGGAGCTCTTCTGATGCGGTTTCGCCATCCACCCCTGGTCCTGAGTCTCGTACTCGCGGTCCTGTCGTCCTTGCTGCTCGGGGCCACCCTCCTCAGTGCCCCGCCCGCCGCCGCGGCGACCGTCGACACCAACGCCTCCTACGTACTGGTCAACCGCAACAGCGGCAAGGCCCTCGACGTCTACAACCTGGCGACCAACGACGGCGCCCGCATCACCCAGTGGTCCAGGAACGACCAGAACCAGCAGCAGTGGCAGTTCGTCGACTCCGGCGGCGGCTACTACCGCATCAAGTCCCGCCACTCCGGCAAGGTGCTGGAGGTCCACAACAGCTCCACCGCCAACGGCGGCGCGATCGTCCAGTGGACCGACCTGAACGGCACCAACCAGCAGTGGCGGCTCGCCGACAGCGCCGACGGCCACATCCGGCTCATCGCGCGCCACAGCGGCAAGGCCCTCGAAGTACAGGGCGGTTCCACGGCCGACGGCGCGAACATCGTCCAGTACGACGACTGGGGCGGCACCAACCAGCAGTGGCAGCTCGTCAAGGTCGGCGCCGGCACCCCCGGCACATGCGCCCTCCCGGCGACGTACCGCTGGTCGTCGACGGGCGCGCTGGCACAGCCCAAGGCGGGCTGGGCCTCCCTCAAGGACTTCACCGTCGCCCCGTACAACGGCAAGCACCTCGTCTACGCGACGACGCACGGCGCCGCGGGAACGGGAGCGGGCTGGGGTTCGATGAACTTCACCCCGTTCGCCCAGTGGTCGGAGATGGCCTCGGCCGGCCAGAACACCATGTCGAACTCCGTCGTCGCGCCCACGCTCTTCTACTTCGCGCCGAAGAACATCTGGGTGCTCGCCTACCAGTGGGGCCAGTGGCCCTTCATCTACCGCACGTCGAACGACCCCACCAACCCCAACGGCTGGTCCGCGCCGCAGCCGCTGTTCACCGGCAGCATCACCGGTTCCCCCACCGGCCCGATCGACCAGACCCTGATCGCCGACGACCAGAACATGTACCTGTTCTTCGCCGGTGACAACGGCAAGATCTACCGGGCGAGCATGCCCATCGGGAACTTCCCGGGCAGCTTCGGCTCGTCGTACACGACGATCATGAGCGACACGGAGGCCAACCTGTTCGAGGCCCCCCAGGTCTACAAGGTCCAGGGCCGGCAGCAGTACCTCATGATCGTCGAGGCGAAGGGCGCGAACGGGCGCTACTTCCGCTCGTTCACGGCCACCAGCCTGAACGGCTCGTGGACACCCCAGGCCGCGACCGAGAGCAACCCCTTCGCCGGCAAGGCGAACAGCGGCGCCACCTGGACCAACGACATCAGCCACGGCGAACTGATCCGCACCAGCGCCGATCAGACCTTCACCGTCGACCCCTGCAACCTGCAGTTCCTCTACCAGGGACGTGCCCCCGACTCCGGCGGCGACTACGGCCAGTGGCCCTACCGGCCGGGTCTGCTGACACTGCGGCGCTGACGACGTGACACCGGTCCGGCTCCGCACCGGGAAACCGGTCGGAGCCGGTCGGCACGCATGCCGCGTGAGGCGCCCCGAGCACCCGAGTACTCCAGCACGTTCTCGTCAGGGCCCCGAGTCCGGCTCGGTCCACCGCGGGACCTTGCCGTCTGCTAGATCTGCGTCTCCCGTACGGTGAGATGGGCCGTCCAGGCGCGATCGACTGGACGGCTTTCTCATGGACGACCGCCTTGGGGTACGGGCCGAACTTGCCGATCGGCAGGTACGGCCCGATGAACTCCCGCTCCTCGTCGGTCAGTTGCGTGCGCGTCACGTACGACGGTCTGCCGGGCCTGGGCCTGGCAGGGGGCGACACCGAGGGGTCGATGTTGGTGGACCGGCTCGCCATGGTCTCGCGGTGAACGTACTCGCCTGATCCGGTGTGTCGTGACGTGTGTGGGTTCTTTAGAGTTCACGACCATGCACATGATCAAGAGTTCACTCGGCCGCCTGGCGCTCGCCGGGCTGGCCGCCGTTCTCCTGGCCGCCTGCCTGGTGTGGGTGCAGGCCGGACCGGCGCAGGCGGCGTACACCGACTGTCCGACGAAGACGTTCTGCCTGTACACGCAGGCCGGCGGCGAGGGCGAGATGGTCTCGCTCGCGCCGCAGGACGGGCCCGTGCTCGACTACGGCACGGTCGAGAGCCTGAAGAACCGGACCTTCCTGTCGTTCCGGAACAACACCACCTCCTGGACGTGCCTCTACGACGACCCGGCGTACGGCGGGACCGACATCCAGGCCGTGTTGCCCGGCCATGCCGGCGGCGACCTGGCCAAGGGTGCCGACGGGCTGCCGAAGGTGACGGTGGCCTCGCACAAGTTCGCCCCGTCGAAGTCGCTCTGCCGCACCGGGTTCGAGCGCTGCGATGCCGGCCGGGTGTGCATCTTCCAGGGCCCGAGCGGGCGCGGTGCCGGAGGAGTGGCGAGCCAGGCCGAGGTCCTTCCGGACGGCGTCCTGGGCAACAGGGACTACGGCGTGACCTGGGACGACAAGCTGGTGTCCGTCGCGAACCGGTCGCACAAGGTCGCCTGCTTCTTCCGGGATCCCGGATACTCCGGAACCTGGCAGGAAGGCGGCGTCGCGTACCGGGCGTTCGTCGTCCCGCCCGGCGAGGAGACGACCCTGCCCGCCGTGTACCAGTCGTCCGTCAGCTCCCACAAGCTCGCCGACGCCGAAGGGAAGTGCTGACCATGAACCCCACCTCGAACTCCGCCGACCGCTCACGCATGCTCCGCGTCGCGGCCGTTCCCGTCGCCCTGGCGACACTGGCCCTGACCCAGAGCGCGGCGGTCGCCGACCCCGCCACCAACGACATCCATTCGGTCCTGGACACCCTGACGGCCCATCACCTCACGGTGGCGGACGGCATCGAGCGGACCACGTACTCCAGCGACTCCTCCGAGATCGTCGTCCGTGTGGCGGTCATCGACCCGGACCTGGGGGCGATATCCCTGGACAGCACGGTGGGCGCCGGGGTGAGCGTGAAGGAGCCCACCACCGCGATGCTGGCCACCGTCGGCACCACCGCGAAGGACGCGCCGTACGTCGGTGTGAACGGCGGCTACTCCGTCTCCACCAAGGACGAGGACGACACGACCGGCAAGAGCATCGCGGAGGAGCGGTCGGTCCCGATGGTGACCTCGGTCCAGGAGGACGTCGTGCAGGGCGCCGCCTGCCTGAAGGGGCAGAACTCCGTCGTCCTCCAGCACGGCCGGCCGCACCTCACCAAGATCACGACGGAGCTGGGAATCACGTCCGACCGGAACACCGCGGACACCGCGGACGACGCCACGCGCGTGGTCGACGCCGTCAACCGGTACCCGGGCTGGATCCCGTTCTGCCAGCAGGAGGCCGGCGACAGGTCCCTCCCGTACACGACCGATGCGAACGGCGACGTCCAACGGCTCGACCAGTACGGCAATGTCATCAAGAGCGGTCCCTACTACCAGGACTACAGCGAGATCGTCGTCTTCACCTCGGCCTACGGCCAGAAGACGCCGGAGCCCCGGCACACCCCCTTCGTGGCGGCGGACGACGCCGACGGTGTCGAGGTCGCCGTCGACGCGTCGGGCCGTGTCACAGCGGTGAAGTCCCCGCGCGGCGGCATGGACATCCCTCCGGGGGGCAAGGTGCTCCAGGGCATCGGTGACGACGCCCAGACCGGAGGCGGCGCACAGTGGCTCAGGGACCACGCCATGGTGGGCGCGAAGCTCACGTACACGCAGCGCGCCACGGACCTGGGCGTCGTCGCGGACCCGACCGACGACGTCGACCTGCCGCTCGACCCCGCGTACCCGTCGATCGACGTCGTCAACGGCACCCACGATCTGATGCGGCACGGCAGGGTCGTTGCCGAACCGGCCGACAACATCGCCAACGACCCGCGCACCGCCATCGGCGCGGACGGCTACGGACGCACCCTCCTGGTCACCGTCACCGCCAGGGACAAGGGCCTGCGCCGCGGTGTCCCGATCTACGACCTCGCGAAGATCATGGAGGACCTCGGCGCCGTCGACGCGCTCAACCTGGACGGCGGCGGATCCACCACGTTCGTCGTCGACGGGCAGGTGAAGAACGTCCTCTCGGACGCGGACGGGGTCGAACGGCCCGTCTACGACGCCGTGTACGCGGGACGCGGCGGCCACGGCCTGCCGACCGGCGGCAACTGACGCCTCCCGCCTGGCGGTCGCTCCGGAACCACCGCCCGGAGCGACCGCCCTGTCGTCCCGCCAGGCGGGGTGCTGCACAAGGCTCGCACTGGCTGTCGCTGGGTACAGCTGCCGGGGGAGTACGGGCACTGTCGCCCCGTCCAGGGGCACTTCTCGGATCAGATCCGCACTCCGCAGAATCGTCTCGCCAGGTGGTGGTGGCTGCGGACGCAGTCGTCCCTGGTGCGGTCACGTCAGGTCGGTGTTCTTCGTCTCCGGCATCCGGCGGATCACGGCCAGGGCGAGGATGAGCAGGGCCACCGTGTACCCGAGGAAGAGATCACCCTTCCCGTTGCTGGACAGCCACGTCTGAAGATACGGGGCGGTGCCGCCGCAGACGGCCACGGCGATCGCGTAGGGGAAGCCCACGCCTGTTGTACGCAGCCCGGTGGGGAACATCTCCGCGAAGACCGCGGGAGTGATCGCCACGCCTGCGGAGATGAAGAGCATGGCCGTCGTCATCGAGACGGCCAGCTGCCACACCTGGTCCTGGATGAGCCAGTTGAGGGGGAAGGCCAGGACGGCTCCGCCGATGTAGGAGCCGTACAGGACGGGCTTACGGCCGACACGGTCGGAGAGGGCGCCGAACAGGGGCAGCGCCACGAGGAAGACCAGGTTGGCGAGGACTCCCGCCCACAGCGCGGAGGAGGCGTCGATGCCCTTGAGGGAGATGGCCTGGGCGGGGGCGGAGACGGCCCAGGTGTAGTAGACGACCGTTCCGCCCATGGTGAGGCCGAGCACGCGAAGGCACGCCGACCGGTTCTCCCGGAAGCCGGCCCACAGGGAGGTACGCGGCTCGTGACCCGAGGCGTCGGCCTGCTTCTCGAAGGCTGCGGTCTCCTCCAGCCGGAGCCGCATCACGAGTGCGTACAGACCGAGCAGACCACCGATCACGAAGGGCACCCGCCAACCCCACGCGTGCAGTTGGTTCTCGCTGAGGAAGGAGGCGAGGACCGCCCCGAGCACGGTGGCGACCATGATGCCGCAGGTGCCGGAGGCAAAGATCAGGCTCGACCAGAGGCCTCGCCGTTCGCGGGGGGCCATCTCCGCCACATAGGTCTGCGCCGCGGGAAGCTCCCCGCCGTGCGCCAGGCCCTGGACGAGCCGCGCGAGCACCAGGAGGACGGAGGCGCCGACGCCCAGCGTGGCGTAGGTCGGCGCGAGCCCGATCAGCAGGCTTCCCGCGGCGGCCAGCGCGATGGAGGCGACCATCGCCGCACGCCGCCCCCTGCGGTCGCTGAGCCGGCCGAAGAGGAGCCCGCCCAGGGGGCGCATCAGGAAGCCCACGGCGAAGATCGCCAGAGTGCTCAGCAGGGCCGAGGTCGGGTCGGCGGAGGGGAAGAACTGCGAGGCGAAGAACGGGGTGAAGATCGCGTAGATGTTCCAGTCGTACCACTCCAGGGCGTTGCCCACGCCGGTGCCGATGACGGTGCGTCGCCGGGACGGGGCAGGGGCGCGTACGGCCGTGGTGCTCTTGGTCGTGGCGTGGGGGACGGTGGATCTGGTGGCCGGGGATATCTGATCGGGCACGGGTTTCTCCTGGGGGACGAGGCACAGCGCGGATGGGCCGCGTACGGCGGGACTGCGGATGGGACTTGACGTGCTGCGGGGCTGTGGGCGGGGCTTGACGTGCTGCGGGGCTGTGGGAGGGGCTTCACGTTCTGCGGCGGCCTGCCCGCCTGCGCGGTGCTCCCGCGCACCGGGCCCGGCGCGCACGCAGACGCGGCGGGTGAGGGCGGGGGCGGAGTGGTCAGGAGCCGCGGGCGGGCTTCGCCTTCTCCGGGCTGCGGGGCAGGGCGAGTTCGGCGTAAAGCGCGGCTCCGTCGCTCAGCACCCCGTCGTCGAAGACGACCAGGGGCGAGTGGTCGTACGGGGCCCGCTGGACATCCCGGTCCGGTGGACAGGCGCCCAGGACCACGAACGCGCCGGGTACTTCGGCCGGCACTCGGGAGCAAGTCCCCCCAGCCGGTGGCCGGTCGGGGTGCTCCGGATCGGCATGCAGCCCCCGCCGCAGGCGGACCAGATCGCCCCGCACGCTCCGTGCGTCCTCCCGCACCGACACCGCTACCCCCTCCACTGACGTACCCGCGCCCTCGCCCGGATGCCTGTGATGATGGATACTCAAGATCCATGCGCCCGGAAAACGCAGGATTTTGCTTCAATGGCTGATCGTTTGCAGGAATCTGCACCCCTGGACGAACTCGACCTGAGCCTGGTCCACACGCTGCAGATCGACCCCCGAGCCCCCTGGTCCCGCATCGGGCGCGCCCTCGACCTCGACCCCGTCACCGTGGCGCGGCGCTGGTCCCGGCTGACCGAGGCGGGCGTCGCGTGGGTCACGGCACAGCCCGGGCGCGCACAGGTCTCCCAGAGCTGCCTCGCCTTCGTCGAAGTGGACTGTCAGGCCGGCCACACGCTCGATGTGGCCAACACCCTCGCGCGATGGCCCCACGTCCTGACGGTGGAACACACGAGCGGCGGCCGGGACCTGCTGCTCACCGTCTCGACGCCCACGATCTCCACGCTCTCCGGGTATCTGCTCGAACGCCTGGGAGTACTTCCCGGCATCCGCGCGACCCGCACCCAGCTCGGCACCCACGTCTTCACGCACGCCGCCGACTGGCGACTGCGCTCCCTCGATCCCCGGCAGCGGGCCCGCATCACCGCCGAGCGGCCGACGCGCTCGCCGTCGACGCCCCAGACGCTGACCGAGAGGGACCGGCTCCTCATCGTGCGCCTGGGGGCCGACGGGCGCACCACGCTCACGGACCTCGCCCAGGAACTGGGCGTCGGGATCACCACCGTACGCAAGCGGCTCCGGCTCCTCACCGCCAACGAGGACCTGGAGTTGCGCTGTGAGGTCGCTCAGCCCCTGTGTGGCTGGCCGATCTCCACCCAGATCTGGGCCAAGGCCGAGATCGAGGACCGCGACGCCCTGAACAGACTCCTGGCAGCCGTCCCCGAGATCAGGGCGTGCATCGGCCTCGCCGGCGGCACGGCGAACCTGCTCATCAGTGTCTGGCTCCGTTCCCTCCCCGACATCCGCGGCCTCGAAGCCCGGCTCACCAGCGCCCTGCCGCACCTGAAGGTGCTCGACCAAGCCGTCTCGCTGAGCTTCGTCAAGCGCATGGGCCGCATCCTCGACCCGGCCGGCCGCAGTACGAGCACCGTCCCGATAGACATCTGGTCCGCCCCTTCCTGAGGCGTCCACTCACCCTGTCGTGCCACGATTCCGCGAGAGCCGCCTGCCGTCGCCTCTCCGGCCGCCCCTTATCGGGGCTTTCTGTTCGGCACGTACCCCCAGCAGTCGCAGGTGCCGCTCGGTGCGAACTCACCGGTGGGGAAGTCGTCGCCCGTGCACCGTCCGGTGCCGTCCTCGTGGTCGTAGCTCTGGTGTTTGCAGGTGCGGCACCACTCCTTGGGCGCCCCGATGATGAGCATCGGGAGGAGGGATATGAGCAAGAGCGCTACGAATCCGCCGCCGAGGAAGAGGAGATTCGTCAGCAAGGTCAACGCCGCCCCCGGTGCTCGCCGGGGCACACCCTCATGACCCGCGCCTCGGGAGAGCGCCCCGAGCGGTCCCGGCGCGGTCGTCGGACGAGAGGCACACGTGTCAACCTCCTTTTCAAGCCGTCATGTTGACGGGAGACTCCGAGCAGGCAGGGGAAGCCTTCCGGAAGGCTAGCCTGGCGGGCCTCCGTGACACATCCCGTGCGGCGAGCCGCCTGACGATTGGTTGAGAAGATGGACATGGTGGTGGCGATACTTCTGGCCGTCCTTATCCCCGTCGGTCTGCTGGCGCTCGGCGCGGGTGCCTTCTGGTTGTGGGTCCGATTCGGGACGGACGAGCCGTGGCCGTACGGCGGAGGCGGCGACTCCGGGGACACCTGGGGCGGCGCGTAGGGTTCGTCGCCGCGCCGACGACCGGCCACTCGGCGCCTCCCGACTCATCCCGCCGAGCCTCCTTCCCCTCACCCCGCCCAGCCTCCTTCCCCAGCACGTTTCTGGGGCCTGGCTCCGTTCGCATGTGCGTTTTCGAGGCGTTGTCAGTGGGCGGGGATAGGTTCGATCTCGTTCCGCCACGACGGCGAGAGCATCCCTTCGACGTGCATGGGAGAGGTACGTTGCCGGTCTGGGAGAGGTCGAGTACGGCGCGGGTGGTGCCGCCCGCGCGACCGCGGAAACTCGCCAAGGTGCCGTTCGTCGAACTGGCCGACGGACGACTGCAGGGCGTCGTGTCCAGCGGGTCCGACGCAGGACGCGTGTACGTGTCCTCGATCGCGACCACGACGTACGCGTTCGCGTGCAGCACCAACAACAACCGCCCCTGCGGCGGAGCGCGCGGCACCTTCTGCAACCACATCCGCGCCCTCGTCGGGGAGGCCGTCCTGCAGTACGGGGCCGAGCGCGTCGCCCGGTACCTGAAGGCCGACACCCCGGACGGCGAACCCGACGCGCAGAAGCTCGTCTCGGTGATGACCGCCGCGCGTCCCGCGCAGGGCGACACCTCGGCGGCCGCCCCCGTGTTCAGCCGGTTCCTCCGGCACCTCGCCTACCTCGAACTGGAGCCGACCACCGCGCCGCTGCCCGAGATGCAGTGGTTCCCGCCGACGAGGACGGTCGCCTGATGCGTACGGACCTGCTCACCGACCCCGTCGACGGGCTCGACGAAGCGTTCGACGCCGTCGACGCCTTCGACCAGGCACTCGTCGCCGGACTGCTCCGACCGCAGCCCGCCCAGGCCGCCGGACTCGCGGCGCTCGCGGACGCCGTCGCCGGGACACCCCTCGCCTCGCTGGTCGCCGAGGCGGCCGACAAGGCCGCGGCCGGCGCCGCCGGCGAGGACCACCTCGTCGCGCTCGCCGCCGCCCGCACCGCCCTCATGGGCGCCGCGCACGACGCCCTGACGGACCGCGTCGCCGACGTCACCGGCCGGCCGCGCGCCGAGCGGAGCGCCCCGGACCCCGGCGCCACCGACAGGGACGCCACGGCCGCCGACGGCACCGGTGCCAACGTGCTCGCCGCCGCCCGCGCCTGGCTCTGCGACCTCGCCCGCGCCGGCTGGCAGGGCATCGACCACGAACTCGTCGCCGGAGCCGCCCCCGTGGTCTCCGCGATGCTGCCGGACACCCGGCTGCGCCGCCTGGCGACCCTGCTCGACGGCTTCGCGGCCGAACTCGCCGCCTCCTGCCCCGGCGCCACCCTGGAGCGCGTCCCGGTCCGCCGCTGGGCCGACCTGTGGACGCGCGCCTTGCTCCTGACCCTGCCGGGTGCCGCCCCCGCCCCCGCCCTGTCCACCGTGACCGGCCGTCTGCTGCCCCTGGGCGTGGACGTACAGGAGCACGCGACCGCCGTGCAGGCCCAGGTCCACGCGGTGCTCGAACCCTCCGACGGGACGGCGCCGCGCCTCGTCAGGGCGGCGGTGTCCGCACCCAAGCCCGACACCGTCGTCGGCGCCGGTCTGTGGCAGCTCCTCCGGCCGCGGATGTCCCTGCTCGGCGCGGCGGGGGAGGGGCGCGCCATGGAACTCGACGCCATGCCCGTCACGACCGAGGGCGACCTCGTGTGGGACGACGAACGGGCGCGCGCCGGGGAGCCGGCCGACCCCTTCGCCACCGCCCGGGTGATCCTGGCCGCCGCCACCGACCCGGTGACCGCCCCGCTGGACCGCCACCCCGCCCGGATCGCCGTCCCCGTACTCCTGGAGGGGTACGCGGCGGAGTGTGGGGATGACGGGGCGACCGTGTTCACCGTCGCAGGGCACCGGCTGGTCGTCGACACCGACCGCGTCCCCGCCGCGGGCCCGCTCACTCCGGAGACCGTCGCCGCCTCCGGCGCGTGCCTCGGGCTGCTCCGGTGGGACGCGGGGGAGTTCGTCCTCCAGCCGCTCGCCGTCGAGACGACCGTCCGGAAGAAGACCGTCGCCGTCCACGCGGGCGCGTGGGCCGGAGGCACCACCGACAAGCTCGGCGTACGGGCGGAGAAGGCGGCCACGGACTCCGTCACCGTCCTGCGCGAGCGAGCAGGAAAGCTGCTGCGCGCATGACCGACACCACGTCCCCGCCCGACCGGACCCGGCCGACCACACCAGGCTCCGACGCGGCCGTCACCCCGGCCCCCGACGGCTCCGACGCGGCCGTCACCCCGGCCCCGGACGGCCCCGACGCGGCCGTCACGCCGGCCCCGGACGGCCCCGAAGCGGCCGTCACCCCGGCCCCCGGCGGCCCCGACGCCGACGACAACCGTCGCCAGGTCCTCTACTGGCGCCTTCTCGCCCGGCTCTTCGACCCCCAGGAGCAGGCCGCTCTCGAATCGGCGAGCCTCGCCGTCGTCGAGGACATCGGTCTCCCGTCGGCACTGCTCGACCCGGGCGCGTCCGTCGACTCCGTCGTACAACGGCATCCGGAGCTGGCCGACGAGTTCGACGGCCTGATGACGCCGGAGCCCGACCCGGACGGCGCGCGCGACCGGGCGGCGGAGGTACGGCGCGCCGCGCTCGCCTCGAAGCTGCTGCTCAACGTGTTCGCCACCGGATCGGGAACGGTCTCCGCGGGCCAACTGGCCCGCTGGCAGTCGGACGCGGGGTGGCTGGAGCGGGCGCTCGGCTGCCCGCCCGGGGGTCTGTGCGGCGGGCAAGGAGCCGGAGTGGTTGGCCCGGCCGGCGGCCTGGGGTCCGAACTCGGCACGGTCGAGGCCGAACTCGTCCGCCGCATGCACCTGCGCGAGGTCCTCGCAGACCCCGCCCTGGCCGCCCGGCTCACCCCCAGCATGTCCCTGATCGAGCAACTGCTGCGCGACAAGGGCAACCTGTCCGGCATCGCCCTCACCAACGCCAAGTCCCTCATCCGGCGTTACGTCGACGAGGTCGCCCAGGTGCTCCGCACGCAGGTGGAGAAGGCCACCGTCGGGGAGCTCGACCGCTCGGTCCCGCCCAAGCGCGTCTTCCGCAACCTCGACCTCGACCGCACCATCTGGAAGAACCTCACCAACTGGAGCCCGGAAGAGGAGCGGCTCTACGTCGACCGCCTCTACTACCGGCACACCGTCCGCCGGACCACACCCCAGCGGCTCATCGTCGTCGTGGACCAGTCGGGCTCCATGGTCGACTCGATGGTCAACTGCACCATCCTCGCCTCGATCTTCGCCGGGCTGCCGAAGGTCGACGTCCACCTCATCGCGTACGACACCCGTGCCATCGACCTCACCCCCTGGGTGCACGATCCGTTCGACGTGCTCCTGCGCACCAACCTCGGCGGCGGCAACGACGGACCGATCGCGATGGCGATGGCCCGGCCGAAGATCGCCGAACCCAAGAACACCGTGATGGTGTGGATCTCCGACTTCTACGAGTTCGACCGGTCACAGCCCCTGTTCGAAGGCATCGAAGCGGTCCACCGGTCCGGCGTGAAGTTCATCCCCGTCGGCTCGGTGACCAGCTCCGGACGGCAGGAGGTCAACCCCTGGTTCCGGGAGCGGTTCAAGGCGCTCGGCACCCCGGTGGTCTCCGGCCACATCGACAAGCTCGTGCACGAACTCAAGACCTTCCTCACCTGAGACGCCCCGATCTGAGACGCCCAGAAAGGCCCTCGCATGTCCGACCTGCTCCGCGCTCCCGCCGAGATCAAGTACGCCGAAGAACTCGACTGGCTGGAGTCGATCGACGACAACCCCAAGCCGTTCTCCTGGCGCCTTTCCCCGAAGATGGTCCGCCTGTTCGTCCTCGGCTCCGAGCGCGCCGACGGCCTGGACCGGGAGGTGCCGCAGAAGTGGTTCGGCGACCGCAGCTTCGTCGAGCGCTCCATCGTCACCCTCGCCTCCGACCGCGGTCTGCTCCTCATCGGTGACCCCGGCACCGGCAAGAGCTGGCTCGCCGAGCTCCTCTCGGCCGCGATCAGCCGCAACTCCACCCAGGTGGTCCAGGGCACCGCCGGCACCACCGAGGACCACATCAAGTACTCCTGGAACGTGTCCATGGTCATCGCCAAGGGCCAGTCCCGCGAGTCGATGATCCCCTCGCCGATCATGACCGCCATGGAGACCGGCACCATCGGCCGCTTCGAGGAGCTCACCCGCTCCACCAGCGACGTCCAGGACGCGCTCATCTCGATCCTCTCCGAGAAGTACATCTCGGTCCCCGAACTCGACAGCGCCGGCGGCGAGAACATCGTCTTCGCCCAGCCCGGCTTCTCGGTCATCGCCACCGCCAACAGCCGCGACCGGGGCGTCAACGACCTGTCCTCCGCGCTCAAGCGCCGGTTCAACTTCGTCCGCATCCCCGTCGTCACGAACAAGAAGAGCGAAGCGGAGATCGTCCGCTTCCGCACGGAGGAACTGCTGCGTCGGCACGAGATCGAGCTGGACGTACCCCCCACCCTCCTCGACGTCCTCCTCCAGAGCTTCGCCGACCTGAGGGCCTCCGCCGCCGCGGCCGGCAGCGACGACGAGAAGCTGGAGTCCGCACTCTCCACCGCCGAGCAGATCGGCGTCCTGGAGGACGCGGTCCTGCACAGCGACTTCTTCGGCGAGCGCACCCTGACCGCCCGCGCCCTCGCCGCCTCGCTGGTCGGCACACTCGCCCGCCGCGAGCCCGAGGACCTGGCCATTCTCAACAAGTACCTGCACGGTGTCGTCGAGCCGCGCGGCAAGGAGGAGGGCGGCTCCTGGCCCGAGTTCCTGGAGGGCGGCCGCGACGCGATCGCCAAGCTGTCATGACCGGGACTATCGAGACCACCGGACCGGGAGCCACGTTCACCGCGCTACGAGGCCAACTCCACCAGGCCGCAGAGGAGTTCGCAGGGGGCCAGGACGCCCTTGAAGGCATCCTCCTCGGCATGGTCGACGACGTCGACCGCGCCGTCGGCGAACCCCTGGAGATCTTCCCCGTCTGCCACCACTCGCCCGCCTCCGCCCTCGCCATGGCCCGCCGACTGCGCGAGAAGCAGCCCAAGGTCGTCTACCTGGAACTGTGCGAGGACATGACGCCGCTCCTCACCGAGCTGCGCAACTGCCGGCTGCCCGTCGCCGTACAGGCCTTCGCCGGCGAGATCGACGGCTTCCCGCCCGACTGGGCCCCGCTGTCCGTCGTCGCACCCGTCACCGAGGCCTCCGCCGAGTACCAGGCCATCGCCTACGCCCTCGACACACCGGGCGTGGAACTGGTCCTCGTCGACCGCTCCTCCGACCACGTCTTCCAGTGGGACGCCCGGCACGACCAGGCCGACCAGACCGACCAGGCCGACCAGGCCGACCAGGCCGAACCGGGTGAGCGGACCGCCGGCGACGAGGACGCCCTGCACGGTGAGGCCGTCGGCGTCGAGATCGGTGACCTGCGGCCCCGCTTCGCGGAACTGGAGGAGCACCTGCTGCGCCACGGCAAGGTGCGGCACTGGTCGGAGTGGTGGCACCAGTACGTCGAGGTCCCGCTCGCCGGCAGCGACCACGACACCTACCGCCAGGTCATGTTCCTGATCGGCAGCCTGTTCCGGCGACTCGCCCCCGGCCGGGGCGACCGGGTGCGCGTCGACGAGGACCGCGAGCGCTACATGTGGACCCGGATGCGCGAGCACCTGGCCGCGACCGGCACCGACCCGGCGGACTGCCTCTACGTGTGCGGCGCCTTCCACGCGGCCAGCCGCGTCGAGGAGTTCGGCGTGCACGGCACCGGCGACTTCGCCGTCTCCCCACGGACCGCCACGACCTGGCAGTACGGCCTGATCCCCTCCAGCCACACGGCGATCGAGGCACAGTTCGGCCTCGCCCCGGGCTCCGTGTCCATCGCCGCGACGGAATGGGCGAAGAACCTCAAGCGCACCGGGGTCGAGCCGTACCGCCTCGCGGGGCAGGCCGGTACGAAGAAGTCGCGCCCGGCGAAGAAGGCCGCGAAGGCCGCCGCGCCGCCGCCCCCGCCCGTACCCACGGAGGACCGGCTCTCGGGCTTCCTCCAGCAGCCCCCCACCCTGCACACGCTCGACGAGGCCGAACTGCTCGGCTGGTCGGTGGACATCGTCCGCGCCGCCCGCCGCAGCGGCTATCTCGCCTCCACCGCCGACGCGATCGCCGTCTTCGAGACATCGATCCTGCTCGCCGCCATGCGGGACCGGGCCAAGCCCACGCCGTACGACTTCCAGGACGCGGCGGTCACCTGCATCGAGAAGGACACCGTCCCCGGCCGCCGGGACGTCCGCAGGCTCGTCGAGATCATGATGGGCGGCGACCGGATCGGTCAGGTCGGCTACGACGCCCTGCCGCCGCTCGCCCGCGACGTGCACGACCGGCTGGCACCGCTCGCACTGGACCTCCAGCAGCGCGGCGTACGGCGAGCCCTCCTCGACATGGCGTCCCGGCCCGAGCTGCGGCCATGCTCGGACGTCCTGTGGATGCTGCGCCGCCTGCTCCCACCCGGCGCCGCACGCCCGGTGATGGGGGAGCGGCGGCTCGGCGAGCGGTCGATCCAGGAGTCGTGGGACCTGTCGCTCGGCACCCACCAGCGGGCGCTCATCGAACTCGGCTACGAGGGTGTGAGCCTGGAGCAGGTCCTCGAACAGCGCCTGCGCCGCACCGCGTACGGTGAGCGGGCCACGACGGCGGAGGTGCTCGCGGCGGTCGAGGACGCCACCCTGTACCTCGGCGGCAGGCGCCTCGCCGACGAGCTCGGCACCCGCGCCCTCCACGTCCTCGCGGGCGAGCGCACCGTGGACGGGGCACCCGAGGTACTGCGCCGGGTCCGCGGCCTCCTGGCGTACTACCGCACCAGCGAACCGGTGCTGCCGCCGTGGATCGAGTCCTTCGTCAGAACCGGGTACGCCCACTACTGCACGCTGCTCCCGACGGCGTTCCGCGACGAGGACGCGACCGTGGGGCAGGTCGCGGCGATGCTGGGCTTCCTGTTCAGCATGGAGAGCCTGGCCCTGTCCCTGGGCTGTGACCGGACGCAGCTGGAACTGGCGGTGGCGCAGTCGCACCCGGGGGACCCGGCGAAGACGGCGCTGCTGTGGGCCGCGCAGGTCCAGCTCGGCACCCTGCCCCGCGGTGAACTGCGCGCACGCTGCGACGCACTCCTCGCCAACCCCCTCGTGGTGCCCTCCTACCCGCGCTACCTCAGCGGCTTCGTGCACGCTCTGGAGCCGGTGCCGGGGCTCGCGGACGTGGTGGTGGAGGCCGTGTCGAACGCCTTCGGGCGGTTGCCCGACGACGTACTGCTGCCGTGGCTGCCGACCCTCATCACCACCCTGCGGTCGAACGCCGCGGAGCTGGCCCCGCTGCTCATCCGCGAGGCGGGCCGGATCTTCCCGGCCCGGCTCGCGGCCCTGGACGCCTGGGTCCCGCCGTGGCGCGCCCGACCGGAGCCGCGGCTCGCCCGGCCGGCCGCCGTGCCGCGCGGTGCGGCGCTGCTCCCGGCGCACCCGGAGACGTGCGACGCCCTGGCGGGACTTCTGGGCTCCACGGACCCATGGGCCCCGGCGGACGGGCAGGCCGCCGGCCCGGCGGGTGCGGCGCTGCTGTTCACCCACCGGTCCACGAGCGACGCGCTGGCGGACCTCCTGGGCGGCGGCGACCCCTGGACGCCGGCCGCTCCGGACGCCCGCTCTCCGGCCCTGACGGCCCGCCACCCGGCCACGGCCCACGCGGTGACGGCGCTCCTCACGGCCCCGTGACCCCGTGACCCGGGGGCGGCCGCCGGGCCGAAAGGCGCGGCAGCCGCCCCGGGAGAGCCGCCGGGAAAGGGCTCAGTCGTCGAGGGCGTCCAGGACGGTGCCGAGGTCGACGAACTTGAAGTTGGTCGCGGCCCGGTCGCCGTCGGCGGGCGAGTCGTGCCCGTCCTGCACGACGAGCAGGCCGCGCGGGTACTTCGAGCCGAGGGGGGCGTTCAGGGCGGCGGCCCCGTCGCACTCCTCGGAGCCGTCGAGCGCGCTGTGCGCGGCGGCGACCCGGAATCCGCCCTCGTACTCGTTGTCGTCGCCGACCTCCCGGTCGTAGGCGGCGAAGGTGTCGTCACCCTGGCTGGAGGCGAGGAGGTATCCGTCGCCGTCGGACTCGGTGAGCAGGGTCAGGCCCTCGACGTCCGCGGAGATCTTGGTGCCGCCGAAGCCGGGGTCGGCGCCCGGCGCGCACTCCTCGGTCTCCTCGTCGTACACCCCGGGAACGCCGTACTCGCGGACCGTGTCGACCAGCTTCGGCGTGCCGGTGAGGTCGGCGCGCAGGCGCCAGATGCCGATGTCCTCCTGGCCGGCGTAGAGCATGCCGTTGGCCGGGTCGACGACCATGCCCTCGACCTGCGGCAGCTCGCCGGGCTCGCCGCACGGGGACCACGAGGTGCCGTCGGGCAGCCGGAAGGAGGAGGGCAGGTCCAGGGTGCGGACCGTGCGGTACGTGACCTTGCCGCCCGCGGCCGGGAGCAGTTCGAGCAGCGTGATGCTGGTGCGCTCACGTCGGCTGACCAGGGCGAAGGACTTCCCGGTCGCGCGGTCCGTCCAGGTCGCGAGACCGTACGCGGTCCGCTGGTCGTTGATCTCGGCCTGGTCCCGGGAGAACACGGGAGGCGCGGCCGGGTCGGTGACGTCGGTCAGGGGGCCGCCGGTACGGTCACGGTCGATGCGGTAGAAGCGCAGCCGGTCATGGCCGCGGTCGCTGGTGACGGCCAGGTCGGCCCGGCCCGAGGAGAGCCGCAGACCGTGGACGAGGTCGACGTTGTTGAAGCGGCCCGGGGCGTCGTCGGGTCCGGCGGCCGGCGGTGCGGCTATCGACTGCACCGGTCGCGCGTCCAGGTCGTAGACGCGCAGGCCCCCTTCCTTGGCGGTCGCGATGACGAGGCTGCGATCGGGGGCGGCGGCGTTGCGCCAGATCGCCGGGTCGTCCGCGTCGGCGTTGCCACCGGCTTCGTCGTCGTGCAGCACCGGCGTCTCCGCGCGGGGCGTCACGACCGGGAGCGGGTTTCCGGAGGAGCGGTGATGGGCGTGGGCCGGCACGGCGAGGGCCGCTGCCGCGAGCGCCGTGGTCATGACGAGCGCGAGCGACCGGGCGGTGGTGGGGCGAGTCACGCAACTCTCCTCTGCAGGGGGGGTGATCGGTCCTGCGTGAGCGTGCTGCCCCTCCGTGTCGGCACGGCGCCACCGGGTGTCCGGAAGCCCTAAGTCGAGGTGTACGTGCGATGAACCGCCGCGCGGCCCGCGAACCTTGACGGGTGCGACCGTCGTCACGAGAGCAGCTCGGCGAGCCCGGCGCGGGTGGCCGCGACCACCACCCGGTCCTCGGGGCGGAGCACGTAACCGGGATGAAGGTCCCAGAGCAGGCCGGGCGGCTCGGGGAAGGCGGGAGCTCCCGGCGCGTCCCGTGCGTCCCGTGCCTCCGGTACGTCCGTCGCATCCGCTGTGCTCGTGTCGAGGGCGAGGATGCGCCACGCGCCCGGGCGGAACGCCTCCGCGACCGTCCGGCCCTCGAACTGCGGCTGCCCGGCGATGCCGAGCGCGGCGAAGACCAGGACCCGGCGCTCGACCGCGATCGCTCCGAGGATCTGACGGCCCATCATCGCCGAGGCGAAGGCCGGCGCGGCGAGCGTCGACACGCTCCGGCTGCGGGTCAGCGCGTCGGGGTGGGCGGCCCGCAGGGTCCGGTAGACGGTGGAGGCGAAGTCGTCGTCGTACAGGCGGAGGGCCACGAGCAGGTCCGGGTTGAGGGTGCGCCCGTACAGGACGGCTTCCAGATTGGTGGTGTCGGCACTGGTCAGGGCGAGCAGGGCGCGTGCGCGATGGATCTTGGCCGCCTCCAGGACCCCCTCCTGGGTGACGTCGCCAAGGACCACCGGAACCCGCAGGGTGCGGGCGTGGGCGACGCCCCGGGCGTCGGGGTCGTCCTCCACGCACACCACGGGCACCCCCAGGTCGTGGAGCTGGACCAGGACACGGGTGCCGACCCGCCCCAGACCGAGGAGGACGACGTGGCCGGCGAGCCCGCGCGGCGGGCGCCGGAGGGCGGCGGCGCCGCGGTAGGCGCCGAGTGCTTCGAGGGCGCCGGCGATCAGCAGGGGCAGCAGCGCGAGCCCCAGCAGGCCGGCGAGGAGCTGGAGGACCTGACGTGCGGTGGGCTCGCCGATCGCGGGGTCGCCGATCGCGAACAGGTCGAGGAGCGTGAGGTACGCGGCGTGCAGCGGATGGTCCCCTGTGGTCAGCCAGGCGCGACGAGGACGACGTCCTGCCGGTACACCTCCGCCAGTTCACCGGCGATGCGGTGCGCGAGGGCGTCGTCTCCGCAGACGACCATGTGCCCGTCCTGCGGCACGGCCCCGACGGGCCGCGCACGGCCCTCGGCCTCCTGACGAGCCGGCCGCGGTACGGCGGACATGATCCCCCCTCGGGCCGCCGACCGGTCGGCGGCGCACCCACCGCCCCCACCCTTCCAGTCGAGCGGACGCTTCGGCATGGGTGCCGACACCCAACTTGCGCCGCTCGCAGGGAAGATGAAGAGGAGATCTTCACTCCGAGGCGACCGCGGCCCCCTTGGGAGGCGGGGCCGACGCCGTCACTCCGAGGCGACCGCGGCCCCCTCGCGCCACGCCGTCTCCACGGCGGCCGGGATGTCGGTGACCGGGAACTGCACATGCCGTACGGTCCGTTCCCGGTCCAGGACCAGGACCGCCCGCTTCAGCCGAAGAGCCTGGCCCGCGCGGAACGTCGGCAGTCGCAGCGCCGCCGAGAACCCGTCGTCCATGTCGGAGAGGAGCGGGAAGGGGATCTCCTCTGCTTCCGCGAACGCCCGCTGCTCGTCGGGGCGTTGCGTGCTGATGCCGCGCACCGCGACGCCCGCCGCGGTGAACCGCGGGTACGCCTCCCGGAACAGCCGGTTCTCCAGGGTGCATCCCGTCGTGCCGGGGATGTCCGGCCAGTTCTCCGGCAGGGGGCCGGGCCGGCCGGTCGCCGGGTAGCAGAACAGGACGGTGGCACCGGCCCCCGTGTCGACCGGGTCGAGCGTCGCGCCCGTGTGCGCGGGCAGCGCGAGCCGGGGCAGCCGGGTGCCGGGCAGGTCGTGGACGCGGTGGGCCTCGGCGCTCCGCTCGTCGGCGGAGGCGGTGAGCGAGCCGTCGCCGAGCAGCCAGCGGTCGGCCCAGTCCTGCATCGAGACCAGGACGGGGAGCAGCGCGCGGCCGGCGTCGCTGAGCCGGTACTCGTACCGCACCGGCCCCTCCTGGTACGGGATCTTGTCGAGGACGCCGCTGTCGACGAGATGGTTCAGCCGCTCGGTGAGGACCTTGCGGGAGATGTCCAGCTCGCGCTGGAGTTCGTCGAAGCGGTACCGCCCCCGTGCCGTCTCGCGGACGAGGAGCAGGCTCCACCAGTCGCCGACGACGGCCGCGGCCTGGGCGATGGCGCAGGTGGCGTCGCGTTCGGGCACGGCTCGTGCCATGACGTGTCCTCCTCGTTCGGTGACCGGTCCATCTTGCGCCATCGAGTGAGTTCCCGATAGAAACTCACTGTAAGTTCCTAAGGGGAACTCACTCGCAGTGTTCCCGTACCCGGGGGAGGATCCGTTTCATGCCCATAGCCTGGGCAACCGCCTGGCGCACCTGGCAGATGACCCGCCGAGCCTATCCGTGGACGTACGCCGTCGGCACCGTCCTGCCCGCCGCACTCACCATCGCGCTGGCCTACCTCGGCTTCCACGCGATCGGCGGCGGCGCCGTCGGCGACGACTTCGCCGCCGGCAGCGGCACCACCGCCTACCTCGCCTACATCGTGGTCGGCACGACCGCCTTCCACTTCGCCGTCCGGCTGATCCTCTGGTCCGCCAAGGCCCTCATCACCGAACAGCGCCAGGGCACCCTCGGCGCGCTGCTCATCGCCCCCGCCGGCCGCCTCCCGTACCTCCTCGGCTTCACCGCCTTCGCGGTGGTCAGCAGCGTCCTCGAGTTCCTGTCCCTCGGGCTCGTCGTCGCGGTCCTCGGCATCACCGTGCCGGTCTCCTCCGTGCCGGGCGCGCTGCTCGGCGGCCTCGCGCTGATCGGGGCCGTCTTCGCGCTCTCCGTCGGCCTCGGCGGACTGATGATCGCGGCGGGCGAGGCCCACATCTCGCAGAACACCGTCTTCATCGTGCTCGGCCTGGTCGGAGGCTTCACCTTCCCGCGCGACTACCTCCCGGAGCCCGTGCGGTGGTTCGCCGAAATCCTCCCCACCACCTCGGCGATGGACGTCCTGCACGGCAGCTTCACCGGCGGCCACACCCTCCCCGAACTCCTCCCGAGGCTGGCCGTCAGCGCCGCCCTCACCGTCGCCTACCTCCTCCTGGGGCTGGCCTGCCTGCCGCGGGCCGAGGCCCGAGCCGTCGAAAGGGCGTACTGATGACCACCGCGATCGAAGTCCGCGGCCTGCACAAGGAATTCTCCGTACGGGACAAGGGCATCTTCGGCCCCCGCACCCGCAAGCGCGCCGTCGACGGCCTCGACCTCGACATCCCGCGCGGCCGCGTCACCGGCCTCCTCGGCCTCAACGGCGCCGGCAAGACCACCACGATCAAGATCCTCGCCACCCTCCTGCGCCCCAGCGCCGGTACCGTCCGCGTCGACGGCCTCGACGCCGTCACCGACGCCCGCGCCGTCCGCCGCCGCATCAACCTCATCGCCGGCGGCGAGCGCATGGTCTACACCCGCATGACCGGCCGTGAGAACCTCTGGTACTTCGGGCAGCTCTACGACGTCCCCAAGGCCGAACTGCGCCGCAGGACCGACGAGCTCCTCGACCTCGTCGGCCTGACCGAGGCCGCCGACACCATGGTCGAGCGGTACTCGCGCGGCATGACCCAGCGCCTCGCCATCGCCCGCGGCCTGATCAACCGCCCCGACTACCTCCTCCTCGACGAACCGACCCTCGGCCTCGACGCCCCGATCGCCCGCGACCTGCGGCGCGTCGTCGCCGACCTGGCCGCCCACGACGGCACCGGAGTCCTGCTGACGTCGCACTACCTGGCCGAGGTGGAGGAACTCTGCGGCCATGTGTACGTGATCTCCGCCGGCCGCCACCTCGCCCAGGGCAGCCCGGCCGAACTGAAGACCGCGACCGGCAGCCACCGTACGGTCCGCCTCACCGTCACCGACCCCACCGACCGCACCCGGGCCGTCGCGGACACCTTCGGAGCGACCCGCGAACCCCTCCCCGACGGCGGCGAACTGCTCACCCTGCGCCACCCCGACGACATGGCCGGCCCGCTCGCGGCGGCCGTGGTCGGGGCCGGCGGCTCCATCGGCGGCCTGGAGATCGCCGAGGCCAGCCTGGAGGACGCGATCCTGACACTCGCCGAGACCGGCGAGGCGGCCCTCGTGACGACGGCAGCGGGCCAGGGCGCCGCCCGGTGAACCAGCTCCGGCACGCCCTGCGGGTCTTCGCCGCGGAAACGCTCAAGCAGCACCGCCGGCTCTTCGGCCAGCCGCTCGTCGTCTTCTCGATGCTCGTCTGGCCGATCCTCCAACTGGCCACCACCTACTACACCCTGCGGCCCGTCGCCACGGCCTCCCGGGCCGCGGAGAACTGGCCGCTCGCCGCCGACCCCGAGCGCCTCCTCGCGTTCCTGGCCACCGGCACCCTCGCGTACGCCTTCTTCTTCTCCCTCGTCCAGAGCGCCTGGCACCTCTCCTTCGAGCGGACCACCGGCACCCTGGAGCTGCTCTTCCTCTCCCCGGCGGGCCGCCTCACCCTGATGATCGCCAACGGCGCCGGGGCGCTCCTCCAGAACGCCTGGCTGCTCACCTGCTTCACCGTCGCCGCCCTGACCGGCTTCGGCACGCTGTCCGTCGCGGCCTGGTGGATGTACGGGGTCGTCCTTCTGGCCCTGCTGATCCCGGCGGTGGCGTGGGGCGCGTTCCTCAACAGCCTGCTGGTGTTCTCCCGGGATTCGGCCTTCCTGTACACGATCCTCGACGAGCCGCTCTGGTTCGTCTCGGGCGTCCGCCTCCCGCACTTCGCCCTGCCCGTGGCTGTCCAGGTCGTCGGCGCGGTCTTCCCCCTGACCGGCAGCCTGCTCGCGGTCCGCGGGGCGCTGCTCGAACACCGGACGGCGGGCGAACTCGCCCCCACGCTGCTCGGCCTGGGAGCGCTGAGCGCCCTGCTCCTCGTGGCGGCCTCGCTGATCCTGCGGGTGGGCGAGGCACGGGCCAGACGGACGGGCGCCCTGAGCCTGGCCTGACGTACGCGGGCGCGGCAGCCGGCAGCCGCCCCCGCGTACGGGGGACCGGTGGGGGTGGCCGGGAACGCGGACGACCCGTGGGCCTTGGTCCCGTCCGCTCGAGTTCGGACGGGAGCCGGCCGGATTACCGGCGGCCCACGGGTCGGGTGACTGCGTGGTTTTCGGCAGATGACCTGCCGAGGTGCACAGAGTGCGACGGCAGGCCGTTAGCCCGCAGTCACCTCACGAATCCGAAAAGAAACCATGTTCTCGGATCACCTCCTTTCAGCGTGTACCCACAGCCTAGGAAAGCCGGAGACGACGCTCAACCCATTTAATCGAGCCGATTTCCCGGCTCTCGTCCCGGCTCTCGTCGCGGCTCTCGTCCCCGGCTCGCGTCAGCGGAGTTCCGCCGCCACGAGGGCCGCCGCGTCGGCCACCAGCGGATCGACGGGCGGCGCGTCCTCCTCGAACCGTGTCGTCATCACGACGAGCAGGATCGGACCGCCGTCCGGCGGCCAGGTGACGCCCGCGTCGTTGTTGCCGCCGTACCGGCCGCCGCCGGTCTTGTCGGCGAGTAGCCAGTCCGCCGGCAGCCCCTTACGGAACCGCTCGCCGCTGGTGGTGTTGGCGAGCATCCAGCGCGTGAGCCGTTCCCGGTCCTCGCGGGGGAGTGCGTCGCCGAGCAGGAGCCGCCCGTACGTCCGGCCGATGGCGTGGGGCGTCGTGGTGTCGGTCTCCCGCCAGGGCTCCGCCGAGTTCAGCTCGGGCTCCCAGCGGTCGAGCCGCGTCGTGCGGTCGCCGACCGACCGGGCGAACCGCGTGACCGCGGTCGGACCGCCCAGCTCGCGAAGGAGCAGGTTCGCGGCGGTGTTGTCGCTGTAGCGCAGGGTGGCGTCGCAGAGCTCGGCGACGGTCATCCCGTGGGCGAGGTTCTCGGGCAGCTCGGTCCTGGGCGACCAGCCCGACCGCTTGACGTACGCCTCGGTGTAGCGGATGCGCCGCGCCAGGAACGTTCCGTCGCGATCGAGGTCGCGAAGCACGGCCGCGACGGCGAGGGTCTTGAAGACCGAACACATCGGGAAGCGTTCGTCGGCGCGGTACGCCACCGAGCGCCCCGTCCGCACGTCGTGGGCGAACACGCCGAGCCGGGCGGAGTGCCGCCGCTCCAGCTCCCGCAGCCGCGCGACGAGGCGCTGCCCGCCGGGATCCTTCCCACCGAGGTCCCGCCCGGCGGGGGAGGAGGCGTACGCGGACCCGCCGAGAGGTAAGGCGGTCGCGAGCGCGGCACCGGCGCCGAGGGCGAGTGCGGTGCGACGGGACGGGGTGAGACCTGAGACGGACACGTAACTCCCTTTCCGTGGCGATCACTGCACAGGGAAACACGTGCCAGGGACCCGGATCGGTTGCGACCCGCAGCGCCCAGGCACCCCTCTGCGCCCGCGCATCTCTCGGTCCCGCGCGCCCTCGGCTCAGCGCCCGCGCACCCCGCAGCGCCCACGCCCCCTCGGCGCCCCGCTTCCCCTCGGTCCCCCGCACCCCCGGCTCAGCGCCCGTCGAACGACCACGCCTCGATGTCGCGGTACCGGATCGGCCCCGGCCCGCGGCCGAAGTTGCTGCCCACCAGGTGGAGACGGTCGGCCCGCCAGCGACAGCCGGTGAAGCCGGCGAGCCCGTCGGCGACGTCCACCACACTCGACAGGTCGTCGCGGCGCGCGCGGGCAAGGGTCAGATGGGGGCGGAGCGGCCGGTCCTCGAAGGGGACACCGCACTCCCTGACCACGGCACGGACGTCGGCGGCGAGCCGGTGCAGCCCTTCCAGGTCCCCGTCGATCCCGCTCCACAGCACCCGCTCGTCGAAGTGCCCGCCGCCGCGCAGCCCCAGTTCGACGGGCCGGCGCGACGCCGCGAGGTCCGCGAGCGGCGGGCGCAGGAGCGGAACGGTCGCGACGGGGAGCTCGCCGAGGAACGCCAGGGTGATGTGCCAGTCCTCGATACGGTTCCACCGCATGTGCGGATACGCGTCGTACGCGCTGCGCAGCTCCCGCGCCAGCTCGTCCTTCGCCTCGTCCGGCGGGGCGAGGGCGATGAAGAGGCGGACGGTCGCCGCCCGGTCCCGCTCGTCCCCACCGGGCCCGGCCCCCTGCCCGCGCACCTCAGTCATCTTCCGTTTCCCCGCTCGCCCCGCGTCCGACGCCGCTGTTCCGAGGTGAGGGTACGCGGTGTCCAAGCCGGCCCCGCCGCCGGGCGGTGCACACCACCGCGACCCCGGCCGGAGCAAACCGGCCTGTGGATCGCGCCCCGCGCGCTCCCCCACGGGGGTGGTTCGCGGGGTCCGGTGGGCGTAGTGCGGCACGGCCCGCGTCGGCGGGGCCCGATTCCGCGACGAAGCTGTGCGCTGCTCCCCGTACACCCCCGAAGACGGAGGCTCGTTCATCCATGACCCACGTACAGCTGAGACCGGCACGACGACGACGCAGGCCCGGCGGGAGGGCCGGGGTACCGGTCGCGCTCGGCACGGCGCTCGTACTCGCGCTGCCCGGCACCGCGCTGGCCGCCCCGGGTGACCTGGACCCGACGTTCGGATCCGACGGGCGGGTGACGACCCGGATCACCGGCTACGCGGAAGGCCACGACCTCGCCCGGCAGTCCGACGGCAAGCTGGTCGTGGTGGGGGTGAGCGAGGCCGGCTTCACGCTCGCCCGGTACCTCACCGACGGCAGCCTCGACCCGGGCTTCGGCGGGGACGGCACGGTCACCAGCGACTTCGGCGGCGGCTCGCACTCGGCCAACGCGGTCGCGATCCAGCCGTCGGACGGAAAGATCGTCGTGGTGGGCACCACCGAGGTGTTCGCGGAGGAGGGCGGCGGCTGCTGTTTCTTCTCCGTGGCCCGGTACCACAGCGACGGCAGCCTCGACACGAGCTTCGGCGACGGGGGCCTGGTGCGCGTCGACGAGTTCGGCGGGTCCGCGGACGGCGCGGACGTGGCGGTGCAGCCCGACGGCCGGATCGTCGCCGTGGGCAAGGGCGGTGGCAGCGGGTTCGCGCTGGTCCGCCTCCTCACCGACGGAAGCCTCGACCCCAGCCTCGGCGGCGACGGAGCCGTGGTCGCGGGCTTCACGCCCACCTCACCGCAGGACGGTGGTGGCATCGCCCGCGCGATGGCCCTCCAGCCGGACGGCAAGATCGTCTCGATCGGCTACGTGGGAAACACCGCCTTCAACATCGGGGTGGCCCGCTACCACAGCGACGGCAGCCTCGACACCGGCTTCAGCGGTGACGGCACGGTCACCACGGACTTCGGCGGCACCGAGTTCGGCAACGCCGTGGCCGTACAGCCCGACGGAAAGATCGTCGCCGCGGGTTCCGGCGACGTCGGCTTCATCGCCCTCCGCTACCACGCCGACGGCAGCCCCGACGCCGGCTTCGGCACGGGCGGCCGGGCCGCGGTCAGCGCCCCGGGCGGCGGCGGAGCCGCGTACGACATGGCGCTCCAGCAGAACGGGAAGATCGTGCTCGCGGGGCGGGCGGACGACCCGAACAGCTCCGAGGCCAACGACTTCGGCCTGCTCCGCCTCCACCCCAACGGCACGGTGGACACCGGCTTCGGCGGCGACGGCTTCGTGGTGACCGGCTTCAACGACTTCGACGAGATCCGCGGCGTGGACGTACAGCCGGACGGCAGGATCGTCGCCGCCGGCTACGGGGCGGGCTTCGCCTTCGCCCTCGCCCGTTACGAGGGCGGTGACGGTACGACCCCGCCTCCGCCGAGCGCGGCGGACCTGAGGGTGACGAAGACCGGCACGACCACCGTGAGCATCGGCGACCGTGCCACCTACACGGTGACGGTCACCAACGCCGCCACGTCCACCGCCACCGCGACCGGCGTCACCCTGTCGGACACGCTCACCGGGGCCGGCGCCAACCTCGTCTCCGCCGTCCCCTCCCAGGGCGGCTGCACGACCACCCCGACGAGCGCCACCTGCGCCCTCGGCTCCCTTGCCCCCGGTGCGAGCGCGACGGTCACGGTGACGGCGGAACCCCGGGCCACCGGCACGCTCACGAACACGGCCGACGTCAGCGGCACCCCGCAGGACCCGACGCCCTCGAACAACAGGGCCACCGCCACCACCTCGGTGAACAACGCCCGCGGCTGCACGATCATCGGCACCGGCGGCGCGGACACCCTCAACGGCGGATCCGGCAACGACGTGATCTGCGGCCTCGGCGGCAACGACATCATCCGCGCCGGCTACGGCCACGACACGGCCCACGGCGGCTTCGGCAACGACAACATCGACGGCGGCTTCGGCGACGACACCCTGAACGGCGGCCCGGGCAACGACACCCTGACCGGCACCTACGGCAACGACCGCCTCACCACCACCGACGGCACCACCGGTAACGACACCGCCAACGGCGGCCCCGGCACCGACACCTGCACGACCGACCCCGGCGACACCCGCATCAGCTGCCCCTGACAGTCCGTCCTCCGACACTCCTCCGACTCGCCTCCGACATCCCCCGGACACCCTCCCCCGATGGCGAGACCGGTGGTTCTGCCGATGCCCGCCGCGCCACGCCGCGTCGACAGTGACCGGGCCAGTCCAGGACGCGCC
This sequence comes from Streptomyces sp. NPDC093795, assembly GCF_044764665.1. Classification (NCBI taxonomy): domain Bacteria; kingdom Bacillati; phylum Actinomycetota; class Actinomycetes; order Kitasatosporales; family Streptomycetaceae; genus Streptomyces; species Streptomyces sp. NPDC093795. Next base: position 116,656 of record NZ_JBIWIO010000013.1, read on the forward strand.
GCCCCCGGTTCCGCCGGGGGCGGCCGCCACACGACACGAGAGGACGACTCCGTCGTGAAACGACACCTCGCCGCGGCCGCCACCGCCACCGCCGCCTGCCTCACCCTGCTCGTCACCCCGGGCGTCAGCGCCGCCGGCGCCGCCGCTGCCAACCCCTACGAGCGGGGCCCCGCACCCACCCAGTCGAGCATCGAGGCCCTGCGCGGCCCGTACGCCGTCTCCGAGACCAGCGTCTCCTCCCTCGCCGCCACCGGCTTCGGCGGCGGCACCATCTACTACCCGACGTCCACGAGCGACGGGACGTTCGGCGCGGTGGTGATCTCGCCGGGGTTCACCGCCTACCAGTCCTCCATCGCCTGGCTGGGACCGCGCCTGGCCTCGCAGGGCTTCGTGGTGTTCACCATCGACACCCTCACCACTCTCGACCAGCCCGACAGCCGGGGGCGTCAGCTCCTGGCCGCGCTCGACCACCTGACCCAGCGCAGTTCCGTGCGCGGCAGGATCGACACGTCCCGACTCGGCGTGATGGGCCACTCCATGGGCGGCGGGGGCTCCCTCGAAGCCGCCAAGAGCCGGCCCTCGTTGAAGGCCGCGATCCCCCTGACCGGGTGGAACACGGACAAGACCTGGCCCGAGCTCCGCACACCCACCCTGGTCATCGGCGCGGACGGCGACACGGTCGCCCCCGTGGCCAGCCACTCGGAGCCCTTCTACGAGAGCCTGCCCGGCTCCCTCGACAAGGCGTACCTGGAGCTGAACGGCGCCACGCACTTCACCCCGAACACGTCGAACACGACGATCGCGAAGTACAGCATCTCCTGGCTCAAGCGCTTCATCGACGACGACACCCGCTACGAGCAGTTCCTCTGCCCGCTGCCGCGGCCCAGTCTGACGATCGAGGAGTACCGGGGCAGCTGCCCGCTCGGCAACTGACGAGCGACGAACGACGAGCGACGAACGACGAGCGACGAACGGCGATCGACGGCCGGCGACCGACGGCCGACGACTGACTGCCGCCGTCCGTCCGGCCGCTCTGTGCTCCGTCACAGGACACGGCTCCCGGGCCTGGGCCCCTGCCCACGCCCAGGCCCGGGAGCCTTCCCCCGTTACCTACGGGTCGGTAACGTGATCGCCGTGAGCGGAGTGACCCAAGCCGCCGCCCCGGGCCAGCGGCTGTACGACCGTACGGCCGAACTCGCCGCGGTGGCCCGGCTCTCGGCCCGCGCCGCCACCGGGGCGGGCGGTGTCCTCTTCGTCACCGGCGACCCCGGCGAGGGGCGCACCGCGCTGCTCGCCCGGGCGGCCGACGACTTCCCCGGCACCGCCCACCGGGTCGCCGCGCCCCCGCACCGGGGAGCGTGGAGCGGGGTCCGGGTCCTGTGCGCCGCCCTCGCGCCCCACCCGTCGGCCGGGCGCCGCGCGCTGCGGCACGCGCGGGGTGAGAACGGCCTCGCCTCGGCCGTCGACGGCCTGACCGCCGGCCGTCCCGTCCTGATCTGCCTGGACGATCTGCACCTGTGGGACGCCCACTCGCGCGCCGCGCTCACCACGGCCTGGCGGGAGCCGGGGAGCCGGTCGGGCGGCACGGTCTGGCTCGTGTCGGCAGCCCGCCACCACCGCCTCCCCGAGGTGCCGGAGGCGGAGACCGTACGGCTGGGACGGCTCACCCGGGACGGCGCACGTGCCCTCCTGGGCGACCTGTGCGCCGTGCCCCCACCGCCCGAAATCGGGGAGCGGCTGCTCGACGAGACGGCCGGACACCCCGGTGTCCTCGCCGCGGCGGTACGGCGCCTCACGACCGCCCCCGCGACCGGCACCGCGCCCCTGGTCGACGGAACCGTCCTCGCCGAGGTGTACGGCGGTCTCGTGGAGAGCCTCCCGGCGGACTCCCGACGCCTGCTCGCGGTGGTCGCCCTGACCGGCCGCACCGGAGCCGACGACCCGCCGCCGGCACCCCCTGGGCGGTGGAAGCCGGAGCCGCCCCGGGCGTACGAGGTCGCTCTCGGCGCGGTCCTCGCCACCGCGCGGGCGACCCGCACCTCCGTCGAACCACTGGACGGCCTGATCGCGGGCGGGCTGCTGAGCCGCAGCGACGACGCGCTCCGCTTCGAGGACCCGTTCCTGGGCCACGCGGCACTCGCCTCGGCCCCGACGGGGACAGCCGCGGCGCCCACCGGGTCAGCTCCGGCGCCTGCCGGGCCCGCCTCCGCCTCCGCCGGGTCCACCTCGGGGCAGGCCGGGCCCGCCTCCGCCTCCCCGGGGCCCGCCTCCGCGCCCCTCGGGCCCGCCTCCGCCCCCGCCGCGCTCGCCTCCACCCCCGCCGAGCTCGCCCCGGCGCCTCCCGTCCCTCCCACCGCCCCGGCGGACCCCACCCTCGTCCGTGGCGAGGGACACCGCGCCGACCGGCTCGGGCCGTCGCCCGCCGTGCGCGCTCTCGCTCCCGAGGTTCGTGGTCGCTCCCAGTTCGTCCGGGGTCTCGCGGCGCTCGCGGGCGGCCCGGTCATGGACGCGTACGAGGTGCTGCTCCAGGCGGCGGAGTTGCTCGGGGAACGGGAGCCGGCCGAGGCGGCCGACGCCCGGTTCCTCGCGATGGAGGCCGCCTGGGCCGGGGGTGACGTCGCCGCGTGTCTGGCCGCCCTCGACCCGGGGAAGGCGGCCCGGGGCACGGAGCGCGACTTCGTCGAGGGGCTGCGCGCCGCCCTCGACGTACGCCTCGACCAGGCCCGTTCCGCCCTGGCGCGGGTGGTCGCGCGGGACGGCGCCGAGGCCGACCCCCGACTCCTCCTCCGGGCCGGTTCGGCCGCGCTCGTGCTGGGCGACACCGCGGCGGCGGCCAGGATCCACGCCCGTGCGCTCGCCCGCGCCCGCGCCGAGCACCGGACCGCACTGGTGCCCCGGGCCCTGGAACACCTCGCCTACGCCGAACTCCGGGCCGGCCGGTACAGCAGGGCCGCGCGCACCGCGCGCGAGGGCCTGCGGGCGGCCGAACAGACCGGCCAGCACAACGTCGCCGCCCACCAGCACGCCGTCCTGGCCCTCGTGGCCTCGGTGGCGGGCGACGGCCGCACCGTGACGGAACACGCGGGGCGGGCCCTCGACACCGCGCGCCCGCACGGCCTCGTCCAGGCCGCGACCCTCGCCGAATGGGCGCTGGCCCGGGCCGAGTCCGGGCGCGGCCTCGCCGCCCAGGCGACCGCGCGGCTGCTCCCGCTCGTCCGGCAGGGCCCGCGGGGCGGCCATTTCGCGCTGCGGATGCTGGTGATCCCCTGCTTCGTGGAGGCGGCCGTCGCGTCCGGACGGCGCGCGGAGGCGCGGGAGGCCGCCGAGGAGTACGCGGTCTGGGCCGCCCAGGGCATCGACGGCACGGCACCGGCCCAACTGGCCCGCTGCCGGGCGCTGCTCGCGCCGGGCGAGGAACCGGCGTACTGGTTCGGTGAGGCCGTCCGTCGCCACGACAGCTGCGGCAACGACTTCGAGCGCGCCCGCACCCTCCTCGCGTACGGCACCTGGCTGCGGCGCCGCCGGCGGCCCGGTGACGCGCGCGGTCCGCTGAGCGACGCCCTGGTCACCTTCGAGCGGGCCGCGGCCGACGGCTGGGCCGAGCACGCCCGGTGCGAACTGCGCGCCACCGGCGGCACCACGGGCGGGGTCACGGACCCGGCGGCGCTGGGACTGCTGACGCCTCAGCAGCAGCGGATCGCACGCCTCGTCGCCGGGGGCGCCACCAACCGGGAGGTCGCCGACCGTCTCACCCTCAGCCCCCGGACCGTCGACCACCACCTCCGGAGCGTCTTCGCCAGGCTGGGCATCCGGTCCCGGGTCGAACTCCCCGGCGTGGTCGGCCGCTGGGACGCCCGCCCGACGGGCTACTGACCCGCTCGGGGCCGGGGGACCGGGGCGACGGGCGGTCGTCGCGGTGGGCCGCCGAAGCGGACGGGGACGCCCGGCGAGTACAGCACGCTCACGGGTGCGCCGAGGGGCCGCACCAGACCGGCCGCGGCGAGGAGCGTCTCGTCGCAGTCGAGGAGCCGGGCGCGGTGCAGCGGCCAGCGGGGGTGGGTGTTCGGGAGGTAGAGCGGCCGTCCGAAGTAGGAGCTGTGCATGCCCCAGCGGGCGGTGAGGAAGTGTTCGAGCGCGGTGGGTTCCTCCACCCGCTCGCCGACGGCGACGCTGATCGCGCTGCGCGCCCCCCGGGGCCCGGGCCAGCGTCGGCTGCTGCTGTACGTCACGGTCGAGCCGTCGCTCCGGACGCTCATCCTCGACCAGACGTACGGGATCCGGAACGCCCACCGGCCGACGGCCACGGGGAGCAGCCGGGACGCGTCGAGGGAGCGGAAGACGACGCCGCGACGCCCGTGCTCGTCCACCGAGTAGAGCCGGACGTTGGTCTCGGGGAAGGTGCCGAGATAGGGGAGCCCGGGAAGGCGGAACCAGCCGACCCGGTGCATCCGGAAGGCGACGAGGCCGACATAGGTGACCCCGTCGAGGGTGTCGGGCACGGTGCCGGCGGGCAGCAGCGGCGCCACGTCGGCGGGGTCCACGGCCCAGTGCAGGAACGCGAGGTCGAGCCAGGACTGGGTGAGCAGGGTGCGGTCCGTGCGGTGCGGCGGGTCGGCCGATATCGGTTCCGGCTGCACGGCGGGCGGCGTCTGCGGCATCGCAGCATTATGCGGCAGACACGTACACCCGCATCGAAGAAGGCGGCCCTCCGTATACGGAGGGCCGCCTGGTGCGAGCCGTGGTGCGGTGTGGCTACGGGGCGATCTTCAGGAGCTTGTTCGCGGTGCCGGCCGAGGGGTTCTTGATCGCGTCCGCCGTGGCGCCCCCGCTGAGCGCGGTGGCGATGTCGGCGGGCGTCGCCGACGGGTTGGCCGCCAGGTGGAGGACGGCGGCGCCCGCCACGTGCGGCGCGGCCATCGACGTACCGGAGATCGTCTTCGTACCGGTGTCGCTGTCGTTCCAGGCCGAGGTGATCTCCGAGCCCGGGGCGTACAGGTCGACCACGGCACCGAAGTTCGAGAACTCCGACTGCTGGTCGTCCTTGGTGCTGGACGCCACGGTCAGCGCCTCCGGCACCCGGGACGGCGAGCCCTGCCCGGCGTCGGAGGACTCGTTGCCCGCCGCGACCGCGAAGGTCACGCCGGAGGCGATGGCCCGCTTGACCGCCGCGTCGAGGGCCTCGTCGGCGCCGCCGCCGAGGCTCATGTTCGCCACCGACGGCCCGGAGTGGTTCTGCGTCACCCAGTCGATGCCAGCCACGACCTGCTCGGTGGTGCCGGAGCCGTTGTCGTCGAGGACACGGACGGCCACGACCTTGGACTTCTTGGCGACGCCGTGGGAGGTGCCGGCGATCGTGCCCGCCACGTGGGTCCCGTGGCCGTTGCCGTCGTCGGCCGTGTTGTCCTTGTCCACGGCGTCGAAGCCGTGGCTCGCCCGGCCGCCGAAGTCCTGGTGGGAGATCCGCACGCCGGTGTCGATGACGTACGCGGTGACGCCCTCACCGCCGTTGTCGGGGTAGGCGTACTTCTGGTCACCGGCCGTGTCGGCCTGGTCGATCCGGTCCAGGCCCCAGGACGGGGGCTTCTCCTGCGTCTCGTTGATGCTGAAGCGCTTGTTCTGTACGACCGTCCCGACGGCGGGGTCGGCCGCCAGCCGCTTGGCCTCGTCGACGCTGAGGCCGGACGCGGAGAAGCCGTTGACCTCGGAGCCGTAGGAGCGTTCGAGGGTGCCGCCGTACTTCTTCGCGAGATCCGCCTTGTTCGCGGATGCGTCGAGGATGACGACGAAGCTGCCGGCCACGGCGCCCGGTGCGCCGAGCCCGTGCACGGTCCCCTCGGCCGGGGCGGCTGCCCCCGCGAGGTTGCCCGCGAACAGTGCCGCGGTGGCGGCGCCCGCCACACCTGTGGCTATGGCCGCGTTGCGAAGACCGTGGGATCGCTTGTGAGTTGCCATGAAAGGGGATCTCTCCTCGTGTTGACGTGTGGGGCGTCAAACGTTCGAGAGAACCCTGTGCGGGTTGGCAGGAGCAAATCAAGAGCGAACCCGGGGTACGGGCTTATTCAACAAGGTTTCTTAATGATCTCTCCGCATCGCCTCCACGGTCCACACGCGATCTGGCGGACTCCTGCGTGAAACGGTCACGAATAATCGTTTGTGCGTCGGGCCGCCCGGCAGCATCCTCGGCACCGTGAACACAGCGAGCGACGTGCCCGAGCGGTGGAGTCAGGCCGGCGTCTACCCCGACATGTGGGCGGACCCCGACAAGGATCCCCGGCACAGCGAAGGCCCCAGCCCGGACGGCGAGTTGGCGACGTACCAGGACTTCCTGGGCGGCTACCGACTGACCCTGCGGATGAAGTGCGAGGGCCTCGACCCGGAGCAGTTGGCCCGCCGGTCGGTGCCGCCGTCGACCATGTCCCTGCTCGGACTCGTCCGCCACCTCGCCGAGGTGGAGCGGGACTGGCGCGGTTGGATCCTGCCGGGAGACCCGGAACCGACGCTGTACGGAGACGCCGACGGCGACTTCGAAGGAGCCCTCGCGGAGCAGACGCTCGTCGACAGCGCCTTCGCCGACCTCGAGCGCGAACAGGCGGCGACCGACGCGGCCCTGCTGGCATGCACGGACCTGGACGCCCGGGTGATCCAGGACGGCACCGCCGTCCGCGAGTTGTGGGTCCACCGGATCGAGGAGTACGCCCGCCACTGCGGACACGCGGACCTGCTGCGCGAGTGCGTCGACGGCCGGGTGGGTCAGTAGCGGACACGACGACCGGGGCAGGCCGCCGAGAGAGCCTGCCCCACGCCGAACGGGCCTTCTGGTGGGGTGTCTGCCTACCCGAAGGCCGGGTCCCCGTCCTCCGCGCCCACGGTCTGCCCGAGCAGATGCAACGGGCCCGCTGCGACCCCGGCCGCCTCCATGACCTCCCAATGAGCCCCTGCGAGCCGGCCGTCCACCAGCCCGTGCACCACGGGGAGTTCCGGGTTCGCGGCGTGCAGCAGCGACTCGAGCCGGCACGAGGCGATCGTGCCGGGAAGCCATGACCTCGCCGCGTACCCCGCCGCGACAGCGGGCGGAAGCCCCGGTGCCGTCCGGCGCTCCACCGACCCGACGGACAGCAGGCCCCCGCCGACGATCAGGACGTCCCGCCGCTCCCTCATCCTCGCCAGGGCCCTCGTGGCGTCGAAACAGTGCGGGAACGAGTCGTCGACGACGATCGAACCCGGCCGGAGCCGCGCCACGTCGAGCACCGCGCCGCCCCCGCTGACGGCCGTGACCAGCAGGTCCGCCTCGTACACGGCGGCCGGCAGCGCCGCCGGACCGGACTCGTGGACCTCCACGTTCCGGGCCAGACCCCGGGCGATCAGGTCATCGGCCAGGCGTCGCAGCCGTGGCGCACTGCCCGCGATGTCGCACAGGAGCAGCCGTGCGGGCGGCTCGGCGGCCCGCGCGAGGAGCAGTTCGAGGGACGAGCCGCCGACGGAGCCGAGACCTGCCACCGCGACGACGAGCTCGCCGAGTTCACGGCCCGTCCGCGCGAGCGCGGCGTGGACGGTCCTGACCACGGACACCACCGTCGCCGCGTGCCCGGTGGTGACGGCGGTCGGCGCGTCCGTCTCGCGCAGCACGCCGAAGCCGTACGCCGTGAGGGACGGGATCATGCCCGCGAGGGAGACACAGCGAGCCCCGAGCGTCGCCGCGTACTCGACGGCTCGGGCCGTGCGCCCGGCCAGGTCGGGCGTCGACGCGAGCTCGTCGGCGAACAGCGGCAGGCAGACGAATCCTGACCGCCCGAGCGGGGTGCTGATCTCCTCCATGAGCCGGGGACGCCCACCGGGGAAGAGCAGCCCGCGCAGCTGTTCACGCGACGCCGCCCCGACCCCCGGCCCGCCGAGCGCGGCGAGCTGACCCGGCGGGGGAAGATAGCCCACGAGAGCGGCGTCCAGCGACGCGCCGAGAGCGGGCGACAGACCGGCAGTCGACGCCGCAGCCGCTGCCGCGGTCGATGTCGATGTCGACGCCGGATCCGTCTCGGCCCGCGCATCCACCGTCATCCCGCTCCGCAGGGCGCCGGCGAACGCGGCGAACCCCGTCTCCTCGGGGAAGGCGGCGGTGGACGCGCGAAGCGTCACCCTCAGTTCTCCCGCACCGACCGGCCGCACCGCGAGGAACGTGTCCGTGCCCACCGGAGGGGGCGCGAGGACGGCGTCGCCGTCGTCCCACCGCAGGCTCAGCGTGTCGCCGCTCAGCGGGCCGAGGGACGAGAAGTCCAGGAACGTGAAGAAGAACTGAGCGGCGGCCGGCAGCCCGCCGTCGCCGCGAGCGACCCCGGCCCCTTCCGTACGCGCGGCCTCGACCTCGTCCACGACCGCCCGCAGGTCCTCGGCGAACGTACGGCCCGTCCCTCTCGCACCGGGCGGCGGGCCCGGCCGCAGCGGTACGGCGGCGGCGTACGGGCCGAACACCCGGTGGGCGTCGTGCCGCGCGTCGTCGCGGCCGGAGACGGCCAGACCGAGGATCAGGTCGTCCTGCCCGGTCGTGGCGGCCAGCGTCCGGTAGTACGCCGTGAGGACCGGCGCGAAGAGTGAAGTCCCCGCGCCGGTGGCGACCCGGCGCAGGGCGGCGACCTGCTCCGCGTCGAGGGTGAACCCCGTCGAACGGTACGGCGGTGCCGTGGCGACCCGGCCCGGAGCGCCGGCCCCGACGTGGCCCCCGAGCACCGGGCGCCGATAGGGCTCCTCCAGTCGGGCCCTGCCCGATGCGCCGCACGCCGTGCGTTCCTGAAGGGCTGCCACGTGGTCACGGAACGTGCCGTGCAGCGGCGGGAGTTCGGCCGACTCGCCCCGTACGACCCGGTCGTAGACGGAGAGCAGCTCCCGGCCGAGCAGCGCCACGCTGTAGCCGTCGCCGATCAGATGGTGCGCGTGCACGACGAGCAGGTGCTCGGCGGGCCCGAGGGTGAGCAGCCGCAGGCGCAGCAGCGGCCACGCCCAGGGCTCGAAGCGGCGTGCCCGTTCCTCGGCGATCCGCGACGCCAGGAGGCCGGGTTCGGCAAGGGTCTCGAAGTCGACCGGCAGCCGCAGGGCGGGCGGAAGCTCCTGCTGGACCGGCGGACGAGCACCGGCGGGGAACACGGTCCGCAGCATCGGATGCCGTACCACACAGGCGTCGACGGCCCGTTGGAACGCCTCGCGCCGCAGCGGCCCGTCGATCCGCAGACACGACAGCCACGCCGTGTCGGAGCCGGGTGCCATCGCCTCCGCGAGGAGGAAACCGCGCTGGGAGGGAGTGAGCGGGAACGGGGCGGGACCGTGCGCGTCGCCACGGGGGAAAGCGCCCGGGGAGCCGAGGGGCTGCTCCTCGTCCGTTGCGTCGATGGCGGCGGCGAGGGCGGCCAGGGTGCGGTGGGCGTACACGACCGTGGGCCGGGGCAGGGACCGTATCTCCTCACGCAGCCGTGCGAAGACCTGGAGAACGAGCAGGGAGTCACCGCCGAGCTCGAAGAAGTCGTCCTCGCGCCGGACCTCCTCCCTGTCGAGAAGCTCGGACCAGAGGCGGGCGAGCAGGACTTCGGTCGGCGACGAGGGCGGCGTCGACAACGCCTCGTCGGCGACGGGCGCTTCGGACCCGGAGGCGGGCACGGCAGTGGGCCCGGGGGAGGGTAGGGCGACGGGCTCTGCGTTGGGTACGGCGGCCGGCACCGCGACGTCCCCCGCAGCCGACACCGCGACGGCCTCCGTGGCCGTCACCGCCACCGACCCCGGCTCTGCCCCGGCGACGGGCCCCGGGTCTGACATCCCGAGCCGGGCGCGGTCGATCTTGCCGGTCCCCGTCAGGGGCAGGTCGTCGACGACGCGGATCCGGCCCGGGAGCATGTACTCCGGCAGCGTCCGGGCCAGATGGGCGCGCAGAGCCGTCGCTTCCGGCGCCGGCAGGCCGGGTCGGCGCTCGACGAAGGCGTTCAGCCGCTCGTGCCGGTGGACCACGGCGGCGCGGGCGACCGCCGGGTGCGTGAGCAGCACCGACTCGACCTCGCCCGGTTCCACCCGGTGCCCCCGGATCTTCACCTGATCGTCAAGCCGCCCGAGGAACTCCAGAACACCGTCCCCGTCGCGCCGGACCCGGTCACCACTGCGGTACCAGCGGCGCCCGTCACGTTCGACGAACGCGGCGGCCGTCAGCCCCGGTTCGTCCAGGTAGCCGGGTGTGAGCCCCACCCCGGCGATCAGCAGCTCGCCGGGCTCACCCGGTGCGCAGCGCCGCCCGTCCGCCGTCACCACGTCGACCTCCGTGCCGGTGAGGGGCCTGCCGATGGGCAGGACCCGCACGTCGTCGGCGGGACGGCTGTCGACGATGTGGAACGTGGCGTTGATGGTGGCCTCGGTGGGCCCGTACAGGTTCGCGATCCGCTGCCCGGGGCCGAACAGGTCGTACCAGCGGCGTACATGAGCGGGCGGAAGCGCCTCGCCGCCGACATGGATCCACCGCAGGGCCGACAGGTCCGGCGGCGGCGCACCGGCCCGCACCCGGGTCTCGGCGGCTTCGAGGAGCCGGGACCAGAGGCTCGGGACCGAGCTCCACACCGATATCCGGGCCTGCTCGACGCGGTCGAGCAGTACCTCGGGGTCACGGAGCAGCTGCCTGGGCAGGGTGACCACCGTGGCCCCGACGAGGAGGGGCGCGAGGAGTTGGCGTACCGACGCGTCGAAGCAGACCGAAGCCGTCTGCGCGAGACGGTCACCCGCGCCGTACGCGAACGTCTCCAGCGCCCAGTCGAGATAGTTGGTCATCGAACGACGGGTGATCGGCACCGCCTTGGGCCGGCCGGTGGAACCGGAGGTGAAGATCACGTACGCGAGGGAGTCGGGGTCGCGGTCCGGGCCGAGGTCGGAGTCCGGGAGCTCCGCGGCACCGGATTCCGATTCGGTCGAGGGGGCGTCGACCATGACGAGCCCGACGCCCGCGACCGAGGCCAGCTCCACCGCCGACGCGCGGGTCTCCGCATGGCAGACGAGGGTACGGGTACGGGTCCGCTCCAGCTGGTCGGCCATGCGTGCGGGCGGATGGGCCGCGTCCAGCGGAACCCAGCCCGCCCCGGCCCGCAGGATGCCCACCACTCCCGCCACGGTGTCGGCGCCGGGACCGGTCAGGAGCCCCACCAGGTCACCGGGGGCGACACCCTGGGCGCGCAGGCGCGCGGCGAGCGCACGGGACGCCCGTTCGAGTTCGGCGTAGGTCGTGACGCTGTCGCCCGTATCGACGGCCACCGCGTCCGGCGTCGCGCGGAACTGGGCGCACAGCCGCGTGACGATGTCCGGTCGGACACCCGACGGCGTCCGCACAAGGGCAGGCGCGGCGCCGGGCGCGAGGGCGATCGCCGAGAGCCCGGCGGTCTGGGTGAGCGGGGCGGCCTCGGTAAGCCCGGCGGCTTCGGTCAGCTCCGCCAGGTGTTCGCGGGCAAGGCGGGCGATCGTGGTCCGCTCGAACAGCCGGGCCGGGAAGTTCCACGAGAAGGACAGCGCCCCGTCGGACTCCCAGCACAACAGACTCAGCCGGGTGGCGGCGGAGGCCGTCCCGGCCGAGACCGGACGGACCTCCACCGGGCACTCGAGGTCGAGGGAGACCGGGAACCGCGCGAAGCTGAACGACGCGGGCCCGGCCGTACGCGGTCCCGCCCCGTCCACGGGCGTGAGCCGGGCCAGATCAGGACTCGTGAGGCGGCCGTGACGCTCGCCCTCGGGCCACGCGTCGCGCAGCCGAACCGCGAGCGCGTGCACCGAGTCGTCCGGGCGGACGCGCACGGGAATCGGCAGAGTGTCGGCCAGCGGCCCCACCAGCCGGTCGATACCGGGGAGCCGGGACTCGCGGCGGGCGCGTGCGACGTTGACGGACAGGTCCTCGCGGTCACCGCTCCACCGGGCCAGACAGCGCGCGTACGCCGCGAGCAGCACGTGGAACAGCGACACGCCGTGTGCCGCGGCCACCGCGCGCAGCGCGTCCGACAGTTCGGGCCCGGGCGTCACCTGGTGGGCGAGGAGCGGGGGAGCGGGGATGCCCAGCGGGTCCCCGTCGTAGGGCAGCGCGAGCGGCTCACCCCTCCGGGCGAGCACCTCACGCCAGTACGCCCGGTCTTCAGCGAGGGCCGCCTCCGACCGTTCCGCCCGCTCGTGCGCGGCGTAGGCGGCGAAGTGAGCGACGAGCGGCGGGAGGTCAGGCGCCCGGCCACGCGTGAGGGCGGTGTAGAGGGCCCACAGCTCCTCGCCGAGGACGTTCAGACTGAAGCCGTCGGCGGCGGCGTGATGCACCACGACGACGAGCCGGGCGGAGGCGGCCGAAGCATTGGCGTCGCTCGCGGTACGGACGAGCACCGCCCGGATCGGAGCCTCCGCGATGAGATTGAACGGCCGGTTGCGCAGGGCCTCTTCGAGCCGTCCGAACTCCTCCTCGACCGGGCGCCCTCCGGGCAGGTCACGTACCTCGTACCAGACGGGCATCGGCTCGTGGCCGGACGGGACGGCGGCCTGCGTGGGCGCGGCCTCCCCGATCCCGGGGCGGATGCGGATACGGAGCATGGCGTGCCGGTCCGCGAGCAGGCCGAGCGCCCTGCCGAGCAGATCGGCGTCGAGCGGGCCGCGGACGTCCTGCGTCACGTACCCGTAGGCGGCGACGTCCGGGTACAACTCACCCAGGGTGTGGAAGGCGAGCTGGACGGGCGTCAGGGGGAAGGAAACGCCGTCGTCGGCCGCGCCGGGCGACTGCGCGGCCGGGCTTGGGGTGGTGGAGGGGGCTTCCTCCGATCCGAGCTGGCGGGCGAGCTCCCCGAGCGTCCGGTGCTCGAAGAACAGCGTGATCGGCAGCGAGCGGTCCAGCTCCGTCTCCAGCCGCTTGACGAGATCGACGGCCATGAGCGAGTCGAGCCCCAGGCCGAGCAGCGGTACGTCGTCCCCGAGGTCGTCCGGGGACACGTGGAGCGCCTCGGACAGCAGCTTCCGCAGGATGGCCGGCACACTGTCCGCCTCTTCGGCGCGGCGCGCGCGATGGTCGAGGCCCGCCTCCTGCGGCGCGGGCGCGGTGGCGGGCCGGGCTGCCGCTCCCGGGGACGGGCGTACGGCGACGGCGGCGGGAGTACGGCGACGAGTGCCGCCCGACGTCAGGTCGGCGACCATCAGCTGGCCGACGCCGCTGCCACAGGCGGCCCGCAGGGCGTCGAGCGCGGCCCCGGTGTCCAGCGGCAGGGGCCCTCGCGCGGCTCCGGCACCGGCCCCGATACCGGCACCAGCACCAGCACCGGCACCAGCACCAGCACCGGCACCAGCACCGGCACCGGCACCAGCACCGGCACCGGCACCGACATCGGCGCCGAGGCCGGCACCAGCACCAACACCGGCGCCGAGGCCGGACGCACCGCTCGCGGCGAGCAGACCCGTCCCTGCGAAGGCGGCGAAGTTCACGGCCAGCCACGGGCGGCCCGCCGCGCGCTCGGCGGCGGCGAAGGCGTCGAGGTACGCGTTGGCGGCGGCGTAGTCACCGATCGCCCCGGCGAGGCCCGGCAGCACCGAGGCGACCGACGAGAACGCCACGCACACGGTGGGATGCAGCCCATGGGCGAGGAGTCCGCGCGCGAGCAGGGCGGTGCCCCGCGTCTTGGCGGCCAGGACCTCGGCGACGTCGTCGGGCGACTTGGCCCGCAGCGTGCCGGGGCGCACCGTACCGGCCGCGTGGAGTAGCGCATCGAGGCGCGGCAGACCGGCCAGGAGCGCGTCGACGTCGGCCTCGCGGGACACGTCGGCGGCGCGGTACTCCGCGGTGGCGCCGAGCGCACGGAGTTCGGAGAGCAGCCCGGCCGGCGCCGCCGCCGAGCGTCCGGTGAGGACCAGCATCGGCCGGCCCCGCCGGGCGAGATCGCGGGCGAGTGCGCCACCGACCCCTCCGGCTCCTCCGGTGATCAGGTACACACCGTCGGCCGGCAGCGCCTCCCGCGCCCCGGACCCGTCGACGACCGGTGCGGCGACCGGCTCGGTGGTGCGCCCCAGCCGGCGCCCCGCCCGCCAGGCGACAGCGGGTGCCGGCCGGAACACGCCCCCGTCACCGCCCCCTTCCTCACCCGGCGGCTCGACCCGCGCCGACAGTTCGAGGTCGAGCGCGTCAAGCCGTACGGCGACGTCGTCGAGGGAGCACAGGTCGACACTGTGGGCCTCGACCCCGGGCAACTCCTCGGGCAGCGCCAGGGTCAGCCCCGTCAGCACCGCCTGCGCGGGGCGGGGGCGCTCAGGGCCGGTACCGGTGACATGGACGTCCTCCGTGACGACGAGCACGCGGGGGCGGTGGAGCGCGAGCTGCGGCAGCAGGTCCTTAAGCGCGGTCACCATGCCACGGTGGGCCGCGTCCAGCGCCGCCGCCGAGTCCGGCTCCACGGCCGGACCTGCGAGCAGCACGGCGGCCTCGGGCGCCGGCGAACCGCCGGGCACGGGGTCCACGGCCCTTCGGACGATGACACCCCGCCCGGCGAGCCGCTCCGCGAAGGCGCGGGCGAACGGTGAGTCAGGGCCGGCCAGGAGGACGGTGCGTGGCCCGGGGCCCGGCGTCAGCGGGGAGTCGTCCCACCCGAACCGGTGCAGCAAGGGCCGGGGCGCGGGGGCGGTGGCGGGCCAGTGGCGCCGCCGCTGGAAGGGATACGTCGGTACGGTGACCCGGGCCCGGCCGGCATCCATCGCCGTACGGTCCAGAGGCACGCCCCGCTGCCAGAGCCGGCCGACGTCCTCGAGCAGGCCCCGCGCGCCGTCCCGGTTCCCCGCCGTGAGCGCGAGCACCCGAGCCCCGCGCGGATGCGCCGCCGCGACGGCGCGCACGGGACCGCCGAGGGAGGAGGAGCCGAGCTCGACGAACGTGTCGTACCCCTCGCTGAGCAGCCGGTCCACGGCCGCGCCGAAGCGCACCGGGCGCCGTGCGTGGTCCTGGAGGTACGCCGGGTCGAGGGCCGGTTGCCAGTCGGCTGTCACCGTGCTGAGCAGAGGCGTCGCCGACGGCCGGAGCGTGAGGGCGCGGGCGGCGACGGCGAGTGGGCCGAGGGCAGGTTCCATCAGGGCGGAGTGGAAGGCCCGGGACACGCCGAGACGGCGTGCGGCGATCCCCCGGGCGGCGAGTTCGGTGAGAGCGCCGTCCACGGCCGCCTCCGTCCCGGCCAGGACCACCTGGTCGGGACCGTTGACCGCGGCCACGCTCAGCGCGCCCCCGGCGTCGGCCACCAGATGGGCGACCGCGTCCTCGCCGCAGCGCACCGCCGCCATGGCGCCGGGCGCGCAGAGCTCCGCCATCAGACGGCCGCGCTCGGCGGCGAACCGTGCGGCGTCTCCGAGCGGCAGCGTCCCTGCGACGCACGCGGCGGTGATCTCACCGACACTGTGCCCGGCGACCGCGTCCGGGGTGATACCCCAGGCCCGGAGCTGGCGGGCGAGCGCGACGCCGTAGGCGACCAGCAGCGGCTGCGCGACCTCGGTCCCGGCGAGCGCGCCGGACGGGACGTCGGCGTCGAGACACCAGGCGGCGAGACTGCGCCCACCGATCAGCCCGACCTGCCCGGACGCCTCGTCGAGCGCCTCCCGGAACGCGGGGGCATCCGCGTACAGGGCACGGACCCGACCGAGCGTCCGCACCCCCTGCCCGGGAAGAAGCAGCACCATCCGCGCCCGCGACCGAACGGGCACGAGAAGGGACCGGGAGCCGCCGGGACGGCCTTCGGCGCGGGGCGGGCGGGATTCGGGCCGGTGGGCGTCGGGCGGGGAGCCGTCGGACCGGCCGATGCCGAGCCGGTCGGTGTCGGCCGACCGGGCGTCAGACCAGCCGGCGTCGAGCAGGCCGGCGTCGAGAAGGGCGGCATCGATCCGGCCGGCGAGGTCGCCGCCGTCGTCGGCGACGACGGCGAGACGGTCCGGTCCCTCGTCCCGGGCCGCGGCGACAGTGGCGCAGACATCGCCCTCGTCGAGATGCGGGTGGTCCCGCAGGTGTTCCGCGAGCCCGGCCGCGGCGGCACGCAGCGCGTCCGCTCCGTGCGCCGACAGGGTGAGCAGACGAGGGCCGCCCGACGCTGCCGCGACAGCGCCTCGCGGGGGCCGGGCGGGTGCCTCCTCCAGTACGGCATGGGCGTTGGTGCCGCCGAAGCCGAACGCGTTGACTCCCGCGACGAGCGGACCGGCCTCCTCCCAGGCCCGTTCCTCGTCCAGCAGCGCGAAACCGGAACCCGCGAGGTCGAGCGCGGGCGCAGGGTCCACGGGGTGCGGGGACGGCGGCAGTCGGCGCCGGCCGAGGGCGAGCACCACCTTCACGAGGCTCGGCATGCCGGCGGCGTTGAGCAGGTGCCCGACGTTGGCCTTGACCGAGCCGAGCGACCGGGGCCGCCCGTCGGCGCGCGGAGGGAAGGCGTGCGCGAGCGAGCGCACCTCGACGGGGTCACCGACCGGCGTACCGGTGCCGTGCGCCTCGACGTAGGAGACGCTGCCGGGGTCGACGCCGGCCTCGCGGTACGCCCGCGTGATGACCTCACGCTGTGTCAGGGGGTTGGGGGCCATCAGGCTCAGCGAGCGGCCGTCGTTGTTCACGGCGGTGCCGCGGAGGATCGCCAGGACCGGATCACCGGCCTCCTCCGCCTCGTCGAGACGCGTGAGGACGAGCGCCGCGCCGCCCTCTCCGGGGACGAAGCCGTCGGCAGCCGCACCGAACGCGTGACACCGCCCGGTGGGGGAGAGCGCCTGCGCCTTCTCCAGGAGTGCGTACCCGCTGGGCGTCAGATTGAGGTGGACGCCGCCGACGACCGCGAGGTCGCACTCGCCGGCCTGGAGGCTGCGGCGCGCCAGATGCAGGGCGACCAGCGCCGAGGAGCAGGCGGTGTCGACGGCGAGCGCGGGGCCGGTCAGGTCGAGACAGTGCGCGACGCGGGCGGCGAGCATGTTGGGGAGGTTCCCGGTCAGCGCGGAGGCGGGCCATTCCCGCTCACCGTAAGCCTGTTCAAGGACCCGTCGGTAGCCGCTGTCACCGGCGGCGACGAAGACACCCACTCGCCGCCCCCGCCGGCGCGGACCCGCGTACCCGGCCCGCTCCAGGGCCTCGTGGGCGAGCTCCAGGAGGATCCGGGCCTGGGGGTCGGTCGTCCGGGCCTCCTCGTCCCCGATGCCGAAGAACTCCGCGTCGAATCCGGCCGGGTCGTCGAGGAAGGCGCCCCACCGGCCGTCGCCGTCCGAAGGGCCCGCCCAGCGCCCTGGGGGAACGGCGGTGACGGCGTCGTAGCCCTCGGCGAGCCGGTCCCAGAACGCCTCCGGCGTGTCGGCACCGGGAAAACGACAGGCCAGGGCGGACACGGCGACCACGGTCTCGGCGCCCGCGGCGGCCGACTCCGGGCACGGACGCGAGCCGCCCGAGAACGACCCGCCGGACGACCCGCCGGACGACCCGCCGGACGACCCGCCGGACGAGCCGTCGGCCGAGTCCCTGGCCGGGCCGTCGATCGAGCCCCCGGCCGGACCGCCGGACGAGCCGTCGCTCACCCCGCCGGGCGGCCCCACCGTCAAGAGCATTCCAGCGAGCGAAGCCACCGTGGCGTGGTCGCGTATGTCGGACGGGCGCAGCGGTACGCCGAACTCGTCCTCCAGGGCGGCGAGGACTTCCATGGCCTTGAGCGACGATCCCCCGAGCGCCCGGAAGTCGTCGTGCGGTCCGATCTCTTCGGCCGACAACCCCAGGGCCCGGGCCCACACGCCGAGGACGACGCCTTCGACCTCGGACAGAGACCGGGACACGGCCTGCGCGGCCAACCCGCCCCGCTGACCGGCCTCCGGCGCGGCCCCGGGCTCCGGGGTCGTCCCAGGCTCCGGCGTGGCGCAAAAAAGCTCCGGCGTGGCCCCGGCCTCCGGCTCGGCCCCGGGCCTCGGTGTCGTCCCGGCCCCCGGCGCGGGCCCGGCCTCGGTCTCCGGCACCACCCCGACCTCCCGCGCCGCCCCCAGGCCCACCGCCCCGGGCCCCATCGCCCCCAGACCCACCGCCCCCGAACCCACCGACCCGGTAGCCCCCCGCCCCCCGATCTGCGGAAACTCCCCGCGCTCGAAGCGATCGCGCAGCACCCCCCGCCGCAGCTTTCCGCTCGTCGTGCGCGGAAACGCCCGGGCCGGCAGCGCCAGGACCCGTACGTCGTCGTGACCGAGCGCCTCGCGGACCCGGCTCCCGACCTCCCGCAAGAGCCCCTGTGGCACCGCCGCGGGCGCGAGGAAGACCACCACCCGTTCGCCCCCGCCCGCCGGATCGGTGGAGCCCACCACGGCGACCGGGCCCCGACCGAGCCCCGGCGTGCCGGCGGCCACCTCCTCCAGGTCGGCCGCGTGGAACGTACGCCCGTCGACGAAGACGACGTCCTTCGACCGACCCGTCACGCAGAGCCGTCCCCCGCGCAGGAAACCGAGATCACCGGTGCGCAGCCATCCGTCGACGAACGCGCCCGCCGTCGCCTCCGGAGCACGGTGGTAGCCACGGGCCACCTGCGGCCCCCGGACCTCGATGTGGCCGACCCGGCGGTCGTCGACGGGCTCGCCCGCGCCGTCGGTGATCCGCACCGCGCACCCGGGCACGGGGCTGCCCACGTCCATCAGCTCCACCGCGTCCGGACCGGGCGCGGTGTCCACCGCCCACCCGGCACCGAGCGCGGCCCGGTCCAGGGCCAGCGGCCGTGCCACCTCCCCGGGCGGCGGAAAGGTGACGGCGAGCGTGGCCTCCGCGAGGCCGTACACGGGCTGCGGTGCGCCCGCCGCGAGCCCCGTCACCCGCATCCGCCGCACGAAGGACCGCCACACGGCCGGCGAGATCGGCTCGGCGCCGACCAGGATCATCCGTACATGTGTCAGGTCGAGGCGCGCGAGTACGTCCTCGGGGACGCGCCGTTCGACGAGGGCCAGGGCGAAGTTGGCGGCCGACAGCAGCGTCGCCCGGTGCCGTTCCGCAGCCTCGAGCCACCGCGCGGGCCGCTTGGCGAACGTGAGGGGTTCGAGCCGCACCTGCTTGATCCGCGCCGACAGCGGGACGAGATGGGTGCCGATGAGCCCCATGTCGTGGAAGTACGGCATCCACGTGGCGATCACGTCCCCGGAGGTGATGCCCGCCGCGGCGCGGATCTGCGCCAGGTTGGCGAGGACGGCCGCGTGCGTCAGCTCGACCCCCTTGGGCGTTCCCGTGCTGCCCGACGAGAACTGGAGGAACGCCACGTCCTCGGGTGCGCGTTCCGGCAGCCGTGGCGGAGCGGCGTGCTCCCGCAGCGCGTCGAGCACGAGAGGGCGTACGGGAGCGGGCAGCGCGTCGAGCAGAGGCGCGGTGGACTCACCGACGGCCACCGGCGGCCGGCCGAGGAACTCCCAGACGGGCAGGACCCGTCGTACGTCCGGGGCGAGCGGAACCGGTACGAGACCGGCGGCGACGGCGCCCCAGAACAGCGGCAGGAACTCCTCGCTCCGTTCGGCCGGCAGCACCACATGGCTCCCCGGCGCGAGCCCCGCGTCCAGGAACCCTCCGGCGACGCACAGGGCGTCGGCGAGCAGCGCGTCATATGTGACGGCCAGTTCGCCGCCGTCCCCGCGCACATGGACGATCACCTGGCCGGGCGCGGTCCCGGCCGCACCGGCCAGCACGTCCAGCAGCACCGTCTCGCCGTTTCCCCGCATCAACCTCAACGCCCCCGTGCATCCACCGGGCGGCGGGCCCTCCCACCGTCCGCGCGAGAGCGACCGCCCCCGGTCCGGTCTGTTCCGCCCGTAATGATGACCGATCTTCATCCCGGGAACGCCGGGGGAGTGGCCCGCGCCGACAGGAGGGCCGCGACCGTCAGGCGGAGTCGTCGAGGACGTCCACCACCGCGTCCAGTGCGACGCGCCACGGAAACGTCGTCGGATCCCCCTGGCCCGGCCCGTGGGGCACGAATCCGCCTTCGCCGTACAAGACCCTCACCCCGGCGCCCCGGAGCGTCTCGACCGACCGCTCGAACTGGGGGTGCGCGGTGTAGGCCGAGTTCACGCACGGCATCAGCGCCATCGGGATCCCCTTCCCGATGCCCTCCGCGACCACCCCGACGAGCCACTTGTCCGTGATCCCGAGCGCCCACTGGTTCACCGTGTTGAACGTGGCCGGCGCGACGACGATCGCGTCCGCCCGCGGCCATATCTCCGGCTCGCCGGGGAATCCGTAGTCCCAGCGGACGGGGTGGCCGGTGAGCACGGCGAGGCCGTCGAGGGAATGGGCGAGCCAGCGGGCCGCCGTCGGCGTGAGACCGAGGCAGACGTCCCAGCCGTCGGCCTGCGCCTCCTCGATGACCCGGGCGACATCGAAGACCGGCGGGGCCGCGCTGCTGAACAGGTAGAGGGTCCGAGAATCCATGGCCCTATCCGATCACAGCACGTCGCCCGCCCCCTGCCGTCCCCGCTCTCTGCCACGCCCCGCCCCCTGCCGCGCCCGGCGGCGGACCGCTACCGTGGGCGCATGGCACGCGAAATCAGGATCGAGATCAGCGACGAGGCGTACGAGGCGCTGGAGCGGGCCGCGGCCGAGAGGCGCGTACCCGCCGAGGACTACGCGGGTCGGGTGCTGGACGCAGACCTGACGCGTACCCGGTTCGTCGAGGGGGCGCGTTCCTTCGTCGACCAGCACGGCAAGGCCTTCGCGGAACGCTTCGGCCGCCCCACGCAGACCGGCGCCGGCGCCGACGCCGCCTGAGCCGGGCCCGGAACCTTGCTGCGGATAGATCTGTCCTGGCTGCTCGACGTCGCCCAGTCGGAGATCCCCGGCGACCCGGAGATCGCCGACTGGGGCTCGTTCGAGGCGGCCCGTGCCCGGCATGTCTTCCGCGTGATGGACATCCCGGTCTACGACCAGCCGCACCACCGGGCCGCCGCGCTCCTGGAGCAGTTCGTGCGCGTCCCCGCCCTCGAGCACTCCAACGAGTTGTACGGCGTGGTCGTCGCCGCCGCCTACCTCCACGCGTCCGGGTTCCCGGTCGCCGTGTCGGCGGAGGAGGCCATCGACCTCGTCGAGCGGGTCGCCGAGAGCCGTATCGACGTCCGTGGGGTCGCGGCCGTCTTGAAGGAATGGACCCGCTGACGCGGTCGAGAACCATCGCCCCGGTGACCGTGGCCGTGTCCGTCCCGGCTCACGGCGCGAGCGTCGCGGCGGGCGGTGTCCAGCGGCGGGTGCGGGACGGCGCGTCGGGGACCCCGTACTCCTTCCTGAGGTGTTCGGGTACGGCGTAGTGCATGACCCGCCCACGGGTGAGCGAGGACAGCTCGAACATCGTGGTGAGATGGCCGAGCCGGTCCAGGGCCCAGGCGCCGAGCGGGGAGCGGTCCTCGATGGTCTCCAGGACGCCCAGGAGATGGGGTACGGCCTTGACGGCGGTGTCCCAGGCGGGCGAGCCGGGGACGTCGAGCCAGTCGGCGCAGGTGTCCCCGACGAGATAGCGGACGAGAGCGGGGACGACCGGATCGAGCAGGGTCCCGGGCACGACGTCCTCGTAGAGTTCGATGAGCTGCCGGGTCAGCTGGACGCCTTCCGGGGACGGCCCCATGTGCCGGATCATGTACCGGTCGAGGAACCGGCGGGCGTCGTCGAGGTTCTCGGGGACGGCGTCCTGGTCGACGCCGAGCATGGCGCCGACCACACGCCAGGCGTAGTAGTACGCTTCCGCCCCCTCGTGCGACATGTGGATGCCGAGGCGGTGCAGGCTGTCCAGGACGAGCATCGAGAAGAACATCTGCCCGCCGATCATGTCCTCCTGACAGATCGGCACCCCCGACGCCTCCACGTCCCAGCGGCCCTCGCGCCTGAGGTGATGACGGATGGAGGCGTGGAGCAGGCGGACCTTCTGCGCGGCGGGCAGGAACCGGCTGCCGGCCTCGAACGCGTCGGGCCGCATCAGATAGACGGTGAACTGGCCGGTCGCCGCCATCCGCGTGGACGGATAGTCCAGACCGTGGGTCGTCGAGAGCAGCTTCGCCACGTGCGGGACGAGGTAGCAGGCGGGCATGGAGGCGAACGAAAGGGCGGTGGCGATGTGCACGTTGTTGTCGATGAAGAACAGCCGGGCCCTCTCCATCTCCTCCCAGTCCACCCAGGCCGGCGGGGCGCTCGTGGCCCGCAGGTACTCCCTGGCGACATCGGGCAGGCCCTCCGGCACCGGGGCGCCGGCGGTGGAGAAGAAGCGCATCAGGGTGTTGAACGAGCCCATCTCGCCGCGCTCGAAGAGGGCGGCGACGGTGGCGTCGGCGAGTTCGTCACCGGACTGCCTGAGGGCGTCCATCGATGTGTCGGTGTAGGACATGGGAAAGCTCCTCGTGTGTGGTCCCGGTGTGGTCCCGGTGTGGTCCGATGGGACCGCGATGTGATCCCGAGGTGGTCCCGACCGGGTCGAGCCGGTCCGGCCCGTCGCGATACGGGTCAGGACAGGCGGATCGCCGCCGAGTGCGCCAGGGCGGTCAGGGCGGCGGTGGCGGGGGCGGGCACGTCCAGCTCGTGGAGGGCGCCGAGCGCCTCCTCGACCCGGGCGGCGATCATGTTCTCGACACGGTCGGGTGTCCCGAGGCGACGCATCACCTCGCGTACGGCCTCCAGGCCCTCCTCGTCCAGGTCGGGCCGGCCCAGCAGGCCTCGCAACCGCTCGCGCTCCTCGGCCCCCGCGACGCGCCACGTCTCCGCGAGGAGCGCGGTCGGCCGATGACCGCGTACGTCGTCGGATTCGGCCTTCCCGGTGCGCCGCGGATCCCCGAACAGGCCCAGCAGATCGTCCCGCAGCTGGAACGCCTCGCCCAGCGGCAGCCCGTACGCGCTGTACCCGTCCCGCAACCCCGTACCGGCCCCCGCCAGAGCGCCGCCGATCAACAGGGGCTGCTCGACGGTGTACTTGGCGGTCTTGTAGCGGATCACCTTCAGCGACGCCGCCGTGTCCGGAGCGGCCCCGGTGTGGAGGATCTCCAGGCACTCACCCGCGATCAGCTCCCGGGCCAGCGCCGCCCACAGCGGGCGGGCCCGGCCGAGATAGGCGGCGGGCAGGCCGCTGGTCGCGAACAACTGCCCGGCGAGGGACATGAGCAGGTCCCCGACGAGCATCGCCAGGGACCGAGCGGCGTCCGCCGCGCGCGGATGATGCCGTACGGCACCACCGAGGGCCACATGCGCGGTCGGCAGACCGTGCCGCAGCGGACTGTCGTCGATGAGGTCGTCGTGCACGACGGCGGCCGCGTGCACCAGCTCCATGGACGCAGCCGCCCGCAGCAGCGCCTCGCTCTCGGGCTGCCGGGCCGCGCGCCAGCCCCAGTAGCAGAACGCCGACCGCAGCCGCTTCCCGACCGCCACCGCCGCCTCCACCTGTTCGGCCACCGGCGCCAGAGCCGGGTCGACGGCCGCCAGGAGATCCGCTTCGTCGGCGACGAACCGATGGAGCACCTCGTCGACCCGCGCCTTGAACGCGGCCTGTTCCCATCGCTCAGCCACCGTCGGCCGCCCGCCGGGCCAGGACGTGCTGGGCGAGAACCTCCAGATGCGCCGGGGGCACGGTCGCGTAGCGGTCCAGGACGAGGCGTCCCCGTGCCGTCAGATCCTGCTCGGCCTCCGCGACCAGCTCCGCCGTGTCCGAGCGTCGCGCCAGGGACCGTACGGCACCCAGGGCCGAGCCCAGCGTGCTCACCGCCACGTCCGCGAGCCCCGCGGCCAGGAGCACCGCCTGCTCGCCCGGACCCGCACGGCGTCCCGCTTCCCGCGTCATGACATCTCCCCACCCACAGCGCCAGGGCGGCGCCGGTCGAGCGCCCCCTGCGCCAGCGTCGCGGTGCCGCGGGTGGGACGGCGGCCCAACTCACCAACGAGTGATCGTTTCGCTCGGACGTACGGATGCCCCGGCCTCGTGCCCGTACGCGCGGGAGGGGCCGGACCACGGTCGTCCCGTGGCCCGGCCCCCTGCGTGTGTAACCGGTCCCGCTACTGCGCGGCCGGCACCGTGTCCTCGAAGGTGGTGCCCGCCGAGCGGTACGCGCCGAGCTTCGCGGCGACCTGGGCCGGCGTCAGGACCTGGTCCTTCACGTGCAGGACGTAGTCGACCTTCTGGTCGTAGGCGCGCGGGGTCGTCGACGTCTGGCCGGCCAGGTCGATCAGCCACTGGTTGAAGTTGATCGACATCGGGCGCTCGGGCAGGTAGCGGGCGTCGTGCCGGCCGAACTCCTGGCCGTCGACGTAGTAGACGATCGCGTGGTCGTCGACGGTCAGGACGAGGTCGTGCCAGCCGGCGTAGCTCGCCCGTACCTCGGAGTGCGCGTTGACGGCCTCCCACGGGTCGGGCCGGTACGTCTCCCACGACGTGGTGTAGAGGATGTTGGCGGGCTCGCCCCAGCCGCCGTTGGGGAGGTACTCGAAGTCGTACTCGGCGTAGTCGTCGGCCATGGGGGCCTTGAGGTCGTTGATGGTGAAGAAGGTCTGGACGACGCGGTCGCCGTCCGGGCCGGACAGTGGCGCGTCGGAGAAGCGGACCCGCGCCGCGTACGTCCCGTTCTTGAACTTGGTCGCCCGGGTGAGGATCTCGGTGTGCCGGGTGGACTCGCCGGTCCCGGCGGTCGAGGACCGCAGGTTCATGATCGAGTTCGTGCCCTCCTTGGCGAAGGTCACGTTCTCGGGGGCCCAGGTGGCGCCGGGCACGCCGGGGCCGCCGGAGTTGGCGCGCACGCTCCAGCCGTGGGCGTTGATCGCCGGGTCCGTGTGGCCGGTGTAGTCGAAGTCGTCGAAGAGCGCCGCTCCTCCCGTGGGCGGCGGTGTGGTCGGGTTCGTCGGCGTCGGGGTGGGTTCGTTGCCCGCGGGGGCGGTGCCCCAGACCGGGACGCCGCCCACGGTCGCGGTGACCTTAGACCAGTTGGCGTACGCGGTCTGCGTCGGCCCGAAGGAGTAGTCGTCGTTCTGGTTCAGCGGCTGCCAGTTGGAGCGGTGGAAGCGCAGCTGCATGTCGCCGGTGTCCGCGCCCGGGGCGAGCGAACCGGCGCCGGCGGTGAAGCCGACCTCCAGATAGCGGTCGGCGGTCGCGGTGGGGTGGGCGAGGGTGCCGAAGGTCCCGGTGAGGTTCGCGCAGCCCTTCACGGCCCAGGAGCAGGCGTAGCTGTACGAGGCTCCCGCGTCGGCCTTGAAGTAGTACCGCACCTTGACCTGGCTCAGCGGGACGCTCGACGTACCGGTGTTGACCACCTTGAGCCAGGGTTCGACCTGGTCGCTCCCGGTGGCGCTCTGCCGGTACTGGACGGTGACGGCCTCGCCGGCCGCCGCGGCCGGGAGCGCGGTGAGGGCGGTGGCGCCGAGCCCGGTCACCGCGGCGACGGCGAGCGCGGCGCGGAGCCGCAGCTTCCTGGTCCTCGTCGGGTCGCTCATGGGGATTCCTCTCCTTGGAAGGGATGGAGCGGGGGTACGGGGGTGGTCACGGGGACGTGGGGGAGAGACGGCGCGGCACCCCGAGGGCGTCGAGCCGGGTCCTGTGGTGGCCGAGGCGATCCTGGAAACCGGGCCAGTCGTGACGGCCCGTCCAGACGACCTCGGCCAGGGCGCAGAGCCGGGGGAACGTGAGGTACTCGGCGTGGGCGTCGGTGGGCACGTACTCGGTCCACAGCTGGGCCTGGGCGCCGAGGACCCGGGCGGACTCCTCGGGCGTCCAGTGGGCGGGCGCCGGGTCGTTGCCGTGGACGGCGCGCAGGTCGACGACCTCACCGGCCTGGCCGGGCGGCTCCGCCGGGCTGGAGGACTGGGGGTAGTCGAGGTAGGTGGTGCGGTGGGGTGCCATGACGACCTCGTGGCCGCGCCGGACGGCGGTGCGGCCGTGGTCGGCGTCCCGCCAGGGCATGACCGTGAAGTACGGCGGGAGGTCGGCGCCGTTCTCGGTCCAGGAGAGCGGCACCCGGCCGGCGTCCAGGAGGTGGCGGCCGACCCGCTCCATGAACCAGCCGTGCAGGGCGTCCGGGCCCGGCAGCCCTTCCTCGGCGGCGCGACGGAGAGCCGCGGGGGAGGTGTGCCACTCGGTGGTGGGGCACTCCTCGCCTCCGATGTGGACGTACGAGGAGGGGAAGACGTCCATCACCTCGTCGAGGACGGTCCGGCAGAAGTCGAGGGCCTCGTCGTGGACGCCGAGAATGGTGTCGCAGACGCCCCACTTGTCCCAGACGTCATAGGTGCGGCCCGGGTGGTTGCCGAGGTCGGGGTAGGCGGCGAGGGCGGCCCGGACATGGCCGGGCATCTCGATCTCGGGGACGACGGTGACCCCGCGCTCCGTCGCGTACGTGACGAGGCCGGTGAGTTCGGCCCGGGTGTAGGCGCCCCCGTGCGGCACCCCGCCGACCTCGGTGAGCCGGGGGAGGGCGGCGACCGGCATGCGCCAGCCCTGGTCGTCGGTGAGGTGGAGGTGGAGCACGTTCAGCTTGTGGAGGGCGAGGAGGTCGACGTAACGCCTGAGGTAGGAGACCGGGCGGAAGCGGCGGGCCACGTCGAGCATGGAGCCGCGCCACGGGAAGCGGGGGACGTCGGTGATCTGTACACAGGGGACGGACCAGGCGACGCCGGGCACGGCCGCGTCGTGGAGGGCTTCGACGGGCAGGAGCTGGCGCAAGGTCTGGACGCCGGCGAGGAGCCCCTGCGGTCGGGCGGCCCGCAGCAGCACCCCCTCGGCGCCGACGGTGAGGCCGTACCCCTCCCCGCCGAGGCCGGTGAGCGCCGGGTCGACGGCGAGGACGACGGCGCCGTCGGAGCGCGCGGGCAGCGGCAGCCCCGTGGCCGGGCGGAGGAGGGCACGGAGCAGGTCGGCGGCGGCCTCCGCGCCGGGCGAGACCTTGAGCGCGGTCGTGGCGTCGAAGGTGAACGAGCCGGGCAGGACCGAGAGCCGGGTGGGCTCGGGGACCAGACGGGGCTGGAGCGACAGGGGGGCGGGTTCGGGAACGAGTCGGGGCAGGGGCATCGCGGGGCGTTATCCCTTCACGGCTCCGCCGGTCATTCCGGCGGCGACCCGGCCTTGCAGGACCAGGAAGAGGACGAGGACGGGCAGGGCGAAGAGGGTGGAGGCGGCCATGGTGGCGCCCCAGTCGGTGCCGAAGACGTTGGAGAAGGACGAGAGCCACACGGGCAGGGTCCGGTCGTCCTGGTTCTTGATGATCAGCATGTTGGCGAAGGCGAACTCGTTCCAGGCGGTGATGAACCCGAAGAGCGAGGTCGCGAGGAGACCGGGGGCGAGCAGCGGGAGGGTGACCCGGCGGAAGGCGGCGGCGCGGGTGCAGCCGTCGACCTGCGCGGCCTCTTCGAGTTCGGCCGGGACGGCGGCAAGGAAGGAGCGGAGGGTGACGATGGTGAAGGGCAGGGTGATCATGAAGTAGACCAGGCTGAGGGTCGCGAGCCGGTCGAGCAGGTCGGCGTCCCTGGCGATGACGTACATCGGGATCAACAGCGCCTCCCAGGGCGCCACCTGGGCGATGAAGACCATGAGGATGAAGCCCCGCCGGCCGCGCCAGTGCATCCGGGCCACGGCGAACGCGGCGGCGAGCGCCACCACCAGTGCGAGCAGGACGCATCCGGCGGTGACGAGCAGACTGTTGCGCCAGAAGATCCAGAAGCCGTCGGCCGCCACCGCGTTCCGGAAGTGCTCCAGGGTGACGGAGCCGGGCAGGAACCGCGGGGTCTCGGACTGGATGTCGCGGGTGGGCCGGAAGGCGGTGAGGACCATCCAGTACACCGGGAAGACGGCCAGGACGAAGACGAGCGCCGCGGCGGTGTTCAGGGGAAGTCGGCGCAGGGCGCGCGGTGTCACCGGTCGGCCTCCTGTCGGAGCATCTGGCGGAAGTAGGCGAGGAGCACGGCCACGAGGAGCAGGACGGTGAGGGTGGAGACGGTCGCCCCGAGGTCGTACCGGTGCAGGGACCTGGCCACCTGGTAGGCGTACACGGGCAGGGTGGTCGTCGCCTCGCCCGGCCCTCCCTTGGTCACGGCCCAGATCTGGGCGAAGCAGCGGAAGACCCAGATGACCTCGAGACAGAGGACGAGACCGAAGATCGGCCGCAGGAGCGGCAGCGTCACCGAGCGGAAGATCCGCCAGGCTCCCGCCCCGTCGAGCCGGGCCGACTCGTACAGCTCGGCGGGGACGGTGAGGAGCGCCGAGTGCAGCGTGATGGCGGCGAAGGGGACCGACTGCCAGACCACGAGCAGGACCAGGACGGTGAACGCGGCCGGGCCGTCGGCCAGCCAGGAGTAGCCCTCGAAGGACGCGAACCCCAGCTGGACCAGCACCCAGTTGACCACCCCGAGGCGGGAGGCGAAGAGCCACTGGAAGACGGTCGTGGTGGCGATGACCGGGCTCGCCCAGGCGAGGACCAGCCCCGTCGTCACCAGGACGCGCATCCGCCGGCTGAGCCGCTGCGTCATCAGGGCGACCAGGGTGCCGATCACCATGATCAGCGTGACGTTGACCAGGGTCCACCAGAAGGTGCGCCGGACGACCTCCCAGAACTCGGGGTCGGTGAGGACGGTCCGGTAGTTGCGCAGCCCCACGAACCCGGCGCCGCCACGGATGAGTTCGCCCATGCCGTACTCCTGGAAGGAGATCAGCAGATTGCGGACGAGGGGGTATCCGAGGAGGAGCACGCCGCCGAGGACGGTCGGGGCCACCAGGAGGTAGGGCCAGAGCGCCGGCCCGTTCGGCCGTCTCACGAGCCGAGGGTCTTGGTGATGCTCTGCGAGGCGGTCGCGGCCGCCCGTGCGGGATCGGTGCCGGTGAGTACGGCGGTCATGTACTGCTTGATCGGGTTGGTGGCCTCGACGGCCGCCCACTGGGGGGAGTTCGGCGTCGCCCGGCCCTGCGCCGCGCCGGCGGCCATGGCGGCCGTGCCCTCGTCGTCCTGGATGACACGAGCGAGGGAGGTGCGGTTGGGGACGTAGCTCATCGTCTTCGCCATGTCCGTCTGCCACTTCTCGCCCGCCAGCGCCCTGACCACCTCGTAGGCGGCCTCGGGGTGGGTCGAGGCCTCCGGGACGATGAGGTCGGAGCCGCCGGTGAAGACCGCGCCGGGCTTCTCCGCGGACTTGCCGGGGACGGGGAAGAAACCGAGCTTCCCCTTGAGCGCGGGGTTGATCTCCTCGACGATCTTCGCGCCGCCGGGCACGGCGATGATCTGGGCGACGTCGCCCTTGGCGAAGACCTCGGCCTGCGGAGGCTTCGCCTCGTCGGAGTCCTTCGGACCCTTCCCCAGGGCCTGGAGCTTCCGGTAGAAGTCCATGCCGGCGAGGGCCTGCGGGGTGTCCAGCGCCCCCTTCCACCTCGTCCCGTCCTGGACGGCGAGGTCGCCGCCCTCCTCCCAGACGAAGCCGGACAGGGTGTACCAGTTCTGGCCGGGCAGGTAGATGCCCTGCGTGGCGCCCCGGTCGAGCTTCGCGGTGGCGGCGAGCCACTCGGCCTGCGTCTTCGGCGGCGCGGTGACGCCGGCCTCGGCGAAGAGGTCCTTGTGGTAGATCACGACGCGGTTGGCCGCGTACCACGGGATGCCGTACTGCCTGCCGTCCACCTTCCCGGGCTCGGCGAGCCCGGGCAGCCAGTCGGCGCCGTTCAGCTCGGTGGTCTTCTCGCTGAGGTCGCGCACGCCGCCGCTCGCCGCGTACTGCGCGACCTGGGTGTTGCCGACCTCGATGACATCGGGGGCGTCCTTGCTGGCCAGGGCGGCCGTCACCCGCTCGCCGATGCCGTCCCACTCCTGGATCTGGATGTCGAGGTCGATGTCCTGGTGCTCCGCCTCGAAGCCGGAGCGGAAGCGGGCGAGGAAGGCGTCGGTGACGCTGTCCTTCATGATCCAAACGGTGACCTTCTCCGGTCCGCCGGAGGTCACCGGGTCGCCGGATCCGCCACAGGCCGTGGCGGCGAGCGCGACGGCCGCCGCCAGGGCGACGGGGCCGGCGAGGGGACGAGTCTTCACGGGCACCTCGATGCATGGTTGACCAATTGGTCAAGTGGTCAGGTGTGTGACCAGAAGGTGGCATGGACCGAAGGAGCCGTCAATCCCTTGAAAAACATGAGCTGTTCACCCATCGTCAGGTCAACCGGGCCCGCTACTATCGGACTTACCAGTTGACCAGTCAGGGAGAAGTGGCATGAAGGACGGCTCCTCCAGCGGAGTGCTGAAGAGGGAGCGGGTTCGGGAGCACCTGCTGGGCCTGATCGAAGGAGGCGGCCCCGGCGACCCGATCCCCTCCGAGCGCACCCTCTGCGCCACCCTCGGGGTCTCCCGCCCCACCCTGCGCGCCGCCGTCGACGAACTCGTCGCCACCGGCGCGCTGGTACGGGAGCACGGCCGCGGCATGTTCGTCGCACCCGCCAAGATCACCCAGCGACTCGCCCCGGACGACGCGGCCTTCACCGTCCCCCGCGCCTCCGGCAGCTGGTCGAGCACCGTCCTGGAGTCCGCCACCGTCCGGGCCGGCGCCCGCATCGGACGCCGCCTGCGCCTCTCACCCGCCGCCGAACTCCTCTACGTCGCACGGCTCCGCCTGGTCGACGGCGCGCCCATGGCCATCGAGCACCTGCACATCCCGGCGGATCTGGTGGGCGCGGCACTCACCCCGGAGGAACTCGAAGCGGGCGACCTCTACGACCACCTGCGGGAGCACCACCGGGTCCACGTCCAGGAGGCCACCCAGTCGATCGAGCCCACCGTCGTCAGCGAGGACGAGGCCGCGCTCCTGGACGTCCCCGTCCTCTCGCCCGCGCTCCTCATCGAACGCCTCACCCTCGACACCGCCCGCCGCCCCGTCGAGTACGTCCACTCGGTCTACCGCGGCGACCGCTACCGCATCGTCTCCCGGCTCGACTTCACCCGCGACGGCCTCGTGACCTCCTCCACCGAGGGAGATGCATACTGACCCCCAGCCGACGGCGCACCGGGGAGGGGGCCCTCCGGCCGGAGGCGCACCGGGGAGGAGGCCCCCGGGCCGGCGGCACACCGGGAGGGGACACGATGGAGCTCAAGCGCGAGCGGGTACGGCAGTATCTGCTGACCGTGATCGACGGCCGCCGCCCCGGCGACGCCATCCCCTCCGAGCGCACCCTCTGCGCCACCCTCGGGGTCTCCCGGCCCACCCTGCGCGCCGCCGTCGACGAACTCGTCGCCACGGGCCTGCTCGTACGGGAGCACGGGCGGGGCATGTTCGTGGCACCCGCCAAGATCACCCAGGAACTCGTCGCCGAGCACCACACGGCCGGCGCGCCCCGGGGCAGGGGTGCCTGGACGAGCACGGTCCTCGAACTCCGTACCGTACGGGCAGGCGCGCGGATCGGCCGGAAGCTGACGCTCTCCCCGGCGGCGCAGCTGGTGCACGTCACTCGCCTCCGCCAGGTCGACGGCGCCCCGATCGCCCTGGAACACCTGTACCTTCCGGCCGAACTCGTGCCCGGACTCACCGCCGCCGACATGGAGGGCGGCTTCTACGCCCACCTGCGCGAGAAGCGCGGCATCCGGACGGCCCACGCCGTCCAGTCCATCGAGCCGACCGTACTGAGCGAGGAGGAGGCGGCCCTCCTCGACGTCCCGGTCCTCTCGCCCGCCCTGCTCTTCGACCGGACCACCTCCGACACCACGGGCAGGCCGGTCGAGTACGTCCGCTCGCTCTACCGGGGCGACCGCTACCGCATCGTCTCCCGGCTCGCCCTCCGCGAGGGCGTGATCGAGCCGCCACGGGCCGGGGACACCCGGGGCGGGGCGTGGTGGGAGTCGGTGGAGTGACCGCTCGCGCGCGGGCGCGCAAGAACGCTGTAAGAAGATCGGAATGGTGTGTGTAGGGACCGGCGGGGCGGGGGAGGACTGGAGTGGACGCCCGCAAGAGGGCTCCGCAGCGGCCCGACACCGGGGCCGCTGCCGGATTGACCAGAAGGACGAGCATGGCCAGCGGCACCGTGAAGTGGTTCAACTCCGAGAAGGGCTTCGGCTTCATCGCCCAGGACGGAGGAGGACCGGACGTCTTCGCTCACTACTCCAACATCTCGGGCAACGGCTATCGCGAGCTCAACGAGGGCGAGACCGTGACGTTCGACATCACGCAGGGCCAGAAGGGCCCGCAGGCGGAGAACATCGTCCGCGGCTGACCCTGGCCCGCGCATCCCGCTTCCACGGCGCCCGCACCTCGTACGGGCGCCGTCTGCGTGCCACGGCACCCCGCACCACGCGCCGCCGTCGACACCGGGCAACGTGGGCGCGGCGGGGGCGTGGAAGAGGTGTAGAAAGGGCAAAAGGTAACGAGAAGGCTGGTGAAGCGCATGGTGGACGAAGAGCGGGCGGGGGAAGAGGAGGAGGACCTCTCCGGCCGGTTCGGCGTGGACGTCCGGCCCGTGCCGAGCGGGGACGCCGTCGTCCTGGTGCTGGTGGGAGAACTCGACCGCGACGGCGTCGAGCCGCTGCGCGAGGCCCTGGAACAGGGGGACGGCAGCGGGCGGATCATCGTCGACTGCTCCGGCCTCGGATTCTGCGACTCCTCCGGGCTCAACGTGCTGCTCAGAGCCCGTATGCGGGTGCTGGAGGCGGGCGGGAGGCTGGACCTCGCCGGACTGCGCCCGCCGGTGGACCGGATGTTCGACATCACCGGCGCCCGGGGTGTCTTCCAGGTGTACGAGAGCACGGACGAGGCACTCTCCGGGCCCGGCCACGAAGGCGGCGGGCAACATGTCCCAGAGCGTTGACGGTTCCCCCGAGCAGGTGCGCCGACTCGCGCTGTACGGGACCAGGGGCGTGGTCTCGCGCTGCCGGGACTTCACCGCCGAGGCGCTGACGGACTGGGGCTGGATCCCCCCGAAGACCGAAGAGGCCGAAGAGCGGATCGAGGACGTGCTGCTCCTCGTGTCGGAGGTCGTCACCAACGCGTGCCTGCACGCCGGCGGCCCGGAGGAGCTGGTCCTGCGGCACGGACGGAGCGGGCTGCGGGTGGAGGTGGCCGATGCCAGCCCCGAGCACCCCCGCGTACAGGGGGCACGGTCGCCCGCGCTGCCCGGTGGTCACGGGCTGATGGTGCTCGACCGGCTGGCCGGCGACTGGGGCAGCGAGGACCGGGGGCAGGGAGTGGCGGGCAAGGTGGTGTGGCTGGAGATCAGCCGTCCGTCCCCTCCGTCGTGAAGTCCTCCTCCTGGAGGAGACCCGCCCTGAGCTCCCCGAGGATCCGGGTGAGCAGGCGCGAGACATGCATCTGGGAGAGGCCGATCCGGCGGCCGATCTCCGCCTGGGTGAGTTCCTCGCCGAAGCGCAGTTCGAGGATGGTCCGGTCACGCTCGGGCAGCCGGTCGAGCAGTGGCCGCAGCGACGTGAGGGACTCGATCAGCTCGTACGAGGGCTCGCAGGTGGCCAGGTGCCGCGGGCTCGCGCCCGGCGCCGAGTCCTCGTCGCCCGCGGGGACGTCGAGGGAGCGGGCCGCGTAGCCGTGCGCCGCGAGCTGGCCCTCGGTGACGTCGTCCTCCGTGAGGTGCAGCTGCGCGGCCAGCTCGGCGCGGCTGGGGCGCCGGCCGAGGCCCTGTTCCAGGGTGTCCGCCGCCTTGGCCAGGTCGATCCGCATCTCCTGGA
Source organism: Streptomyces sp. NPDC093795 (assembly GCF_044764665.1). Classification (NCBI taxonomy): domain Bacteria; kingdom Bacillati; phylum Actinomycetota; class Actinomycetes; order Kitasatosporales; family Streptomycetaceae; genus Streptomyces; species Streptomyces sp. NPDC093795. The sequence goes on from NZ_JBIWIO010000013.1 coordinate 150,262, forward strand.
GGCGCCGAGGCACCCGTACCGCCCAGCTGGTGTCACGGAAGAAACGTTTCATCTCGCCGACGATCGTGGGCAGCGCGAAGGCGGAGAAGTCGACGGCGCGCTCGGGGTCGAAGCGGTCGATCGCCTTGATCAGCCCGATCGTGCCGACCTGGATGATGTCCTCCACGGGTTCGGCACGGTTCCTGAACCTGCGGGAGGCGAACTTGACCAGGCTGAGGTTGAGCTCCACGAGGGTGTTGCGGACGTAGGCGTGCTCCGGGGTCCCCTCTTCCAGGACCCGCAGCCGTTCGAAGAGCGCGACGGAGAGTGTCCGGGCGTCGTCCGTGGAGACGGCGGTGGGACGGGTCGGCTCCGGGAGGCCGTCGAGCGCTGTCCGGCGCGTCACGGCTCCTGGCGACCCAGCGGCTTCCGGCGCGTGGTGCGAGGTGACCGAGCGGTCTCCGACGGTGGCCATGAAAGCTCCTTCGACGGTGGCGGAGGGCCCGCGTCACCGGCCCGGGGCGGGCCGGCGGGGGTCCCGTCAGTCGAGCGTCCTGAAGGAAGGATGCCCGTTGTGGTGCTGTTTGACACGATTCTGCCGCAATTCGTAGTGGTGTGTCGGCACCGCTACTGCATCCGCGCCCTGGCTCCGCCGCGCCCTGGCTCCGCCGTGCCCCGGACGTGCCCGTGCCCCGGACGTGCCCGTGCCCCGGACGATGTCCGGGGCACGGTGTCTTCCGTTGTCGAGGGATCCCCGCCTCACCACCGGTACCAGCGACCGCCACCGCTCCGCATGAGGAAGCCCAGCAGCCACAGCACGAGCACGACGATGGCAATCCACCAGAGCACGTCGAGCGCGAAGCCCGCGCCGAAGAGGATCAGGATCACGAGGAGGACGAGAAGAAGGGGAACCATGGCGGCACCTCCATTGCCTCAGGGGCCGGCCGGTCCTCGGCGCGAAGCCCTCGGTCCCCCGAGCGGTTGCCCCCATCTGCACCAGATCATGTGCGCCGCGGAACTCCTCTCCTCTCCGGCAGGTTTGAGGGCAGCCCACGCGGTCAGCCGCACGGACGACGGGGGGTTCGATCGCAAGAGAGGAACACGCCGTGTCGCTCGCCGGAAAGAACGCCCTCCAAGGCAAGAACGTCCTTGAGGGCAAGAACGTCCTCGTCCTCACCACGAACTACGGGACGGAGCAGGACGAACTGAAGAAGCCGATGGACGTCCTGCGCGCGGCCGGCGCCGGCGTCACGCTGGCCGCGCAGAAGGACGAGGGCGTCCAGACCCTCGTCTCGGACCGCGAGCCGGGCTCCATCCTCCAGCCCGACACGACGCTGAAGAACGCCACCGCCGACGGGTTCGACGCGGTCGTCGTGCCGGGCGGCACCCTCAACGCCGACCAGTTGCGCGTCGACGACGAGGCACGGCGCATCGTCTCGGCCTTCGCCGAGGCCGGCAAGCCGGTGGCCGCCATCTGCCACGGCCCCTGGCTCCTCGTGGACAGCGGGCTGGCCCGGGACCGCAAGCTGACGTCCTACCCGTCGCTCCGCCCCGACCTCGAGAACGCCGGGGGCGAATGGGTGGACCAGGAGGTCGTCGTCGACACCTCAGGGACCCACCCCCTGATCACCTCCCGCAAGCCCGACGACCTCGACGCCTTCTCGACGGCGATCGTCGAGGCGCTCGACGGCTCGTGACCGGCCACGCGCGCCCGTGGGACGGTTCATGACGTCCGCCGGTGAGCCGGTCGCGACGCCCGCCCTTGGTCCGGTCAGGTCGCCCACCGCCGGTCACCGGGCGATGAGTGAGGGGCCCGGGACGGGGCAGGTGCCCGTGAGACACCGCCACCACGACCGTGAGTGCAGGCGATAGACATGACCACCGCACGCGACATCATGACCCCCGACGCGACCTGTGTCCGCTCCTCCGAGACCCTCGTCGAGGCCGCTCGGAAGATGGTCGAGCTGAACGTGGGCGCGCTGCCCATCTGCGGCCCCGACGAGAAGCTGAAGGGGATGCTCACCGACCGCGACATCGTCGTGAAGGCCGTCGCGAAGGGCAAGGACCCCGGGAAGTGCACGGCCGGCGAGTGCGCCCAGGACGAGATCGTCACCGTCCAGGCGGACGACAGCGTCGAGCGGGTGCTGAGCGTCATGAGCGAGCACAAGATCCGCCGGGTTCCCGTCATCGACAGCCACGTCCTCGTCGGCATCATCGCCCAGGCCGACGTCGCCCGGGCCCTGCCCGAGCGGCAGGTCGGGGACCTCGTCGAGACGGTCTCCGAGGAATCCTGACAGTGGGGCGGTCCGCCTCGAATCACCGGCCGGGTGGCCACTCAAGCAAGGAAGGGGCTCGTGATGGACGGGATCGTACTGCTCCGGGAAGACCACAAGACCGTGGAGAAGCTGTTCAAGGAGTTCGAGCGGGCGGGTGACGACGCGTACGCGCGGAAGCGTGAGATCGCGGACGAGGTGATCCGGGAACTCACCACCCATACGTGGATCGAGGAGAAGGTCTTCTACCCCGCCGCCCGGGACGCCGCCCCGGACACCACCGATCACGTCCTCGAAAGCGTCGAGGAGCACCACGTCGTGCTGTGGATGCTCTCGGAGCTCCGCGGGCTCGACTCGAAGGACGAACGGTTCGACGCCAAGATGACCGTCCTCATGGAGAACGTGCGCCACCACGTCGAGGAGGAGGAGCAGGAGTGGTTCCCCGACGTCCGCAAGGCCATGGGGCGCAACCGGCTGCTCGAACTGGGCGACCGCATGGAGGCGGCCCGGAAGGAGGCGCCGGGCGACCCGCTCGACGTACCCAGCGCCGACGACTAGCACGTAAAGCCACAGCCACCGGCACAGCCACAGTCACCGGGTTCACCACGGAATGTCGGCGGCGTCGACGATGCGACCGCCCATGTTCCGCTCCACCATCCGCAGCGCCGCGTCCGCGAGGTCCTCGTGGATGTGGGCGACCGCGTCCCGGGGGATGGTGACGCCGAAGTGCCGGATGTGCGCGTCCAGGGCGGAGTAGAGCACACACTGCTCGGTGACCTGCCCCGTGAGGACGAGCGCGTCGACGTCCAGGCTGCGCAGCAGATACTCGAGAGGCGTCTCGTAGAAGACGGAGTGGCGGGCCTTGACGACGAACAGGGAGTCGTCGTCGGGCCTGACCGGTTCGACGAGCTCGGGGTGGCGGCCGGAGAGGGCCATGTCGAGGATCTGGCCGTGGTGGGAGCGCCAGCGGCCGAAGTTGTCGTTCGCGTAGACGACCGGAATCCCCGCCGCCCTGGCGCGCCGCAGCAGATCGACGATGCCGGGAAGGGTGCTCTTCACCGACGGGACGAGCTGGTCCGCGTCCTGATGCCGGTAGGTGTTGAGCATGTCGATGACCACGAGCGCGTACTTCGCCAAGGCCGACTCCCGGTTGTCCGGCCGGCCGTGTCGGTACGGCCCGGTTCGTCCCCCAGGGCGTCCACGCTACCGGCCCGCCCGTGACACGCCATCCGAGAACTCCAGCGGTACGGGGGCCCCGGGCCTCCCGAGGGACGCGAGGTCGCCGGGACCGTGCGCAGGGCACGCCGGAACCTTCTCCGGCCACGCCGTCCGTCCGGACGAGTCTCCGGCAAATGGCCCGTTTCAGGCATGCCCGCCGTGGCAAGTCGCGGGGCATGATGCGTATCGGATACACGATGATGACCGAGCAGGCAGGGCCCCGTGAGCTCGTCGGGCACGTGGTCGAGGCGGAGCAGATCGGCTTCGACTTCTCCGTGATCTCCGATCACTCCTTCCCCTGGCTGGAGGAGCAGGGACACGCTCCGTACGCCTGGAGCGTCCTCGGCGCGGCCGCCCAGGCGACCTCCCGCATTCCGCTGATGACCTTCGTGACCTGCCCGACGTTCCGCTACCACCCCGTGGTCGTCGCGCAGAAGGCGGCGACCCTGCAACTGCTCTCCGAAGGCCGGTTCCGGCTCGGTCTCGGCTCCGGCGAGAACCTCAACGAGCACGTCGTCGGCGAGGGCTGGCCCTCGGCACGCGTCCGCCTGGACATGCTCGACGAGGCCGCCGAGATCATCCACGCCCTCTTCAAGGGGGAGTACGTGACACGTCACGGGCGGCACTACCAGGTCGACGACGCCAGACTGTGGGACGTCCCCGACACACCGCCACCCGTCGGCATCGCCGCCTCGGGCCCCCGCTCCTGCGCGCTCGCCGGGCGCCACGGCGACCTGCTGATCGCCACGGAGCCGAAGCGTGAACTGGTGGACGCCTTCGACGCGCAGGGCGGCGCGGGCAAGCCCCGCATCGGACAGCTCCCCATCTGCTACGACACCGACCGGGAGGCGGCGGTGGCCCGAGCCCACGAGCAGTTCCGCTGGTCGCTCGGCGGCTGGCGCCTCAACGCCGAGCTTCCCCTGCCGGCGAGCTTCGCCCAGGCGACCGAGCACACCCGCCCGGAGGACGTGGCGGAGAGCATCCCCTGCGGGGACGACGTCGACGCCGTCGTGGAAGCGGTCCGCCCCTTCGCCGAGGCCGGGTTCACCGACCTCGCCCTCGTCCAGGTCGGCGGCGCACACCAGCTGCCCTTCCTCCGCTGGGCGGAGACGAAGCTCCTGCCCGCGCTCCGTGCCATGTAGGACCCGGGGACTCGTCGGGTCGTCGCGGTCGGTCGTACGACTGTTCGGTCGTCCGGCCTCACACCTCGCATTACGCAGGGAGATGAACGTCATGACCAGACCGAGCAACCCCGACCCCGACCCCCGGGACCTCCCCGACGGCGGAACCACCCGGCCGGGCGAGACCCCGCCGGCGGAATCGGGCACGAGCACCGGGACGGGGCCGTACCGGCCGCTCCGCCGGGGCTGGGGCAAGGGCCCCCTGGTGCTCCTGTGGGTGCTCGTCGTCGTGTGCGCCCTGTTCTTCCTCGTGTACGCGATCATCCTCGCCACCGACTGACCGGTGACCCTGGCCACCGACCGACCTGCGACCGGCGGACCGGCCCCCACCCCGCCCCCACCGAGACCGAGACGAAAGGCACCGGCCATGACCCACAACGAGTCCGACCCGGACACCCATGCCGACCAGCCCGGCCCGGACGAGGCCCGCGGCGACGACGTGTACCAGCCCACCCACTCCGACGCGTCCAACCGCCCCTCCGGCGCTCTCGACCCCGACAACGCGCTGGTGACGGACCCGATCGACGACATGGCCGTCCCCGGCTACTCCCCGCCCGACCGCCCCCGGGGCGTCAACCGGTACGGCACCACGCCACGGGAACAGCGGGAGGGCGACACGCTCGACCACAGGCTCGCCCAGGAGATCCCCGAGGAACCGCCTCTTGAGGGCGACGGCATCGGCGACCTCCCGGAAGGCGACGGGGAACCCGTCGACGAGGAGGCGGGCGCCACCCGCGCCGGACGCCTGGCGCCGGTCGACGCGTCTCCGGGCCGGATCGACCGCGCGGTCGCCCGGGACGTGGGCCTGGACGACGGCGCCGCGCCCGCGGAGGAGGCCGCGATGCATGTGGACACCGCGGTGGACGACTCCGAGGACACACGCTCCTCGGAAGCCACCTGACGAAGCGGAGGACCCTATGAACGCGCGCATGGACAAGCGTATGAGCGAGCGCGGGAAGGACCGCGGGAACGACCCCGGGACCGAGCCGAGCAAGCACGCGTCGGACGGCGACGACGTGATGCGGCAGACCACCCCCTCCCAGGCGGAGGGCGAGCGGGGGAAGGAGGAGGACGAGGAGCAGGAGAGGCAGAAGCGCCGCGGCATGTGAGAGGAGACGAGCCCGCCACCGACCGGAGCGAGGCTCCGGCGCCGGCGCCTGTTCCGGAGCATCCGGGAATCGCCCCGCCTTTCCGGAGCGTCCGAAGAACCTGCACCTGTCGGAGCATCCGGAGAACCTGCCCCTTCCGAAGCATCCCGGGGACACCCTTCTGTCCGTTCCGAAGCACCTGGAGACACCATGGACCTCGACTTCCTGAAGCCTCTCCTGGAGCACCCCGGCCCCTGGGCCTCCGTCTTCATCGAGACGAGCCGGGCGACCGAGGGCGGGGCGAAGATCCAGAAACTGCGTGACCGTGCCGTGCTCGGACAGCTCGTCGACGACGGCGCCGATCCGGCCACTCTCAGAGCGATCGCCGGACGGCTCGCGGCCGAGCCGACCTCCGGCGCTCCGCCGGGCCGGGCCCTCTTCGCGACGGCCGGTGAGGTCGTGCTCGACCTGCCCCTCGGGGCGGCCCCGCCCGCGGCGGAAGTGACCTGGACGGGCCTTCCGCACATCACGCCCCTGATGTTCCTGCGGGGCGACGAACCGCGGTGCCAGGTGGCCCTGATCGACCGGATGGGCGCCGACCTGGAGGTGTGGGGCACCGAGGGCAGGGAGGCCGTGGGCCAGGTCGAGGGGGAGGAGTGGCAGGGCCGTGGCCACCGCAGCATGCCCCAGGACCGGTACGCGTGGCACTACAGCAACAAGATCGAGGGCGCCTGGGAGGAGACCGCCGACACCATCGCCACCGAACTCGCCCGGCGCTGCCCACAGGACGGCAGCACCCTCCTCGTCCTGGCCGGGGACGCACGCGAGCGCAAGGCCGTTCGGGACCGGCTCCCGCAGCGGTTGCGGAGCCTCGCCGTCGAGGTGGAGCACGGCCGCCGGGCGTCCGGCGCGTCCACCGAAGAGCTCGGCCGTGAGGTCGAGGAGGCCCGTGCGCGGTTCGCCCGCGAACGGGTACGCCGCACACTCGACGCCTTCCACGCGGGCCGGGGGCGGCCCGGAGAACACCGCGAGTCGGCCTTCGACACCGGTCCCGGGTCGGCTGCCGAAGGCGTACCGGCGGTGGTGGAGGCCGTGAGGGAGCACCAGGTCGCCACCCTGCTGCTCGGTCACGGGGGCTCCGACGCCGGGCGGCCGGTGTGGGTCGGCTCCGGCGCGTACGACATCGCCCTCGGTCGTACCGAGGCCAGGGGCTGGGGGTACGGCGGACCCGAAGAGGCCCGCGCCGACGACGCCCTGCTACGCGCCTGCGTGGCCGCCGACTCCGAGGTGCTCGTGGTCCCCGAGGACATGCGGGGCCCGGCCGGCGGTCTCGGCGCCGTACTGCGCTGGACCCCGGGGCCGCCGCCCGCCCCGGCGGCGGCACCCTGATCACCCGCGTCCGCCGCCCTCGGCGGCGGACGCATCCCTGCCCCCGGCACCGCCGCGCCCCCGGACCCGCCGTCCTCGCCCGCGGCCCCGCCCCTGACCACCCCACGTGCCCACAAACGCCCTGCGGCGGCCGGTACGCCGCACGGGTCAACCCTCCGCGTGTCAGGCCACCCGATCGGGGCCGTCGCCGTACGGCGGACCATCCTCGTCCCATGCGTCCGGCCACCGCCCTTCTCCTGATGAGCGCCCTGTCACGCCCTGTCACTGGGGCTCGCCGGATGCGGTGACGACGAGCAGAGAGCCTCCGCCGCGTGCTGGGCGGCCCTGGACTTCGGGGCGTCTCTGCGCGCGTCCGACCCGGATGGCGCCTGCGCGGCCCTGGCGCCCGGTACCCGCGAACAGGTGGAGCAGGACGGTCCCTGCCCCACCGTCCTGGCCGGACTCGATCCCGCCACCGCCGCCGCAGGCGAACCGGTCGTCACCGACGTCTACGGCGGGCAGGCCCGGGTGGTGTTCGCGCGCGCCAGCGTCTATCTCGCCTCCTTCCCCGACGGCTGGAAGGTCACGGCGGCCGGCTGCACGCCGAGGCCCGCCCGCAGCGCGGCTCCCCGGAGTCCAAACCGGTGGGCGCCGCCCACACGGCCACCGGGGTGGAGGGCTGACAGCGCCCACCGCTCGTCACATCGGCCTCATGCACGGACACAGCCGGCGAGGTCCTCCGTGTTCTTGATCTCCTTGTCCAGCGTGTCCAGGTGCGGGGTGACCTGACTGAGGGCGGCCGGGGCGTTCATGTTCCTGTCCAGGTGGTCCATGGCGACGTCCAGCTTCTGGAAGGCGGCCTGGAGCGCGTCGATGCTCACGCCGGCGTCCTCGGCGGCCTTTTCGATGCTGCCCATGTCGTCGACCATGTCGGCCCGGATGTCCTGGATGCCCTGGACGGTCTCGGACGAGTCGATGTTCCGCATCTCGCTGCTGTGGTCCTGGAGGCCGGCCAGTTCCTCGCAGACGGCCGTGGTGGCGTCCGCGCGCTCCTCGGCGGCGCCGTCGGAGCCGTCGTCGGAGCATCCGGCCAGGACGAGCACGGCTGCCGCGCTCGCGGCCAGCAGGGCGGCCGGCACCGTCCGGCGCCTGCGGCCCACGTCCCTTCGTACGGTGCTGGGGGGCATCTCGCACCACCTCCTCGGTACGCACGTCCCGTGCGCGGACGTCTCGCGGCGGCGGGTACCCGCTGCCGAGGCCGACACTCGCCCGGACGGGCGGCCCTCACCCACAGCGCGAAGGGATCACCCACGGTGGGAGCGGGACCGGTCACAGAGCGGACAGGACTGCTCACGGTGTGAAGAGAATCTTCACCGCTCCGTCCCGCTTCGTCTGGAACATCTCGTAGGCGTCCGGCGCCGCGGAGAGAGGGAGGCGGTGGGTGGCGAAGTCGTCCACACCCAGCGGATCGTCGTCGGCGAGCAGCGGCAGCAGGTCGTCTACCCAGCGCAGGACGTTCGCCTGGCCCATGTGGAGCCGGAGCTGCTTGTCGAACATCGCGAAGAGCGGCATCGGGTCGGCCGCGCCCCCGTACACCCCTGCCAGTGACACCGTGCCCCCGCGGCGTACCAGCTCGACCGCCAGATGCAGCGCGGAGAGCCGGTCGACGCCATAGCGGCGCATCAGGCGCCCGGCCAGGGCGTCGGGCAGATGGGCGACCAGCGTCTGCAGCCCCTGGGCGAGCGGCGCCCCGTGGGCCTCCATGCCGACGGCGTCGATGACGGCGTCCGGACCCCGGCCTTCCGTCAGGTCCTTCACCACGTCGACGAGTTCACCGTCGGCCCCGGACGGATCCACCACGTGCACGCCACGGGCCGCGGCGCGGTCGCGCCGCTCCCGCACCGGGTCGATGCCGACGACGACACCGGCTCCCCGCAGGAGCGCGATCCGGCAGGCCATGTCCCCGATCGGACCGAGGCCGAGCACCGCGACCGAGCCGTCGGGCGGCACCTCCGCGTACTGCACGGCCTGCCACGCCGTGGGCAGGACGTCCGAGAGGTACACGAAGCGGTCGTCCGGCGGCCCCTCGGGGACGGGGACAGGAAGGCTGTCCCCGAACGGCACCCGAAGGTACTCGGCCTGCCCGCCCGGCACCTGCCCGTACAGCTTGGTGTACCCGAACAGGCTCGCGCCCGTGCCGTAGGCGTGCACCTGCGTCGTCTCGCACTGGGACTGCAACCCCCGCGCGCACATCGCGCAGGTGCCGCACGAGACGTTGAACGGCACCACCACACGGCTGCCGGGCCGGAGCCGCCGCACGTCGGGGCCCACCTCCTCCACGACACCCATCGGCTCGTGCCCGAGTACGTCCCCCGGATCGAGGAACGGCCCCAGCACCTCGTACAGATGGAGGTCGGAACCGCACAGCCCGGTCGAGGTGATCCGTACGATCACGTCGGTGGGTTCCTGGATCGTCGGGTCCGGCACCGTCTCCACCGAGACCCGCCGCCGGCCCTGCCATGTGACGGCCTTCATCGCTCTGCCACCTTCCCGTCTCTTCCCGGGCCGGGCCGCAGTGCCCCGATACGCCCGCCCGAAGCCCGGTCCGGCGGTTACCCGTGACGAGCGGCACTACTCCCCGGACACGCGCATTCCCGGTGAACCGATCGCGCATGGGCGCGCCGCGTCCGGGCAGCCGCCGGGTGCCGCTGCCCGGACGCTTCCCCTCCAACCGGGCAGCGGCGCGCGGGCGGAGCCACCACCGCCCGGCCCTGCTCGTCCACCGCTCCTCTACCGCTCGACGAGCCGGCGCGCGGCCCCGGCGATATGGGCGCGCGAGATCCCGGCCGCCTCAAGAAGCTCATCCGTGGTGCCCGAGCTCGGAAGGCCGGTGACGGCGAGATGGGCGAAGGCAGGGTGGTGGCCGGTCGGGGCGAGGGCGGACAGGACGGCTTCGCCGATCCCGCCCTGCGGACGATGGTCCTCGACCACGACGAGTGCACCGGTCTCCCGGGCCGCGGCGGTGAGGACGTCGGTGTCGATCGGCTTGACGGAGTACAGGTCGACGACGCGCGCGGGAATGCCGTCGTCGGCAAGACGCTCGGCGGCGGCGAGGCACTCGTGGAGGGTGACGCCGGCGCCCACGAGCGTGACCCGGTCGTGCGCGCTCCTGCGGAGGACCTTGGCACCGCCCACGGGGAAGGTCTCGCCGTCGGGGTAGAGCACGGGGTACGCCCCACGGGTGGTGCGCAGGTACGAGATGCCGTCGAGATCGGCCATGGCCACGGTCAGGGCCGCCGCCGAGGTGGCGTCGCTCGGGTAGAGAACGGTGGAGCCGCGGACGGCGCGCATCATGGCGAGGTCTTCGAGCCCCATCTGCGAGGGGCCGTCCGCGCCGATCTCGACGCCGCAGTGCGTCCCGCACAGGGCCATGCTGATCTGTGAGACGGCGGCCATGCGGATGAAGTCGTGCGCGCGCGTGAGGAAGGCGGCGAAGGTGGTGGCGTACGGACGGAACCCGCGTACGGCCATGCCGACGGCCTCGGCGATCATCTGCTGCTCGGCGATGTAGCTCTGGAAGTACCGCTCGGGGTGGTCCTTGCGGAAGTCCTCGGCGTGGGTGGAGTTGCCGACCTCGGCGTCCAGGGCGACGACGTCGGGACGGGCGCCGAGTGCGGCGAGAGCGGCCCCGAAGGCGACGCGGGTGGCGACCTCGTCGCCGACGTCGAAGCGGGGGAGCGCGGGGAGCTCGACGTCCCGAGTCTCCGTAACGGCGGAGCGGGGCGGGGACGTGGACGGTGCGGCAGGCGGCAGGGGGCCGCGCACCCGCAGGTCGCGTACGCCGCCGAGTTCGGCGACGGCCCGGTCCGCCATGTCCTGCGGCAGTGGCTTGCCGTGCCAGCCGTTCTTGTCGGCGACCTCCGCCACGCCGCGCCCCTTGACGGTCCTGGCGACGACGACGGTGGGTGCCTGTCCGTCGGCGGCGGTGGTCAGGGCCCGGTCGATCGCTTCGACGTCGTGGCCGTCGATCACGATCGCCCGGCACCCGAACGCCTCCACGCGGCGGGCGTAGGCGTCGGTGTCCCACTCCAGCTCGGTGGGACCGCACTGACCGAGACGGTTCACGTCGACGAGGGCGGTGAAGTTGGCCAGCCGGTGGTGCCCCGCCCTGTCGAGGGCCTCCCACACCGAACCCTCGGTCATCTCGCTGTCGCCGCACAGCACCCACACGCGGAAGTCACGTTTCTCCAGGTCACGGCCCGCGAGCGCCATCCCCACGCCGTACGCGACGCCCTGGCCGAGCGAGCCCGTGGCCAGGTCCACCCACGGCAGCACGGGCGTGGGGTGGCCCTGCAGCCGGTGGCCGAAGCGGCGGTACGTCGTCACCAGCTCGTCGTCGCCGATCGCGCCGGCCGCCTTGAACATCGCGTAGAGCAGCGGCGAGGCGTGCCCCTTGGAGAAGACGAGGTGATCGGCCGCCGGGTCGCCGGGCGCCTCCCAGTCGTACCGCAGGTGGCGGGTCAGCAGGACCGCCATGAGGTCGGCGGCGGACAGGCTGGAGGTGGGGTGCCCGGACCCCGCGGCCGTACTGGCCCGGACGGAGTCCACCCGAAGCTGCTGCGCGAGCTCGAAGACCTGATCGAGGTCGCTACCGGGGCCGAGCATCGTCGTGGGGGTGAGCCTGGGGGTGCGCAGGGTCGAGATCACCTCGTTGTCGGTGACCTGGGGGAACTCCTCGTACCACTCGCCGACCGACCGGAAGGACTCCGGCCGGTGCAGACAGATCACCTCGTCCGCCTCGCGGCGCATGGCGTCGTGGGCCTCCCGCGAGCACACCGGTACGGCGAGGATCAGCCGCTCCGGGCGCGTGCCGCGCAGATGGCGCAGGGCGGCGCGCGCGGTCACGCCCGTGGCGAGCCCGTCGTCGACGAGGACGACGGTCCGGCCGGCCGTGGCGGGCGCCGGCCTGCCCTGCCGGTACAGATCCTCGCGGCGGTGCAGCTCGGAGCGCTGGCGGGCGACCTCGGAGGCGAACTCGTCCTCGCTCATTCCGAGCATCGCCAGGCTCGCCTCGTCGAAGACGGGCGCGTCCTCACCCACGAGGGCGCCGACGCCGACCTCGGGCCGGTCGGGCATACCGATCTTGCGTGCCACCAGCACGTCCATCGGGGTTCCGAGAGCGCGGGCCACCTCGGCCGCGACGGGTACGCCGCCACGTGGGAGTGCGAGTACGACGGGATCCGCGAGACCTCCGCCGGCCGCCCGCGCGACGAGTCGGGCGGCGAGTTCCCTACCGGCCTGTCGATGATCGTGGAACCGCATCGGAGATCGTCCTTCCTTCCGCGATGCCGGACGCCGCCGACGGAGGCCCACGACGCCCAAAGGCTGGGCACACGGGCGACTACCCGGTTCGGGGGAGTACATGACCGCAGCGAGCGCTCGTCTGCGTCACGCGTTCGGCCGTTCGTCATGGAGGGTGGTCCGGCGCCCGGCGGCGCCACCCGGCGGCCGCTCCCGCGTTGGGGTTGCCGTGACGCCGTTTGCAGTGACGGTTCTGCACGCGGGGCCTGCGGGTTCCGTGCCGAAACGAGGCCGCGGGAGCACGGCGTCCCCGATCGAAGCGAGGCGACCAGGTGGTGGAGCACCCGAAGGTGTGGACGTGTGGCGACGACCCCGGGCGGGCGCCCGGCGCCCGGCCGAGGGGCACGGGCGGCCTCGTGGGCCGCGACGCGGAGCTGGCCGAACTCCGGGCGGCCCTGGCCCGGAACCGGCTCGTGACCGTGACGGGGGCGGCCGGGGTCGGCAAGAGCCGGCTCGCCCTGACCGTCGCCGACTCCCCGGGCGACGGGGCATGGCGGGCCGTGGTCCGGGTGCGCTGGCACGACGGTGTGCCCGTGGGGCCGCGCGCCCTCACGGCACGGCTCGTCCGCGCCCTCACCGCCGCGACGGTGGCACCGCAGGGCCCGGATGCTGCGACCGTGCCAACGCGGGGCCGGGGCGCCGCGACCGTGACAGCGCGGGGCCAGGACGCCGCGGTGGCACCACTGGGCCCGGACACCGCCACCGTGCCACCGCGGGGCCCGGACACCGCGAGCGTCCGCCGGGCGCCGGCCACCGCCCACGACGACATGGGCGTCGTCACGGCGGTGCGCGCCGTACCGGCCGAGCCCCTCCTGCTGGTCCTGGACGACGTCGACCCCGTACACACCGAGTGCGCGGGCCTCGTCCAGCGCCTCCTGATGGCCGTGCCCGGGCTGCGGATCCTCGTGACCGCCCGCCGCGCGCTCGGCCTCGGTGACGAACGCGTGGTGCGTGTCGCACCCCTGGAGGTCGACTCCCCGGCGGACGGGCCGGAACCGTCCCCCGCCGTCGAGCTCTTCCTGGCCCGCACGCCGTCCCCCACGCCCGGCGCCCGGCCGGTGGAGGACTCCGACCTGCCGGACGTCAGGAGGGTGTGCCGACTTCTCGAAGGGGTACCCCTCGCGATCGAGCTCGCCGCCGGTCAGCTGGGCGACGGGACGCTCCGCGAACTCGGCGCCCGCCTGGAGTCGGACCAGTGCTGGCTGACAGGGCCGGGCCATGGGCTCCGACGGCACCGGTCCCTGGCCGCGTCCATGGGCGCGGTCCACGCGCTGTGCGATCCGGTCGTACGGAGGGTGTGGCACCGCGCGAGTGTCTTCGAGGGCTCGTTCACCGAGGCGACGGCCGCCCTCCTGTGCTCGGGAGCCGAGGTCGAACCGGACCAGGTCCCCTCCAGCCTCGCCATGTTGAGCGCGGCGGGGGTACTTCGGGTGCACGGAGAGCCGGGTGCGGTACGCCGGCCCCGCTACCGCATGGCGCGCGCCGCACGGGACTTCGGCACGGAACGGCTCCGCGGGGCGGGTGAGTTCCCCGCCGTGCTCGCCCGGCACGCGATCCACTACCGCGGTGTGGCGGCGGTGGCCGAGACGCTGTGGCACATGGGACTCCAGCAGCAGGCCCTGCGGATCGTCCTGGACGAGTACGACGACCTCATGGCACTCGTCCCCCGGGCGCTGGCCCGCGCCGAGCGCGAGCCCGGCCGCACGACGGACGCCGAGCCCGACCGCGTACCCGAACGAGCGCCCCACCCCGCGCCCGACCGCGTACCCGAGGGGGCACCCGACCCCGCGCCCGCCTGCGTGCCCGAGGGTGCGCCCGACCACGCGACCGACCCCGCGCCCGACGGCGTACCCGAGCGAGCGCCCCACCCCGCGCCCGACCGCGTACCCGAGGGGGCGCCCGCCCCCGCCCCCGCGCCCGACCGCTCTGCCGATCCTCCTTCTCCCCCCGGCGAGCACACCGAGACGGCCCTGGAGATCGTGCTGCGTCTCTGGTTCTGGTGGGCGGTTCATGACCGCGCCGGCGAGGGCGCCCGGCTCCTCCTCGGCCTGCTGCCCCACCTTCCGCCGGCAAGCCCGCTCGTGGCACGCGGCAGATGGCTGGCGGCCTGGCTGATCGCCGACCACGACCCGCGAAGCGCCCACCGCCTCCTCGACCTCGCCTGGCCCGCCGCCGTCATGGCCGGCGACGACGCCCTCGTCGGCCGCATCGCCCACGTGCACGGCACTCTGGCCTGGCGACGGCAGGACACGGAGGCGGCCGCCCGGTACTACCGCCTGGCGGCCGACACCATCCCGGAGGCGGCCCCCGGCGGCCCCCCGCCCGCCGTCAGCCTCGCGGCCCTGGCCGTCGTCCAGGCCCCCACCTCGCCCGAGACCGCCGCCCGGACCGCCCGCCGCGCCCTCGCCCAGCTCCGTAACCGCGACGACACCTGGGCCACGGCCCTCGCCCACTACGCACGCGCCTTCGCCGACCGCAGCGCCGGACGCACCGGCCGCGCACGGCACCGCGCCCACCGCGCCCTGACGCACCTGATCGCCGGCCCGGACACCGCCCCGCAGGCCCACACCGCGCTCCGCCGCCTGCTCGACCACCTGGAACGCCCCGCCGACGGCCCCCGTATGCCGACGCGACACGACGAGGACGGCTCCGATTCCGAGGCGTGGAGGGCAGGACAGGACGCCGCCGACTCCGGCATACTTACCCCTCAGTAACTAACGTTCGCCCGCCTGAGCCCGGCCCTCCCGTCCGAAGGAATCCGATGCCCTCGCCCGCACGCTCCGCCTTCCTGCTCGCCGGTCTGCTCGCCTCGGCGGGCGTCGCCCACTTCGTCGCCCCCAAGCAGTTCGACGCCACCGTGCCGCGCGCTCTGCCGGGCAGCCCGCGCACCTGGACCGCTGCCAGCGGCGCGGTGGAACTCGCCCTGGCCGCGGGGCTCGCGCTCCCGGCGACCCGACGTGTGAGCGCCCACGCCACGGCCCTGTTCTTCGCGGGGGTCTTCCCGGCCAACGTCAAGATGGCCTACGACTGGCGGAACCGATCGACGCCCGCAAGGGCCCTCGCGTACGCACGACTTCCCCTCCAGGTCCCCCTGATCCTCTGGGCCCGCCGGGCAGGCCGCGCGGAGCAGTAGCACGCCTCCGTACTCGGCCGACCTCAGCCGGCCGAGTCGAGGAGCAGGCGCGCGGCCACCGCCGCCCCGTCGGTGCGGACCGTACCGGCCATGGCCGCCGCACGCGCCCGCGTGGAGGGGGCCAGGGCCGTGTCGAGCGCGGCCGACAAGGACTCCACCGTCGGCATCGGGCCGTCGTGCGCCACGCCGATGCCGGACGCCGCCACCCTGTCGGCCCAGTACGGCTGGTCCGCGCCCTGCGCCACCACGACCTGCGGCACCCCGGCCACGGCGGCCGTCGTGGTGGTGCCCGAGCTGCCGTGGTGCACGACGGCGGCCACCCGGGCGAACAGCTCCTGATGGCTCACCTCGCCGACGGCGAGGCAGTCGTCCCCGTCGTCGACGAGGGCCAGACCGGCCCAGCCACGGGAGACGATCGCGCGCCGGCCCTGTGCCCGGATCGCCTCGACGGCCACCCGGGCGACGTCCTGCAGGGCGCCCGGGGGCATGCTCCCGAACCCCACGTACACCGGAGGTTCCCCGGCGTCCAGGAACGCCGCGAGGTCCGGCGGGAGCGGACGTCCGTCCGGCCGGATCCAGGCGCCGGTCTGCACCACGTCGAGTTCCGTCGGCCGCCACGGGCTCAGGATCGGGTCGGTGGCGAGCCACGGGGTACCGGTGAACGCGTAGTCGCGGACGTTGTCCACCGGGGCCAGGCCGATCGCCGCCCGGTGCGCGTTGATCTCCGCACCGAACATGTCGTTCGCGTTCTGTGCGTCCACGTCCCACAGCGCCCGGTTGTCGGCCACCCCCGGGGGAAGCGGCCGGCCCCGCCGCGCCGGCGGCGGCTGGTGCGGCGACGGCAGGACGACCGGCTGGTGGCTGGCGTGCACGTAACGGACGCCCAGCTTCTCGGCCACCGACCGCGCGCCGGCCGTGACGGGCAACGGGCCGGTCGCCACGAGCGCGTCACACCCCTCGGCCGCCGCGGCGACCGTCCCGAACTGAGCGGCGATCAGATCGGCCGCACGCCGCGCGAGTCCGGCCGCCGACCCGGGCCTCACCGACGCCACCAACGGACGCACCGGCTGCCCCACCGGCACCATCGGCACCCCGGACCCCGCCAGCAACGCCTTGAACTCCTCGTCCGGCGGTGCGCACACCCGCACGTCCGCGCCGAACTCCCGCAGCCGCACCGCGAGTCCCACCATCGGTTCGACGCTCCCGCGCGACCCATACGTCGACAACAACACGCGCACTACGCGGCCCCCATGTCCAGCACGTTCCGATCCGAGCCGCCCATTCTGCGCCACCCCCGGCGCTCCCCGCGAGCGCCTCCCTCGCCCCTCCCCGTGAGCGCCCCCAGCCCTCCCGCGAGCGCGCCCCCGGCCAGCCACCCCTCAGGGCCGCCGCCAGTCGTTCTCCCGCAGATGGGACCCCGCCATCGGGCCCATGCGCAGCATGCCGCCGTCCACGGCCCAGGACGCGCCCGTGACGTACGAGGCGTCGGGGCCGGCCAGGAAGGCGATGACGGCGGCGACCTCCCGGGCGTCCCCGGGTCGTCCCAGCGGAACACCGGGCCGGGACTCCCGCCGTACGTCGGTGTCCTCCTGACCGGTCATCGGCGTGGCGATCTCACCGGGGGCCACGGCGTTGACCGTGATGCCGTACTCGGCCAGCTCCAGGGCCATGACCTGGGTCAGGAGCCCGAGCCCGCCCTTGGCCGCGCAGTACGGACCCGCGCCCACCCGCGGCTGGTGCTCGTGGACGGACGTCACGTTCACGATCCGGCCACCGCCGCCCTGGGCGATCATGCGCCGGGCCGCCCGCTGGGAGCAGAGCAGCGGTCCGACCAGGTCCACGTCCAGGACCTGACGGACGGTCGCCAGGTCCAGGTCGAGGACCGGAGTGGCGGTGCCGGTCCCGGCGTTGTTGACGAGGACGTCGATCCTGCCGAGCGCGTCGGCGAGCCGGTCGACGACGTCCGCCGCCTCGGGGAGCCGGGTGAGGTCCAGGTGCTCCACCACGGCTCGACGGCCGTGCCGCCGCACCTCGTCGGCGGTGGCGTGGGCGCCCTCCGCGTCGCTGTGCCAGGTGATGCCGACGTCCAGGCCCTGCTCGGCCAGCCGGACGGCGACGGCTCGCCCGATGCCCGAGTCCGCGCCGGTGACCAGGGCGGTGCGGGGCCGGAAGGTGAGGTCACCGGGCACGGCGGACGCTTCGACGCCCGCCTCCGTGGGGCCCGACTCCCGGCCGGCGTCCGTCTCCTCTGTGTGCCGCGTATCCATACCCTGCCCTCACCCTCCTGTAGTCGGACCGACGTCCTCCCTCGTCCTCCCTGTGCGTCAGACGGACGCGGGGAACCGCTGCCACACCCGGTGACCGCCGAGCAGCCCCGTCAGCTCGGACAGCACCTGCCCGGCGGCGTCGCCGACGACGACCCCCGGCGCGTCCATGGGCAGCCGGGCCGCCTCCAGAGCGGTCGCCCCCTCGCCTGTCGCGCAGACGGCCTTGCCGTGCCGGTACGCCTCCGTGAGCAGCAGCGCCACACGCGGGTCGAGGAGCGGGGCGTCGGTCGCGAGGAGACCGGCCTTCGCGTCCCGTACGCCCTGCGCGTCAAGGCCCGGAGCGGGGCAGGCGGCGACGTACAGCGCGTCGAACTCGGTGGACCGCGCCGCGGCGAACGTGCGCTGCACCGCGACCGCCTCCCCGTCGGCGTCGAGGGTGCCACCGGTCGCGGCGATCACCAGCGGCACCATGCCCGCGCTCAGGGCGGCCTCGCGGAACGCTCGTACGGCCTCCATGCCCCCGGCGTCGGCCTCGTCGGCGACGATGCCGATGACGCGCCCGTCGACCGGCCACGTCTCGCCGAGCTGGGACAGCGCGGGGCTCGGCCGGACCTCGGCGAACGGCACCGTCGCCGGCGGCACGGACAGACCGAGGCCCGTGGCGACGCCCTCGCAGAGGACGGGGTCGATGTTGGCGAGGACGGTCAGGACCCGCTCCTTCACGGCCTGTTCGAAGCACTTGCTCAGCTCGAAGGTGTAGGCCGCGATGATGTGCTCGCGTTCCGTCGGCGTCATGCTCAGCCAGAAGAGCCTGGCCTGCCCGAAGTGGTCGGAGAACGACTGCGGCGCCTCACGCCCCTTCGTCGACTCCGGGACCGGCACGGGCGCCTCGATGTACGCGCCGGTGTCCGCCCCGGCCAGGAACGGGCAGCCGCCGTCCAGGGAGTTGGGGTGGTAGGGCGCGACGCCGGTGTGGACGGCCGTCTGGTGCATGCCGTCGCGCAGCATGTCGTTGACCGGGGCGTGCGGACGGTTGATGGGGATCTGGGCGAAGTTGGGTCCGCCGAGCCTGCTGATCTGCGTGTCCAGGTAGGAGAAGAGCCGACCGGCGAGCAGGGGGTCGTCGGTCACGTCGACGCCGGGCACGAGGTGGCCCGGGTGGAAGGCGACCTGCTCCGTCTCCGCGAAGAAGTTCTTCGTGTTCGCGTTGAGGGTGAGCAGACCGACCGGCTGCACGGGGGCGAGTTCCTCCGGCACGATCTTCGTCGGGTCGAGCAGGTCGATGCCCTCGAAGGTCTGCTCCGGGGTGTCGGGGAAGGTCTGGACGCCGAGCTCCCACTGAGGGAAGGCGCCCGCCTCGATCGCGTCGAACAGGTCCCGCCGGTGGAAGTCGGGATCCATGCCCCCGATGAGCTGCGCCTCCTCCCAGACGAGTGAGTGCACGCCGAGCTTGGGCTTCCAGTGGAACTTGACCAGGGTCGTCCCGCCTTCGTGGTCGACGAGGCGGAAGGTGTGGACGCCGAAGCCCTCCATCATCCGGAAGGAGCGGGGGATGCCCCGGTCGGACATGTTCCACAGCGTGTGGTGGGTGGCCTCGGTGTGCAGCGACACGAAGTCCCAGAAGGTGTCGTGGGCGCTCTGCGCCTGCGGGATCTCCCGGTCGGGATGCGGCTTGCCGGCGTGGATGATGTCCGGGAACTTGATGGCGTCCTGGATGAAGAAGACCGGGATGTTGTTCCCGACGAGGTCGAACGTCCCCTCCTCGGTGTAGAACTTCGTCGCGAAGCCACGCGTGTCGCGGACGGTGTCGGCCGAGCCGCGCGAGCCGAGGACCGTGGAGAAGCGTACGAACACGGGCGTCTCGACGTCGTCGGCGAGGAACGCGGCCTTCGTCAGCCGACTCGCCGTCCCATAGCTCCGGAACACGCCGTGGGCCGCCGCTCCGCGAGCGTGGACCACGCGCTCGGGAATGCGCTCGTGGTCGAAATGGGTGATCTTCTCGCGCAGGTGGTGGTCCTGGAGCAGGACGGGTCCGCGGCTGCCGGCCTTGAGCGAGTGGTCGGTCTCGTAAAGCCGGGCTCCTTGCGCGTTGGTGAGGTACGCGCCGCTCTGGGCCGAACGGGCGGGGTCCTCCCCGGTGGCCTGACCCGTGGGGCTGACGGTCTCGGGGCCGCTCTGGTCCGGCTTGGGCGGCAGCGGGCCGCGGGGCTGCGTGGGCTCCTCGAGGGACGAGGGCTTGGCTCCGGGCCGCCCGGGGACGCCGGACTCGGGGGACGACGGGTCCGGGTTCGGGTTCGCTGTCATGGAGACGCTCCTGTTCGGTGGGTGTGTGGCTCACCCACGTTTGCCCTGTCGCGAATGACCTGAACATACGAGATTGCACAGATACGGGCGACTCAGCGGTACGGCGCCTCGGCGGTACGGCTGACTCAGCGTTACGGCCGACTCAGCGGTACGGCCGACGCGGCCGGCTCAGCGGTACGAGCGAGGCCGGAGCCGACGGGGCGCCAGGACTGGGCGGTGCGAGCGCAGGGCGGCCCGGGCGGCGTTGGCGCCGGGTGCGCCGTGCACACCGCCGCCCGGGTGGGCGGTGGCCGACGCGAGGTAGAGCCCCCGGATCGGGGTCCCGGGGCGGCCGGTGCCGGGCACGGGGCGGAAGACCAGCTGCTGGTGCAGGTTGGTGGTGCCCTGGTTGACGGCGCCTCCGACAAGGGAGGCGTTGAGCCGTTCCAGGTCGGGCGGCGCCAGGACCCGCCGAGCGAGGATCGACGCGCGGAACCCCGGCGCGAGACGCTCGATGCCCGCCTCCACGCGAGCCGCGACGACGTCCTTCTCCCGCTCGTCCCACTGCCCGCGCAGACCGTCGTCCCCGGCATCGCCCCTGATCTCCTGCGGCACATGCGTATAACCCCAGGCCGACTCCGTGCCGGCGGGGGAGCGGGTCGCGTCGGCGGTGGTCATCTGGCCGAGGACGGTGAACGGCACGTCGGGTACGCGCCCCATGGCGAGCTGGGCGCCGAAGCGGGTGAGGTCGTCGACGCCGTCGGCGACATGGACGGTCCCGGCGCCGTGCGCGCCCTCGGCCGTCCAGGGGATCGGCCGCGCGAGGGCCCAGTCGACCTTCACCGTGGAGAAGTCCCACTGGAAGCGGCGCAGATCAGCGCGCAGCCGCGTCGGCACGTCCTCCGCCGCCACAAGGCGCCCGTACAGCAGCGGGGCGGGTACGTCGGCGAGGACGGCCCGGCGCGCGGGTATCTCGCCGCCGTCCTCGGTACGGACGGCGACGGCGCGGCCACCTCGGACGACGACGCGCGTCACCGTCCGACGGCAGTGGAGGACCCCGCCGCGGGCCTGGAGCCGCCGGACGAGCGCGCGCGTGAGGCTCCCCGCCCCGCCGGTCGGCACCGGGAACCCGTACGCCTGGCCGAGCATCGACATGAGCCAGCCGAAGCCGCCGCCGAGAGCGGACTCGGGCCCCAGGTCGGCATGGAGCGCGTTGCCCGCGATCAGCAGCCTGCCGCCTTCGCCGGCGAAGTACTCCTCGCCGAACCGTCGGGCCGGCAGCAGCATGGTCCGGGCCAGCCGGAGGCCGTCGTACGGGCCGGTGCGCGCGGCGAGCCGCAGCCCCGAAAGGATCGGCGGGAAGGGGGTGAAGAGGCACCCCATCAGATCGTCGCCGACGCGCCGCCAGATCCGGTAGAGACGCTCCCAGGCGGCCCCGTCGGGCGCCGCGAACCCCGCCAGCGACGCGATGGTGCTCTCCAGGTCCCGGGAGAGCACCGGACACCGGCCGTCGGGGAGCGGGTGGGCGAGGACGGTCGGGGCGTGCGTCCAGCGCAGCCCGTCGTCCTCCAGGCGCATGGCCCGGATCACGGGGGAGGCGGCGGCCAGCGGGTAGAACGCGCTGAACAGGTCGTGCACGTAGTCGGGATGGACTCCGCGGTCGCTGCGCACCGCACCGCCCGGCTCGTCCTGGGCCTCCAGGACGACGACCCGCCACCCGGCGTCCGCGAGGACGTTGGCCGCCACCAGACCGTTGGGACCGGCGCCGACGACCACCGCGTCAGGCGTCGACACGAGGCCCGCCCTGCCCCGGCCCCGCCTCCGTGTCCGCGTCGGAGTCCGCGTCCACCTCGGGCCCCGACTCCACGAGCCGGGCGAGCCGGGACAGCATGGCCCGGTGCCGCAGTTGGATGGCGGCGTCGAGGAACGTGTTGTGCCAGCGTGCCATCAGCCCGCTCAGCGGGTGTTCGTCGACGACGACGAGGGTGTCCTCTCCCCAGCGCTGGACCGTGATGGCGATGCGGACGCTGCTCGACGTGCCGTTCATGGCCTCGAGTTCGAGGCGCTGACCGGGCTCGAAGACGCGCGAGACGGTACGGCCCTGGTACTCGAACGGACCGAGTCGCACCGCGTACCCGATCTCCGATCCCTCGGCGGGCCACCGCCCGTCCCGGTTCCATGAGTCATCGGTGCCGATCACCCAGCGGGTGTAGAGGTCGCCGTCGCGCAGGACCGACCAGACCTCGGCCGGGGGCTTGCGGATGAGCTGGTGACGCACGGCCATGAGAGGCCTCCTGGTGGCTCGTGGACGGTGCCCGGTCACCCGCCGCGACCACCGCGCGGCGCCGCCGTGGCGCCGGACGGGGCGTAGAGGATGCCGGTCGTGTCGGGGGTCTCGCCGGGTGGCGACAGATACCGGTACGCGGTGTGGCGGCCGATGGCGGCGCGGACGAGGCCGGGGGCCACGGCGTATCCCCAGGTGAGGACGCGGCCGAACGCCCCGACGGTGGTCTTCCTCCGGTGGTGTCGTGACGCGCGGACGACGGCCCGTGCCACGCGTTCGGGGCGTACGAGCGGGGGCAGGGCCCGCACCCGGCGTCCGCTGTGGTTGGCGGCGTGCCGGAAGAAGGGGGTGTCCACCCCCGCCGGCAGGACGCTGCAGACGTGCACGCGGCGTTCCCCGGCGAGCGCCAGCTCCTGCCGGAGGACGTCGTCGAAGGTGACAAGGGCGGCCTTGGACATGGCGTACGCCGACATGTACGGCGCCCGGACGACCCCGCCGAGGACGGAGGAGACATCGACGAGTACGCCGCTTCCCTGACGCCGCATGACGGGAACGGCGGCCCCGGCCCCGTGGACCACCCCCATCACGTTCACGTCGAACAGCCTGCGCACGTCCTCGGGCGGCGTCCGGTCGGCCCCGCCGAGCACGCCGACGCCCGCCGCGCTCACCCAGACGTCGATCCGGCCGTGCCGCGCGAGCGCCGCGGCCGCCAGAGCCTCCACGGCCCGGGCGTCGGCGACGTCGGTGGGAACGGCCAGCGCCTCGGCCGAACGGTGAGCGCCCGCGCACTGCCCGGCCACGTCCTCGAGGACGGCGGCACTGCGCGCGGCGAGCACGACCCGGGCACCGCGCCGCGCGAACGCGAGGGCCACCGCGCGCCCGATCCCACTCGAAGCGCCGGTGACCACGACGACCGGGCCATGAGCCCGCTCCGAGCCACGCCTTCTCATGCCCCGGCGTCTGACCCCTTCCAGGGCACTTCATGCGCGGGAGCCACGGGTTTCCCCGGGACCGCCGAACCTGCCGACGGAGCCGCCGTCCCCACGCCGCCGGCCTCCCGACGAACGGAGAGAACGTGAGAGCGGGGTAGGTGCGGCGCCGATCCGTCAGGCCGCTAGGGTGCGGCCATGGTCGATCAAGGGCAGGACACAGCACCGCGCACGGAACCGGTCGAGTGGTCCTACCGGCCGACCCGCGCCGACATACGCGCGGGCATCCGGATACGCGACCGGATCAGGGGGCTGTCAGTGGTGCGGGGGGTGGTGGGCAGCCTCTTCGCAGGGCTCGGGGTGCTGCTCGTGGTCAAGGGAGCGCCACTCGGCTCGGTCGTACTCCAGGGGCTCGTCGTGCTCCTGACCTGGTCGATCCCCCACCTCCAGGCCCGCCACGTGCTGCGTCTCGTCGCATGGCAGGGCGAGTACCGGGCCACGGTGGCCGACGACGGCATCTCCGCCACCACCGACCACTGCGCGCTGACCCTGCGCTGGTCGATGTTCCGCGGCTACCGGGCGACCCCGGACCACTGGGTCCTCCTGAGCCGGGACCCGAACATCCTGGCCGTCGACGTACTCCCCAGAAGAGGCCTCCCGCCGGAGGCCGGCACCCGCGTCCAGACCATCCTGCACCGCCACCTCGAACGCGTCTGACCTCACAGCGATCGCGACGACGAGCGAAAGGGGCTGCCGTGGAACGGCGCCGGAAGAAGAAGCTGTGGCGAGGCCTCGGCGCTGCCGCCGTGGTGGCCATGGCGGCAGGGCTGGTGTGGTTCAAGCCCTGGGCCCTGTGGGTCGACGAGACCGTCCGTGAGGCGCTGCCCTCCGCGTCACCGACGACGGGTACGAGGCCGTCCCCGCAGGCGCCCGCCGAACCCGCCGGCCCCGCCACCGTCGCACAGGGCACGTTCATCAGCCACGAACACGCGACCACCGGCACCGCGAAGGTCATCCGTCTCGCCGACGGCACCCACACCCTGCGCCTCGAAGGGCTCGACACGAGCAACGGCCCCGAACTGCGCGTCTGGCTGAGCGACGCACCGGTCAAGGAGGGCAAGGCGGGCTGGTACGTCTTCGACGACGGGACGTACCTCGACCTCGCCAAGCTCAAGGGCAACAAGGGCGACCAGAACTACCCCCTGCCCACGGGCGTCGACTGGTCGAAGTACCCGAGCGTCAGCATCTGGTGCGACCGCTTCGACGTCTCCTTCGGAGCCGCCACCCTCGCCCGCACCTGACCGGCGGCAGCGTCTCACCACGCATCCGGGTCCAACGTGGAGGCGAGTCGTTCGAGCAGGCCTGCGAGCTGTGTCTGCTCGTCCTCGCTGAGGCCGGAGAGAAGCCGACGCTGGTTGTCCAGGTGGACGGCGATGAGCTCGTCGGTCAGTTCGACGCCCCCGGCGGTGAGGGTGATGAGGCGTCCGCGCGAATCGCTCTCGGCCACGGACCTGCTGACCAGGCCGCGGGCTTCGAGCCGGTCGACCCGCTTGCTGATCGCGCCGGTGGTGACCAGGACGGTGCGGCTGAGCTCGCCCGCTGACAGCGCGTACGGCTCCCCCGAGCGCCGTAGCGCCGCCAGCACGTCGAAGTCACCGTTGCCGAGGCCCGCGGCCTGGAAGGGCGGCCGCAGCCCCTGGTCCAACGTGCCGGTGAGCCGGAAGAGCCTGCCGATGACGAGCATCGGTGCCGCGTCCAGATCGGGGCGCTCGCGTTTCCACTGTTCGACGATGGCGGCGATGGCGTCGGGCTGCATGCCTTCACTGTATCTTCCACGGATGATAAATTATCTTCCATGGAAGATATATCGTGCGAGCTCCGCACGCGCCGCCGCCTCATCACCGCGAGCCTCGTGAGCTCGATCGGTGACGGCATATACGTGCCGCTGACGATGCTGTTCGTCCATTCGCTCACCGGCCTGTCGCTGACGTCGATCGGCGTCGGCCTGACCGTCGCAGGCCTCTGCGCCCTGTTGTTCATGCCGGTCGCCGGCATCCTCATCGACCGTTTCAGCGGCAGACAGGTCCTCATCGGCGTCCTCGCGCTGCGAGCGGCCGGTTTCGCCGCCTACCCGTTCGCCGACTCCTACCCCGCGTTCCTGGCGATCGCCCTGGTGGTGGCGGTGGGGATGTGGGCCTCGTCGCCCAGCCAGCACGCTCTCATCGGCGAGATCAGCCAAGGCGCCGAACGTGACCGACTCCTCGCCTGGGACCGCAGCCTGCGCAACGCCGGCATGGGATTCGGCAGCCTGGTGGCCGCGGGCATGCTGGCGTGGAACGGCAGCGCCGGCTTCATCGGCGCGGCAGTGGCTCTGGCCGCGGTGTTCGCCGTCGCGGCCGTGCTGGTGTCCCGGATCCCGCCCGGCCAGGGCAGGGCAACGGCGTCGCCGGAGCGTCCCGGCGGCGGGTACCGGCAGGTGCTCGCCGACCGCCCCTACCTGCTCATCACCACCGCCAACTTCCTGATCGCCTTCGGCTACACCACCCAGGCCATCGCCCTGCCGATCTTCCTCACCCGCGACGTCGGCATCCCCGACGCCCTGGCCGGAGCCGTGTTCGCGCTCAACACCGTCCTGGTCGCCGCGCTCGGCGTCCCGGCCGCCCGCCTGACCCTGCGCGGCAGGCGCACCCGTACGGCCGCGTTCGGCGCAGCCGTCTTCGCGCTCTCCTTCGCCGCCTTCGCGGCCCTGCCCCGACTGACCAGCGGCGCCGGCGCCGTCGTCGCAGTCCTGGCGGTCGCGATCCTGTACACCGCCGGGGAACTCGTCCACTCCGCACCGTCGCAGGGCCTGTCGATCCACGCCGCTCCCGACCACCTCAGGGGACGGTATCTGTCGGTCTACCAGCTGTCCTGGTCGGTCTGCCGCACCATCGCGCCCGCGCTGCTCGGATTCCTGCTCGACGCCGGTGAGTGGCACCTGTGGACAGTTCTGGCCCTGCTCGTCCTGACCGGCGCCGCGATCCTGCTGTGCGCCGAGCGCGTGCTTCCGTCACACGTCGTCGGCAACGCACGCAAAGCCACCGCGACCACCGCTCCTCAGGCGGCCGGCACCCGATGACCGTACGTCCGGGCCACGCACCCGGACGACGTACGCCGCGCCGCTTCCGTCAGTACGCGTTCAGTACGCGTTCAGTACGCGTTACGCCGCCGAAGCCGGGCCGGGCGCCCGTCCGGGTCCACCACGAGGTGGTACGGAGGCATGGCCAGGTTGCGCGTCAGGCGGGACATGTCGGGCGGGCGGTAGGCGCGCAGCCGACCGGGCGGCCTCCGGCCCCGGCCGCCCTCGTGCCAGGCGTCGAAGGCGCGCGCCGGATCGCACAGGTCGTCCGTCGCGGAGGACGGGTACGGCCCGCCGCCACCCCCCACGTGCTCACAGGAGAGCTCGAGCCGCAGGTCCCTCGCGAAACGGCGGGCGTCGTCCCCGAGCCCGCCAGGGTCGCGCGGTGGCCGCCCGTCCGCACCGTCGTCCAGGACCACGCGGTTGAACTCCGAAGCATGGGTCCAGGAACGGAGGTTGATGTTGTCGGAGCCGACCGACGCCCACACGTCGTCGATCACACACACCTTGGCATGCACGTACACGGGAGTCCCGGCGGCGTTCTCCAGCCCGTACACGGCCACCCGGTCGCCGCACCTCCACCCGGCGGCTACCCGCTCTGCCGATGCCGACGCCCGCCCCCGCCCACCATGCCGAGCGCGACCGATTACCTCACCACCGGACACGCGAAAATCTATGTCGGCCGGAGTAGACATGAGGCGATGGTCTGGCTACAGTTTCTCTCGTAGCCCAGAGAGACAGACAGGGCCTGGCAGAGATGAACTGCCGGCAGCAGTACATGCAGTACCAGCAGTACCGCAGTACCCCTGCCTGGCAGAGATGAACTGCCGGCAGCAGTACATGCAGTACCAGCAGTACCGCAGTACCCCGTGTGCAAAGCAGTTGATCACCAAGGAAGGAACGGAGGAGCCGAGCGCCATCAGGATCGCCCGGGCGGACGTCTGGAACCCGGGTACCGCAGGACATCGATAGTGAGGTGGTCTCCGGTCAAGCAACCGCGATCCCCGTACCCCCGACAGCATCTCGGTCGGGTCAGCGGAAACAGAAAGCCGGCGCAGTACCAAGCCCGGCAGGTGGTGTAGCAGTTCCTTCGGGGCCCTGGTGCCGTACGGCACCAGGGCCCCCTGTACGCGTTTCCCGGAGAGGTGCAAATGACAGCTGACGACTCGTACGGCCGTCTCGACGACGACGACTACCCGGCCTACACCATGGGGCGGGCCGCCGAGATGCTCGGCACCACCCAGGGCTTCCTCCGCGCCATCGGAGAAGCCCGCCTCATCAACCCGCTCCGCTCGGCCGGCGGCCACCGACGCTACTCCCGCTACCAACTGCGCATCGCCGCACGCGCCCGCGAACTCGTCGACCAAGGCACACCCATCGAAGCCGCCTGCCGCATCATCGTCCTCGAAGACCAGCTCGAAGAAGCCCAGCGCATCAACGCCGAATACCGCCGGGCAGCGGAACCGACCGACCCGCCGCCCGCCGCCTGAGGCGGTGTCCCGCTCCGGCGAGCTCCGCGAGGACACGACGGTGACGTACGCCCCGGAGCCCGCCCGACTCAGTCGTCGTCACCACCGTCGGCGTCGGTGTCGTCGCCGTCCCCGTCCTTCAGGTCACCGTGAACGTCGTCGTCCCCGTCCTGGCTGATGCCGCCCGTCCGCAGATCGACGTCCCAGTCGTGGTCCGCGCCACGCGCGTCCCGGACGGTGGCGTCCCAACCGCGGTCGCGGTCGTCGGCGTCCTCGTCACCGAGGTCGATCGAGGTCACGAAACCCTTCGAGGAGAGGGCCGTGGCGGCCTGACGCGCGCTGACCTTCGCGTTCTTCAGGAGGGCCGTCTCGCTGCGGACGTCGTCCGAGTCGTCGTCGGCGGCGTCCGTGCCAAGGGCACGCCCGGTGTTCTGGTCGACATGGACGGTGTAGGAGCGGGAACCGCTGACGACCACGACCTCCCAGCCCCGGTCCTCGGCGTCGGGGGCCTCGGCGTCAGTGGCCTCGTCCGAGTCCCGGTCGTCGTCGAGCTCGGCGGAGATCACGGTCCCGGGACGTGCCTTGACGGCCGCGTCGATGGCCTGCACGGCGGTGATCCGCGCATCACGCGCCCCGCTGCTCGTACTGCTCCCGGCCGACAGGGCGACAGCGGTGCCACCACACGCCAGGGCGGCCACGGTGGCGGTGGCGGTGGCGATGACGAGCTTGCGCTTCATGAGGGAGTCCTTCCAACGGCTCGATGCGACGGATCCACAGTGCCGGAGACAACCTGAAGCGACGCTGAAGCCACCTGAAGGGCGACTTCAGGTTCCGTTTGCGAACCTATGGGCATGCGCCTGCTGATCGTGGAGGACGAGAAACGCCTCGCCGTGTCACTCGCCAGGGGCCTACGGGCCGAGGGCTTCGCCGTGGACGTCGTCCACGACGGCCTGGAAGGGCTGCACCGGGCGGCCACGGAGCCGTACGACCTGGTGGTGCTCGACCTCATGCTCCCGGGCATGAACGGCTACCGCGTCTGCTCCGCCCTGCGCGCCGCGGGCAACGACGTGCCGATCCTGATGCTCACCGCCAAGGACGGCGAGTACGACGAGGCCGAGGGCCTCGACACCGGAGCGGACGACTACCTCACCAAACCGTTCTCGTACGTCGTCCTCGTCGCCCGGATCCGGGCGCTGCTGCGCCGCAGCACGGGCCCCGCGGCCTCGCAGGCCGTGGACCTCGGGCCCGTACGCGTCGAGATCGCGGCCCGCAAGGTGTTCCTCGACGGGGCCGAGGTGGCCCTCGCGGCGAAGGAGTTCGCCGTACTGGAACAACTGGTCCTGCGCGTCGGCGAGGTCGTCTCCAAGAGTGAGATCCTCGCCCACGTGTGGGACTTCGCCTATGACGGCGACCCCAACATCGTGGAGGTGTAAGTCAGTTCCCTGCGCCGCAAACTGGGCGCCGGACTGATCGACACGGTACGCGGCGCCGGTTACCGCCTGGACGCGCCGTGAACGGCCGCCGACCCTTCAGTTCCGTCCGGGCGCGGGCGACCGTCGGCGCCACGCTGGTCGTGGCGGTCGCGCTCGTCGCGGCGGGCGTCGCCGTGCTGTTCGCCCTGCGCAGCAACCTCGGCGGCCAGGCCGACGCGGAGGCCGACACCGCCGCGCGCCGGGTCGCCACGCAGATCGCGGCGGGCACTCCGTACGCGAACCTGGAGCTGCCCGACGCCGAGGACCACCCCGTCCAGGTCGTGAACCGCGACGGCCAGGTCCTCGCGGTGAGCGAGGACCTGGAGGAGATCAGCGGCACCGGCGTCCCCGGGGTCACCCCCGTGCCGAGCCCCGGGACCGGACGCGATGACGACGACGACACCGACGACCCCGACGCCGGCCACGTCGGTGACGTCACCTGGCACGGCGGGGGAAGGGCCACCGTCGACGGACAGGCAGCCGCCTACCGGTTCACCCAGCTGGAGGTCACCGACCCACGCGACGAGACCGTCGTCGTCCATGCCGGAGCCTCGCTGGAAGAGGGCCGGTCCACCGTCACCACCGCCGCCCTCGTGATGCTGGCAGGCCTGCCGCTGCTCCTCGGCGTCGTGGCCTCGGTGACCTGGCGGGTGACCCGCCGCGCCCTGAGGCCGGTGGAGGACATCCGGCGCGAGATGGCCGCGATCACCGCGTCGACGGACCTGAGCCGCCGGGTTCCCGAGCCCGCCAGCCGCGACGAGGTGGCGCGTCTCGCCCGTACCACCAACGCCACCCTCGCGGCCCTCGAAGCCTCCGTGGAACGACAGCGCCGCTTCGTCGCCGACGCCTCCCACGAACTGCGCAGTCCCCTCGCGAGCCTGCGCACCCAACTCGAGGTCGCCGCCGCCCACCCCTCCCTCCTCGACCTCCCCGGCGCCGTGGCGGACACCGTCCGCCTGCAGAACCTCACCACCGACCTCCTCCTGCTCGCCCGCCTCGACGCCGGCGAACAGCCGGACACCACGAGAGTCGACCTGACGAACCTGCTGACGGCGCTCGTCGACCGCCGGACCACCGACCGGATCCCGGTCCGCGCCGAGACGGAGCAGGAGACGACGGTGACCGGCTCCCGAACCCAGCTGGCCCGGGTGATCGGCAACCTGCTGGACAACGCCCAGCGACACACCCGCACATGGATCACCGCAACCGTGCGCCACGAGGACGACCAGGTGGTGCTGCGCGTGGACGACGACGGCCCCGGCGTACCGGAGGACGACCGCGACCGTGTCTTCGAACGTTTCGTACGCCTCGACGACGCCCGCAGTCGCGACGACGGCGGAGCCGGCCTCGGTCTGGCCATCGCCCGCGACATCGCCCGCCGCCACGGCGGCGACCTGACGGCCACTCGAGCCCCCGCCGGAGGCGCACGCTTCGAACTCCGCCTGCCCCGCGCGAGGGACAGGGAAAAATGAGGGGCAGGGGCAACCTTATGGCGGAAGTATGAGTCTCCTGAACGATCACACAGTGATCGGACCTACGAGGAGACCATCATCACCGCCATACGCAAGACCCTCACCGCCACCGCAGTCGTCGGCGCCGTCCTGGCGGGTTCGGCCGCCTGCGGCACGGTCGAGCAGCTGTCCGCCGGCCAGAAGCTGGACAAGGCCTTCGAGAAGCTGGGCAAGGAGAAGTCGATCTCCTTCGAGCTGGGCCTGGACGTCGACGCCGCGACCATCAAGGAGATGGACGCCGAGTCGGACCCGGAGCCCGGCGACGAGATCCCCGACGAGGCCGCCAAGCTGATCAGCGGCGCGAAGATCACCGTCACGGTGGAGTCGAAGAAGCCGATCGCCGAGTCCGAGGAGAAGGATCTCGTCGGTATGGCCATGAAGGTCAGCAGCCCCGACGGCGACCTCGTCGAGTACCGGGTCATCGGCGACTACACCTACCTCCGTTCCGACGTGAAGGCCCTCACCAAGGCGCTGGGCGCCCCCATGCCGCCCGCCGACGAACTGCCCCCGGAGGCCGGAGGCCTCAAGAAGGCGCTGGAGGGCCAGTGGGTCAAGTTCGACACCAAGGAGATGGAGAAGGCCGGCCAGACGCTGGGCCAGGCGCCCGGCGCCGCGCTGTCGCCGGAGCCCTCCCTGGACCCCGCGACCCAGAAGAAGGTCGTGGAGGCCCTGCGCGAGGTCATCGCCCGTGAGGTCGAATTCAAGACCGCCGGGGGCGAGGACGGCACCGAGCACATCACCGCCACGGCCCCGTTCCGCACACTGATCACGGAGATGATGGGCGAGATCCGTCCGCTGGCCAAGGACCTGCCCCCCGGCATGAGCCTGCCGTCGGACGCGGATCTGAAGGACGCCCCCGACACCAAGGTCACGGCCGACTTCACGCTCAAGAACGGCGAGCTGACCGAGGTGAACGTCGACCTCGCCAAGCTGGCCGAGAGCGCGAAGGCCAAGAAGTTCGGCCTGGTCCTGAAGATGAGCGGCGGCACCAAGCCCGTCGCCCCGGCCGGAGCGACCGAGCTGAACCTGGAAGAGCTCCTGGGCGGCTTCGCCGGCGCCATGATGCCCGAGGAGGAACTCGCCGAGGGGTGACCTCCGCGAAAGTCCCTCGTACGGCGGCCAGGGCGGTGAGCCCCGACCCGTTGGGCGGCTGTCTCGTCACAGCCCGGCGTGGTCGGGGCCCCGGCCGTCGTGGCGACAACCGTGCATGCGCGGCCACCGGCGGCTGAGCCAGAACCCCACCCACCCCTCCCGCAGGCCCCGTCAGGACGGCGTCCATGAGGCACAGCCGTACACCACCACGGACACGCGCCGAACTGGTCGCCGAACTGGAGCGAGCGGGCCTGGAGATCGTGGGGGAGTGGGGACCGGACAACGTCCTGACCCCCGCGGCCGCCTGGCGCCCGGTCGTCTCGTACGACACCGTGCCGACCGCGGCCGTCCGCGAAGACCGACCCGACCTCGTCCCGGAGCTCAACGCCCGCTGGCACCATCTCGCGCGCGAGCACGGGATCATCGACGAGAAGGGCGAGTTCCTCATCCACGCCCAGGGCCACGACACCTGGGCCAGGGTCCGCCTCACCCCCACCTGGGACCTCGCGGGCGTGCTCGGCAACCGCCCCGGGCAGCCCGAGTTCGTCACCCTCTCCGTGGACGGCGACACCCTGCTGGGAGTGACCTGCGAGGAGTACGAGATCTGGCTCGTCGCCGTCGACGGACTTCTGGAACAGCGCGAGCGCCACGCACGGGCGACGGCACAGGAGAGCCCCGAGCAGCGGGAGGCAGCGTGGGAAGGACTGACCACACCGAGACTCCGGCCCACAAGGCACCTGTGGAGGCCCTGGATCGGGTGGCTCGGTCTCAACGACGCCGCGAGTGACCAGGTACTGATCCGGCTGCTCGACCTGGGAGCCGGCTACTTCCTGCACCGCCCGCTGTCCACCGCGGTTCTCGACGCCGCGATCGCCCACCCCGACCGGGAGATCCGGGGCATGCTCGCGGAGTACCAGCGGTCCATGACCCCGGACCGGTGGACCAGGCTCGTCCTGGGCGAGAAGAGCCCCGCCCGGCGCGCCCTGCTGGCCGAACTCGCCACCCGCCGCGGCGGCGGCCTGACGGAGGCCGGATACGAGCGGATCGCCACGGACCCGTCCCCCCTCGTGCGCGTCCAGGCCGCGCGTACCCCCGCCCTCCCGGTACGCCTGACCACCGCCCTCGCCGACGATCCGGCCCCGTCCGTACGGGCCGCCGCCTGCGACAGGGCCTGGCCGCACCTCGACCCGCCGGCACGGCAGGCCCTGCTCACCGACCCCGCCGACGACGTGCGGACCGCCGCCCGGCAGCGGGACCACGACGGCCGCGAGGACCACCCGATGGACCTCGCCGCCTACGAGGCCCTCGCCCCGGACCGTGCGGCCGTCGCGTCCCGCCGCTTCACCCCCGAGGTCACCGCGCTCCTCGCCGCGCACGACGACCCCTCCACACGACAGGCCCTCGCGACCAACCCGCACACCCGACCCGAGACGCTCGCGCTGCTCGCCGCGGACGAGAACGAAGACGTACGGCTGACCGTCGCCGCCCACCGCCACCTGCCGGCCGACGTCCTCGCCGCACTCGCCACGGACTCGAGCGAGCGGGTACGCCGGACCGCGTCCGTACACCTCGAACTCCCCGAGGCACAACGGGCGGAATGCCTGGCGCACCTCGACCTCGACGGCATGCGGCACGACGTGCCCTGGGTACGAGACCTCCACGGCGACCCGGAGGCCATGCGCCGCGTCTCCACCTCCTGCCACCCGCTGCTGCGCTGCACCGTGGCCCGCGCCCGGCACCTCCCGCCGGACGTCGTCGCCCGCCTCGCCCGCGACGAGGACCGGGTCGTACGCCTCTTCCTCGCCGAGTCCTGCGACGACGCGCCGGCCGACATGCTCCTGAAGGTCTGGCTCTGGTGGAACGGCAGCTTCAGCTCTCCCGGACGCCCCCGCACCCACCCCAACTTCCCGCGTACCGGCCTGCTCCCGTACGCGACCGACCCGCACCCGCGGCTGCGCCAGCTGGCACTGGACGATCCCGACTCCACCGCCGACCTGGTGGAGCGCTTCAGCCGGGACGAGAACAGCGAGGTCCGCCACCGGGCCGCCAGGGACCCCCGGCTCTCGGGGGCCTCGGCTGTCCGGCTGCTCGACGACGGGAGCGCGGCGGTCCGCTACGCGGCGGCGCGCCATCCCGCACTGCCCGCACGGCCCCTGGTCCGCGCCCTGCGCGACAACGACCTCCGGCAGCAGGCCGTCCTGAACCCTGCGCTGCCCGAGTCCGTGATGCACTGGATGATCGACACCGCCCTCTCGGAACAGGCAGCGGCAGCGACTAGAATCGACGGCGACACCGCGTGCCGGTCACCGTCCGGGTGAGGCATGGAGGTGTCGGGACATGCCTTCGGAGGCATCCCATGCCAGTCGAGTTGAACCACATGATCGTCCACGCCCGGGACAACCGGGAGTCCGCGGAATTCTTCGCGAACCTCCTCGGCCTGGAGATCACCGCCGAGTGGGACCCGTTCATCGCGGTCGACCTGAACAACGGCGTCACCCTTGACTTCGCCGCCATCCCCGAGGACAGGATCACCCCCCAGCACTACGCCTTCCTGGTCTCCGAGGAGGAGTTCGACGCGGCGTACGCGCAGATCGGACAGCGCGGCATCGAGCACTACGCCGATCCCCACCGGAAGCACCCGGGCACGATCAACCACAACGACGGCGGCCACGGCGTGTACTTCGTGGACCCGGTGGGCCACCTCTTCGAGCTCATCACCGTGCCGTACGGCGGCCGGCCCTCGTAAGCGCCATGCGGCACGGCCCGATCGCACCGGTGGCGTAACCCTCTCATCCCCCTAGGTGGGGGATGAGCCGGTCGGGGGTGAGGGGCAGTTCCCGCAGCCGTACGCCCACCGCGTGGTGCACGGCGTTGCTGATCGCGGCGGCTGTACCGACGATGCCGATCTCCCCGATGCCTTTGCTGCCCATGGGATTGAGGTGAGGGTCCTCCTCGTCCAGCCAATGTGCCTCGATGGCGGGCGCGTCGGCGTTGACGGGGACGTGGTAGGAGGCCAGGTCGCGTTCGGTGAAGTCCCCGAATGCGGGGTCGAGGGTGCTGTGCTCGGTCAGCGCCATGCCAAGGCCCATAAGCATCCCGCCCATGAACTGGGAGCGAGCGGTGCGGGGACTGAGGATCCGGCCCGCGGCGAAGACTCCGAGGAGCCGGCGGACGCGTACCTCGCCCGTCGCGGTGTCGACGTCCACCTCGGCGTACTGTGCGCCGAAGGCGTGTCGCGCGTAGGGGGAGGTACGACCGGCTTCCTCCGTGGTGTCCGCCGAGGCGGTGAGGCCCTGGGGCGGGAGCGGACCGGTGTGGGCCTGGAGCAGGCCGACCAGGGCGGTGCAGGCTTTGTGGACGGACCAGCCCCAGGACGAGGTCCCTGAGGAGCCGCCCGCGAGGGGCGCCGCGGGCAGGGCGCTGCTGCCGACTTCGATGCGGACCGACGCCGCGGGGACGCCGAGCGCGTCGGCGGCGACCCGCGCGAGGACGGTCCGGGCTCCGGTGCCGATGTCGGTGGCGTCGAGCCGTACGGTGCGGCTGCCGTCGGGTGCGGCGTGCGCGGTGGCCGTCGAGGGGCTGAGGAGGTACGGGTAGGTGGCCGCGGCGACTCCGGTGCCGGTCGCCCGGTCGCCGGTCCGGCGTGTTCCGGGGCGGGGGTCGCGGTCGGCCCAGCCGAACAGCCGGGCGCCTTCGCGCAGGCACGAGGCGAGGTTCCTGCTGCTGAAGGGCCGGCCGCTGTCGGGTTCGGTGCGGGGCTCGTTGCGCAGCCGGAGTTCGACCGGGTCGATGCCGGTGGCGACGGCGAGTTCGTCGATGGCTGTTTCCAGGGCGTACATGCCGGATGCCTCGCCCGGGGCGCGCATCCACGACGGTGTGGGCACGTCGAGGGCGACCACGCGGTGGCTGGTGCGGCTGTGGGGCGAGGTGTACATGGTTCGGGCGGGTACGGCCGCCTGCTCGACGAACTCCTTGACGGTGGACGTCTGGGTGGTGATCTCGTGGGCGAGGGCGTGGATCCGGCCGTGGGTGTCCGCGCCGATGCGGACGCGTTGGACGGTGGGGGCGCGATGCCCGACGGCGGCGGGGAGTTCGCGCCGGGGCAGGACCACTTGGATGGGGCGCCCGACGTGGCGGGCGGTCATCGCGGCGAGGACCACCTGGGGCCGCGGGGTGCCTTTGGAGCCGAAGCCGCCGCCGACGTACGCGGAGTGGACGGTGACGCGGTCCGGGGGGACCTGGAGCAGCTGCGCGAGGGTGTCGCGTACGGTCGTCGCTCCCTGGCTGGAGTCGTGCACGGTCAGGTCGCCGTCCTGCCACCAGGCGGTGGAGGCGTGGGGCTCCATCGGATGGTTGTGC
The DNA here is from genome assembly GCF_044764665.1 of Streptomyces sp. NPDC093795. Taxonomy (NCBI): domain Bacteria; kingdom Bacillati; phylum Actinomycetota; class Actinomycetes; order Kitasatosporales; family Streptomycetaceae; genus Streptomyces; species Streptomyces sp. NPDC093795. The sequence continues at coordinate 186,647 of NZ_JBIWIO010000013.1, forward strand.
TGTGCGGTCATCGTGTACGTGGCGTCGATGCGTACCGGGGAAGCCTCGTAGGCGGTGTCGAAGTCGCCGCGTTCACGCAGGGCCGGGTGGCCGCCGTTGGCCTCCTGGGGGGTGTAGAGCCGGGGGTGCCCGGCGGCGGGCCCGGGGTCGTGCTCCTCGGTCGCGTACTCGATCCGCAGCTCGTCGGCGGCCGCGCGGGCGTTCTCGGGGGTGTCGGCGACGACGACGGCGACGTACCAGCCGCGGTGTGGGACGCGTTCGTCCTGGAGCAGGGCCAGGGTGGGATCGTCGGCCTGGCCGAGGCGGGGCGCGTTGTGGTGGCTGAGGACGGCGTGGACGCCGGGGCGCCGCAGGATCTCGTCGGCGTGGACGGCGGTGACGGTGCCGCGGGCGACGGTGGCGGGTACGGGGACGGCGTGGAGGCAACCGGGCGGCGTGTGGTCGGCGGCGTAGCGCGCCTGGCCGGTGACCTTCTGCCGGGCGTCACGGCGGACGTCGCCGTCGGCGCCGGTGCGGTGGCCAGGCTCAGTCTGGGGCTGGGGAGTCGGAGAGGTCATGACGGTGTCCGGGTCTCCTCAGGTCGGGAGGTGAGTTCGGTGAGAACGCGGATGGCGAGGTTGCGGGCGAGCGGCACTTTGAAGGCGTTGTCACGCAACGGCCGGGCCGCGGCGAGTTCGGCGTCGACGGCCCGCGCGTACGTCTGTGGGGTGGCGGGCGCTTCGCGCAGGATGTCCTCGGCCGCGCGGGCCCGCCAGGGGGTGGCGGCGAGGCCGCCGAAGGCGAGGGCGGCGTGGCGGACGACGCCGTTCTCGATGGTGAGGGTGGCGGCGACGGAGGCGAGCGCGAAGGCGTAGGAGGCGCGGTCGCGGGCCTTGCGGTAGGTGCTGCGGACTCCGGCGGGCGGGGGGAGTGTCACGGCGGTGAGGAGCTCGCCGGGTCGGATGACGGTGTCCTGTTCGGGCCGGTCGCCGGGGAGACGGTGGAAGTCGGTGACCGGCACGGCGCGTTCCCCGTCGGGTCCGAGCAGGTGGACCTGCGCGTCGAGGCAGGCGAGCGCGACCGCCATGTCGGAGGGGTGTGTGGCGACGCACTGTGCGGAGTGGCCGAGCACCGCGAGGTCGCGGTGGACTCCCTCGCGGGCGGGGCAGCCGGTGCCCGGCCGGCGCTTGTTACAGGGCTTGGAGGTGTCCTGGAAGTACGGGCAGCGGGTGCGCTGAAGGAGGTTCCCGCCGGTGGTGGCGGTGTTACGCAGTTGCGCGGAGGCACCGGCGAGGAGCGCCTGCGACAGGACGGTGTAGCGGGCCCGTACGAGCGGATGGACGGCCAGGTCGCTGTTCCGTACGGTCGCCCCGACGCGCAGGCCGCCCTCCGGCGTCTCCTCGACGCCGTCCAGCGGCAGCCGGCTGATGTCGACGAGGAACGAGGGCCCGGCCACACCGAGTTTCATCAGGTCGACGAGGTTGGTGCCGCCGGCGAGGTACTGGGCGCCGGGGTGGGCCGCGTACGCGGCGAGTGCCTGGTCGGTGTGCAGGGCGCGCAGGTATCCGAAGGGTTTCACGAGGAGGCCTCCTCGACGGCGCCCGCGATGGCGTCGACGATGTTGGGGTAGGCGCCGCAGCGGCAGATGTTGCCGCTCATGCGCTCACGGATCTCCTCGGCGGTGAGCGCCGCCGGACCCCCGCGGTGGAGCTGGTCCGGTGGTGTCACGTGGGAGGGGTGCCCGGCGGCGGCCTCGTCGAGCATGGCCACGGCGGAGCAGATCTGGCCGGGTGTGCAGTAGCCGCACTGGAGGGCGTCATGGGAGATGAACGCTTCTTGGAGCGGATGGAGCCGGCCGTCCTCGGCGGCGAGGCCCTCGACCGTGGTGACGGGCTCGTCGCACGTGACGGCCAACAGCAGACAGCTGTTCACGCGCCGCCCGCCCACGAGCACCGTGCAGGCGCCGCACTGCCCGTGGTCGCAGCCCTTCTTGGTGCCGGTGAGGTCCAGGTGTTCGCGCAACGCGTCCAGGAGGGTGGTGCGGTTGTCGAGCCGCAGAGCGTGCGTGACTCCGTTGACCTGGAGCGAAAGCGGCGAAGTGAGGTCCTGACGCCCTCGCACCTCCCCTTCCCCTACGACCGCGTTCCCGTCGGCCCCTGCGGTACGGTCCACGGTGACTGCTCCTTCGGCGGTGGATCGGCTGTCGTTCTGCCCGACATCCCCTTCCCCGCCTCCTGCGTCCCATGTCCTTCCTGTCCGCCGAACGGCGCAGACCCCACCCGTCCGGCGGACGGCCCACTGCCCGGCCTTGTCGGTTCGCGGACGCGGATGGTCCGCCGGAGCCGCGAGGTCTACGAGGCCGGCCGGGCAGGGTGCCGTCGCCACCACCGGCGGCGGGTGCGGGGGTGCACCGCGCGGCCTATGCGCCGCCCGACGGCCAGATAGCCCGCGAGCGCCCCGGTGGTGTTGAGGAGGACGTCGTCGACGTCGAAGGCGCGTCCGGTGATGAGCGCGCCCTGGATCAGTTCGACGATCAGCATCGTCCCCACCGTGAGCAGGCCGACGCGCATGAGACCGCGCGTCCTGCGTGACAGGAGCGGCAGGAGGATGCCGAACGGGACGCCGAGCGCCAGGTTCCCGCCGAGCTGCTTGACCGTTTCCACGAAACCCGGCTGCTCGAGATAGGTGCGGATCGAACGGCCCGGCGTGAGGTTGCTGTGGGTGAGGGGCACGGAAGCGGGTGACGCCTTCAGGGTGAGTCCGGCCAGGACGATCGCGAACGCCACCATGCCCACGAGTGCGACGAGTGCGACGAGCGCCCGCACCACCCGGCCGGGACCGCGCCGCCGGTACTCCTGCTCGGTCTGTGCCGGCCCGTCCTGCCCTGGCACGACCTGCACGCCGTCGGCGTCCTCCTCCGCCACCGCGCCCCGCGAAGCTCCGCCGCCGACCGTGCTTCCGGACGCCTTGGCTCCGGGTGCCTCACCGGTGGCCACCTTGCCTCTGCCCCGGCTGCTTCTCCACATCTTCATGTCCGCCCCCCACTCCGCGTTCCTGGAAGGATGCGGCTACCCGGCAAGGCCCTCGGTAACCCGAGGCACCGGTCAAACCGCGATGACACCCCAACTAATCCTGCCTGCAAGCAAGTTGGAACCAAAGGTGAATGGCCACGCATAACGACGGGCAGCAGACCTCTATGCGAGCCGACCCAGACAACCGCCAAGACGGCGAAGACGGCCAAGACGACACAGACAGCAGACCCCTGAGCCCGAGGAGGCGACACGGACACCGCACCCGAAGATGGCCCGCCGTCGCCGCCGTACTCCTCACGCTCTCCCTGGCGCTGCTCCTTCTCGGGCGACTCTTCCAACTACCAAGCCTCGGAGACCTGTTCGCAACCGAGACTCATGACCGCTCCGGCCCCGCCGTACTGAAGTCCATCCAGGACATGAACCGCCACGAAGGCGCCGTCGGCACCTACCAGGTCGTGGTGGACCTGGAGAAGGACGCCCGGTTCCTGCCCGACGCGATCCGCGGCACCCGCACCCTGTACGTGGCCACCGGCAGCGTCAGCGCGTACGTCGACCTCGCCGGCCTCGGACGCGACGCCGTCACGATCGACGAGAAACGCACCACCGCCACCCTCCGCCTGCCGCACGCACGGCTCGCCGAACCCTCGCTGAATCCCGAGCGGTCCTACGCCGTCTCGAAGCAACGTGGTCTCCTCGACCGGCTGGGGGACCTCTTCTCCGACAACCCCGCCGGCGAACACGCGGTCCACACCCTCGCCGCCCAACACATCGGCGAGGCCGCCCGCGAGAGCGACATCACCACCCGCGCCGAACGCAACACCACCAGCATGCTGCAAGGCCTCCTCCTCGCCCTCGGCTTCGAACAGGTCACCGTCACCTACACCTGAGCAGAGAAAGCCCGAGAACAGGAAGCGACGACAACTCCAGCGATCCGGCGACCGGCCCCGCAACCGCGCGGTACCCCCACGCCCCACTGCCCGTACCGCCCGTACCGCCCGTACCGCGATAAAGGATTACGGCGTCCGCCACACCATCGCCACCAAGCTGGTGAACGAACTGGCAGAGGCGGCCGACGAGAGACAGCTCAACAGACTCCCACCGCCTCGCCGGCACCCGAGCTCGCGCCGAAGCGAGCCAGCCTCCACCGCGATAGCCGGCCACTTCACCACATTTCATGGGGAGTTGGCGGGCGGTCCATCACGCCGAAGTGCGGTCCGTATCTCATCCAGGGCCGGAGCCCCGGGGTCACGGACGGGCTGGCCGACCTCGGATGACCAATGGGGGCGGACGCGTCCCACAAAGTCTGTGAAGTCGCTTCGCAGATACCGGGAGTCGGAAGGCTTCAGCCGGATCTGCTGACGGCTGTCGGCCCACCAGATCCCGAACTCGGTAACCGTGCCTTCCACCGGCCAGTCATCGCTCTGTTCCGGAAGCAACAGAACGTCGACGAACCCTCCGACGCTCAGGCCGATGTCGACGAAAATCCCGACCGCGCCGGGCTGAGGGACCTTCACAACGGTGCCCTCGAAGACCTGCCCGAAGCGCAGCCCACTCCGAATCCGAGTCCATTCAGCGTCCGTCACCACGAACGCATCCTTGCACCCTCGCCCGGATCGCAGGCAAGGGGACCCAGTCAGCAGAGTTCCGTGGGAAGGGTCACCGATCGTGTCCGGCCCGACGACCCGCGCTGCCGTCCACCTAAACGTTCCCAAGCAGCCCTGGCGGCGACAGGGGGGGGTGTCGGGGGCTTGCCACCGTGTCGGGGGTGTTTCGGGCTCGGGTCTGCCGCCGCGGGCGTGTCTGCTTGGTTCGCTGTTCGAGGAGGGGCCGGTGTCCGCTGGGGGTGCCCCTGTCTCTTTGGTCAAGGTGAATGGGTGCTGGTTCGGGCCTCTGGAACGATGTGCCTGTGCATGCTGATGATCAGGTTGGCGAGGGTGTGTCTGCGGACCTCGCGTTGTTTCTCCGGAACGCTGACGACGGCCGTCCGGTGAAGATCGTTCCTTCGGCCTGCGGCGGGTGCGGCGGGCGCGTGTTCTTCGTGCTCGTTGACGATGTCGAGGGCGGAGCCGAACGGGTATGCACTGGTTGCGGCGTCCGCGCGTTCATCGCGGATAGCGAGGAGTTCTGGGAGGACGCGGATCCTGGCGGGGCCTGCTGCCCATGCGGGAGCGAGGAGTTCGAGACCGCGGTCGCGTTCTCGCTCGCTGGCGACGGGTCGGTCCGCTGGGTGACCGTTGGGCTGCGGTGCCAGAAGGACGGCTCCGTGGGGGCCTATGCCGACTGGAAGATCGACTACGGCCCCACGGATCACCTCCTGGCCACGGTCTAGGTCTGCGGCGCGACGGCCCGGGCGGACTGGGGTTCGTAGAAGGTTCCGTCGCGGAGCATCGCGAAGAGGACGTCGGCCCAGCGTCTGGCGAGGCAGAGCAGGGCCTGGGTGTGGTGCCTTCCCTGGCTGATCTTCTTGTCGTAGTAGGCCCGCGATGCAGGGTCCTCGAGGGCGGCGAACGCGGAGAGGAAGAAGGCCCGTTCGAGCTGCTTGTTCCCCCTCCGGGAAGGCTGTTCGCCGCGGATCGACGACCCTGAACTGCGGGTCGCGGGAGCAAGGCCCGCGTAGGCGGCGAGGTGGCCGGCGGGCGGGAAATTACTGCCATGGCCGACCTCGATCAGGATGCGGGCTCCGGTTCTGACGCCGACTCCCGGCATCGATGTCAGGACCTTCGAAAGTGGGTGGGCGTCCAGGAGTTCCTCGATCCGCCCGGCCAGGAGCTTGCGCTGGTCAAGGACTGCGGCCAGAGATCCGGCCAGGCTCGGGACGATCAGCGCGCGGCCGCCTCGGTCCCCGGAACGGTGACGGTCTGCTCGTTCAGAGCGTCGAAGATCTCCTAGACCAGCCGCTCGGCCATCCTCGGAGCCTTCGGGCGTAACAGGGTGACCAGCCGCCGCCGTCCGGCCTTGCGTATCTGGGCCGGGGACCCGAACCGTTCCAGCAGCATCAGGACGGCCGGATGCTGCAGCCGCGGCCCCAGCACCCGTTCCAGCGACGGGTGGATCTGGGTCAGCAGGCCGTGGAGCCGGTTGGCGACCCGGGTGGCTTCGCCGGCCAGGTCGTCGTCGAACCCCCCGATCATCTCCAGCTCGGCGATCGTCTCGTCCTCGCCGTCGATCGCCCGCAGCGTGTGAGGCATCCCGCGGGTGGCGTCCGCGATGATGAACGCGTCTCTTGCGTCCGTCTTCGCCTCGCCCGGGTAGAGGTCGGCGATCCGCCGCATCGTCAGGCCCGGAAGATAGGCGACCGGGCAGCCCATGTCCCTCGCGACCGCCAGCGGCAGGGCTCCGATCGAGGCCGGCTGGTCGACCACGACCAGCAGCGTTCCGTGCTTGGGCTGGAGTTTCGCGAACAGCTCGCGGAGCTTGGGTTCGGTGTTGGGCAGCCGCTTGTCGAAGGCCTTCTTGCCGGCCGGGGTGACGGTGGTGGCGTGGTGTTCGCCCTTGCCGACGTCCAGGCCGAGGAAGACGTCGAGGTCGCCGGTGTCGATCACGTGCAGGCCCCTCCATCACGCTTTCGTCCGGCCTTGCCTCGGCACCGAGCTGCCACATCCACGTTATGGAGAGCTCTCCCGGCCTTGGGTGAACCGGTGCTCAACCCCTCGTCAGCGGTCCGTCGATGCCTCCGGGCCCGGTGACACCACCCCCCCCGGATCATCAACAACAAGGGGGGAAGTCATGCCGTACCCGAAGGCCGGAGGCCCCATTGCGGAGCCATGAAAAGGGTAACGGGGGGCAGATGTCAGGCTGCTGGTGTGAGGTCGGCCCACAGGGCTGCGGCGTCGGGTGAGAGCGGGGTGATGCCTTGGCCCGCTGTGTGGTCGCTCTGGTCCCACCACAGGCCTTGGCCGGGCGCCAGGACATGCTCGTCGTGGCCGGCCTGCCAGCGTCCGCGCAGGACGTGGAACACCCCGGCGTGTGCGGACGGCGGGGCGACCGGGCCGGCGACCCGGCTTACGCGGGCGGTCCAACGGCCGCGCCGGACCATGATGTTGAGGACCTGGCAGGGGCCGCTGGGGAGTTCGGCGGTGATGGCGAGGTCGCCGGAGAACGCGAACGGCTCGCCTGTCCGTACCGGCAGCCGCTCGAACGTCCCCGGACAGGTCAGCCGTACGCCGCCGTCGCCCGCCAGCAGGGTGAGCGTCCGGTCGATTCCGGGGAACAGCGAGAACGGCCCGTCCCGGTCGATGTCGGCGATGCTGGCGCGCCACCCGAACTGCTGGCCGTCTGGCGGCTGGGAGGTGATCTCCCTGGTCGCGCCGCCGCCGTTGCGCCACTGGCCCGCAGGTAGTGTCTCGATATCGAAGTGGCGCATGGGAGGGCTCCTGACCTGTGTCGGTAGGGGTGGGGGTCACACCTGAGCGGCGACGCTCGCCGAGGTTTCCCGCCGGCGGCGTCAACGGCCTCCCGGGGCGGCATCGTCGACGAAGTGTATGCGGCTCTCAGAGAGGTCCAGGGCCGCCGCGTCCGTCGATCGACGTGCGACCGTTGGGCACGGAGCGGAGCGGAGCGATGAAACGGGGCCGGTTCGGGTGGGCTGGGCCACCGCACGGATCGCCGGGTCGAAGGCGGCGTGGGGGTAGCCATCGCCTCCGCGTCGCGGCCGGCGGTGACGATGGCGATCCGCCCGGCCGACGTCGTGCTGGAGCAGGGGCGGCCGTCAGGGGAGTTGTACTCGTAGGCGTACCCGCGGACGCAGCGGTTGACGATGGTAGCCGTGGCGCCGATGGCCGGGTCGAGGCCGCATGCACCGTGGGGAGCGGGTCATGGAGCCGGGGATCTCGCGCGCGAAGCCCTCGAACGCTTTCCATACCCCTTCGGCTCCCGCATCGCCGCTTCGAACATCGCGTGACCTCCCCCTTCGTTCAGGCGAAGTCACGACCTTGCCCCCGTCCGGATGGGCCGTGTTCTCCTGCCACAAGGTGTCATGAGGCCGTGGGGCCCGCGGGAGGGCCACAGCTCCTTCGAGCGGGCGGGCTTTGGCTGACGAAGCGCGCCCGATGGCCTGGAGCCGTCACGGGCCTCCGGACGCTGGGGAGCTCCTTGACGGTAGGGCTGTGGCGCTGGGTGGGAGGGTGCAGGAGCCCATCGCACGCGCGTGCCCGTGTTAGGGGCGACTCATCTGCGTGCCCATGTGGAGGAGGTGGTCGACCTCGGCGTCTCCGAAGGCGGTGCCGGCGAGCTCGGGGACGATTGTGGCGACCTGCGTGCCGCGGTCGAGCTGCCCCTTGTGGGCCAGGACCGCGGCGACGAGGCCGAGGTAGGACTTGGCGGCCGAGGCGTTGTGCGGGACATGATGCTCGTACCCGTGGAGGTACTCCTCGTGCACGAGGAGGCCGCGGTGCATGACCAGCAGGGCGTCGGTCTCGGCCCGGGAGAGCAGCTCCGTGAGCGTGAGGGACCCGCCGTGCGGTCCGGTGAACTCCAGGCCGTCGAGGGCGCCGGCCGACGCGGTCGGCAACACGGACGCGTCGCCGGAGCCGCGCCAGACACGACGGCTCGGAACGAGTTCCCGACTCGAGGTCGTGTGCCGTCGAGCCCAGGCCGGATCCGTGTTCCCCGCGCCCAGACAAGATCAGCCAGTGAGGAAGGGCCTGTCATACGTTCGCTCCGCTCCGCAGTCGTGTGCCCTGTGGGCTCGATACCGTACACGCTGTCTGGTATCTCTATCAGGCGCCTCAGGACAGGAGCGAGGGAGCCGGGCGGTCAGGCGCGGCTCAGGGGGTGAGGTCGAGGGCTCCGGGGGCGTCCGACGGGGCGAGTCCGGTGGCCCAGACGCGGCCGTAGACCGACAGGTCCCGCAGATGGGCGGTGATCTCGGCCGCGCTGTAACCGGTGTCGTTCTCGACCCACCAGGTGAGCAGGCCGATGAGTTCCCCGGTCCACGCCCGGGCGACGACATCGAGGGGAATGCGGGGTGTCACCCCGAGCTGTTCGGTCCGCGCGCGGAAGGCGGCCTCGGCGTGGGCGCAGATGAGGTCCGTGAATTCCCGCAGGGCCCGTCCGTCGCCCTCGCCCCGCAGGACGACCCGGTAGACGGGCCTCTCCCGCTCGGCGTGTTCGAAGATGTACTTCACCGGCAGTCCGGTGAACCCCGCCGTGTGCGCCTGCCGGACCGCCGGCAGGAGGCGCTCACGGTCCTCGGCGAGGTCGCGCACGATGCCTACCAGCAGGTCCTCCTTGTCGCGGTAGTGCGCGTAGAAGGTGGCCCGGCCGACGTCGGCGCGCTCGGTGATCTCCTCGACCGTGATCGCCTGGAACCCCTTGTCCAGGACCAGTTCGACCAGGGCCTGGCGCAGTGCGGCCCGTGTCCTGCGGACGCGGCGATCTCCTGCGGGCTTCATGTCCACATCGTTTCCTTCTCGTCCGGACCGTTGACCTGACCCTAACGCTGCCCTTACGTTGCCGCACACCAAGCTTGCTACTGAACACATTGTTCGGAAACTCTGGAGGTGCGATGAACTTCGGGCGGTACGTACGCCGGACTGCCGGCCACCAACCCGATGCCGAGGCGGTGGTCTGCGGACCCGTGCGGCTGACGTACGCGGAACTCGACGACCACAGCGACCGGCTCGCGACGGCCCTGCGCGCCCTCGGCCTGAACCGGGGCGACCGCGTGGCGACCCTCGCCGGCAATCGCGCGGAACTGGTCGTCACGGAAGTCGCCCTCTACAAGGCCGGCCTGGCCCGGGCGCCGATCAACGCCAGGCTCGGCACCGCCGAGGTGGCCCACCTGCTCACGGAGTCCGACGCGCGGGTACTGCTGACGGACGCCGCCCACCTGGACACCGCCCGCGCCGCCGTGCCCGGCACGGGGGTCGAGACGGTCCTCGGCTACGACGGCCCCAGCGATCTCGGCCCGGGCTATGCCGAGACCCTGGCGGGCACCGAGCCGGAACCTGTCGAGGCGGAGTGCGACGAGGACGACATCGCCGTACTGCACTTCACCTCGGGCTCCACCGGCAAACTCAAGGCGGCGGTCCAGACGTACGGCAACCGGCTCGCCCTGATGCGCAAGTCGGTGATGAGCGCCGACACCCGGGTGGGCCCCGGTGACCGGCAGATCCTGGCCGGGCCGGTCACCCACGCCTCGGGCATGCCGCTGATGGGCATCTTCTTCGCCGGAGGCTGCGCGATCGTGCTGCCCCGCTGGGACGCCGAGGAGTTCCTCGCCACCGTCCAGCGCGAGCGTGCCACCCACGCCTTCGTCGTACCGACGATGGTCAACACCGTGCTCGCGCTGCCGAACGCCCGCGACTACGACGTCTCCAGCCTGCGCCAGTTGATCTACGGCGCCGCGCCGATGTCACCTGCCCGGATCAGGGCCGCCTGGGACCTCTTCGGCCCTGTCCTCTCCCAGGGGTACGGGTGCGGCGAGACCACCTCCGGCGTGCTCTTCCTCTCCACAGAGGACCACCGGCGCGCGATCGACGGACAGGACGAGGAGCTGCTGCTGTCCTGCGGCCGTCCGCTCGCGGAGGCCGAGGTCGCCATCGTCGACGACAGCGGACAGCCCGTCGCCGACGGAGAGATCGGAGAGATCGCCGTCCGCGGCCCCGACGTCGTCCCCGGCTACCACAACGAGCCGAACCTCACGGCGCAGACCTTCCGGGACGGCTGGTTCCTCACCGGCGACCTCGCCCGCCGTCGCGCGGACGGCTACGTATTCATCGTCGACCGCAAGAAAGACATGATCGTCTCCGGCGGGTTCAACATCTACGCCGTCGAGGTCGAAGCGGTCCTGCACCAGCACCCCGACGTCTACGAGGCCGCCGTCGTCGGCGTCCCCGACGAGCAGTGGGGCGAGGCCGTCAAGGCGGTCGTCGTGACGCGCGACGGCGCCACCCTCACCGAGACCGGCCTCGTCGACTTCTGCGCCGGGCACCTGGCCCGCATGAAGAAGCCCCGCTCGGTCGACTTCGTGGCCGCCCTGCCCCACAACCCCAACGGCAAGATCGACCGCCGCGCCATCCGCGACCGCTACTGGGCGGGCGCCGAGCGCCGCGTCAACTGAACAGGACGGACCCCTGGCATGCCCTTCACCCTCGAACCCTCCTACGACGACAACCCCCGCCTCCAGGACCTCGTCGTCCGACTGCGCTCCTACCTCCGCGACGAGCTCATCCCCTACGAGCGCGAGCACGGCATCACCGCGGAGACAAAGCTCGACCGCACCACCCTCGAACACGTCTGGAAGCGCAGCGCGGAACTCGGCTTCTACGGCATCAGCCTGCCCCCCGAGCTCGGCGGCCAGGGCCTGAGCTTCTACGAACTCTGTGCCCTCAAGGAGGAGCTGACCGCCTCCGGCGCCGCTCTCTCCCACTCGGTGCTCGGCGACATGGGCGGTCCGCTGCGTGTCGGCGCGATCGTGAAGTACGCCACCGAGGAACAGCGGGAGCGCTACCTGATGCCCGTCGTCCGGGGCGAGCGGGCCTGCTGCTTCTCCATCACGGAGGAGGACGCGGGCTCCGACGTACGCCGCATGACGACCACCGCCACCCCGGACGGGGACACCTACGTCCTCAACGGCAAGAAGGTGTTCAGCTCCGCTGCCCCCTTCGCGGACTTCGCGATCGTCGTCGCCCGCATGGCCGGCACCGAGGAGGCGTACAGCGCGTTCCTCGTCGACCTGGACACACCGGGCTGCCGCGTCCTCGACGGTGAAGTCCCCATGTCCGGCCAGCAGATGGAAGGCGACCTCCTCTTCGAGGACTGCCGGATCCCCGCCGCGAACCTCCTCGGCGAGATCGGCCAGGGCCTGCGCATCGGCATCGGCCGCATCACCCTCAACCGCCTCCTGCACTGCCCGTCCCTCATCGGCGCCGCCCGCCGCGCCTGGGACCTGTCGGTGGAGTACGCGATGAACCGCGTCGTCTTCGGCCAGCCGCTCCTCGCCCATCAGGCCATCCACCACAAGATCGCCGAGATGGCCACCGAGATCTACGCCGCCCGCGCGATGGTGATGACCACCGCCGCGAAGGCCGACCGGGGCGACAACGTCTCCGTCGAGGCCAACATGTGCAAGCTGTTCACCTCCGAGGCGTGCTTCCGCGTCGCCGACCAGGCCGTCCAGATCCACGGCAAGGCCGGGCTGACCCGCGGCAACGAGGTCGAGCAGATCTTCCGCAGCCTGCGGATGTTCCGGATCGTCACCGGAACCACCGAGATCCACAAGAACGCCATCGCCAAGGGCCTTTTCTGACCGACCCCCTGGCGTCCAGGGCGGTGCCGCGGGCCCCTGCTTCCACGAGCGGGGGCCCGCGGCGACGGGGAACGACCGCCTACCCGTACGACCCCCAGCTCCACCCGCACCCGCAGGAGTCGCCCCATGACACCCCGTACCGCCACCGCGCAGTCCCGGCACCTCGTCACCCCGGCAGCCGACCGCCGCAGAGCCTGGCTGATCATGGCGATGATCGTGGCCTTCATGGTCATCAACTTCGCCGACAAGTCGGTCCTCGGCCTCGCCGCCGTTCCGATCATGGAGGAACTCGGCCTCAGCAACAGCACCTACGGCCTCATATCCAGCTCCTTCTTCTTCCTCTTCAGCGTCTCGGGACTCCTCGTCGGATTTCTCTCCACCCGCATCTCCAGCCGAGTCCTGCTGTTCGTCATGACCGTGGTGTGGGCCGTGGCCCAGCTCCCGGTCCTCGTGGTGGCCTCGGTCCCGACCCTGATGGCCGGCCGCATTCTGCTCGGTGCCGCCGAGGGCCCGGCGGCTTCCATGTCGATGCACGCCCTCTACAAGTGGTTCCCGCCGGAGCGCCGCGCCCTGCCCTCGGCGCTCCAGATCGGCGGCGCGGCCCTGGGCACGCTGATCGCGGCACCCCTGGTCACCTGGCTGATCGACGACTTCGGCTGGCGCTCGGCCTACGCCGTCCTCGCGGTCGTCAGCGCCTGCTGGGCGCTGTTGTGGTGGCGCGTGGGCCACGACGGACCGTACGACCACAAGCACACGGCCACCGGATCCAGCGGGCTTCGGCTGCCGTACCGCAGAATCCTGCTGACCGGCACCGTGCTCGGCAGCATCGCCAGCGCCTTCGGAGCGGCGTGGGCACTGTCCCTCAGCCATGCCTGGCTGCCCGCCTACCTCAGGACGCAGCTGGACATGTCGGCGGCGGGCTCCGCGACCGCCATCAGCGCCATGTCCGGCTTCGGACTACTGCTCCTGTTGACGGTCTCCCCGTTCGTTGACGCGCTGAAGTCCCGTGGCGTGAGCAGCCGTTGGTCCAGCGGGGCGGTGCAGAGCATCGCTGTGTGCGTGGCGGGGTGCGCGATGGCGGCGTTCCCGTTCGTCGACGCGTCCGGCCCCCGGCTGGTGCTGATCGCGCTGGCCTTCGGCGGCACCGCCATCGCCATCCCCCTCCACTACATGACGACCGCAGAGGTCGTCCCTCCCGCCCAGCGTGGAGCCGTCTTCGGCATCGTCGCCGGCATCGGCACCCTCCCGGGCCTCGTGGCACCGTTCCTCACCGGCCACCTCATCGACACGGCCGCCACCCCGGCCGCCGGCTACGCCACCGCCTTCCTCGTTGCCGGCGCGGTGATGCTCATGGCGGGCACCTGCGCCCTCACGGCCATCCGCCCGGAGCAGGACGCACGACGACTGGGGCTCGACGTCAGGCCCCAGCCCTGAACCGCATCGCATCAGTGGCCACCGACCGGTCATGCACATCCGATCAGCCGATGGGCAGATCGAGGCTGACGCGCGCATCTCACCATTCGCCGGCCAGGACCCGGACGATGTGCGTCGTACGGACGCGACGTTTTGGCAGCCGGGCCGCCCTGTCGTGGTGAAGGACGCCGACGGCCCGGTCCGCCGCGCCTTTTACCGGGCCGGATGGCACCGGCTCAGGGTCCGCACGGGCGCCGTCGCCGCGGCTATGGGCGGAGCGTACGGCTACCTCCACCACTCCGACATCGTCACCCAGGCCCTCACCTCCGGCGCTCCGATGGCCGCACCAGACGCTCGCCGGACCGCTCCAGATCTCCGAACACACCGACCCCGCACCTACCTCCACGTGCCGGCGGGCTTCACCGACGACGACGCCGAGATCCGCATCGACCTTCCGCTCCACCTCCGGTTCAACCGCGAGACCGGCGCCGAGCTGGTCATGCAGAAGCTCGCCCTGCAGAACGCGTCCTTCTCCTGGCGGCCGGCCGCGACCCGCACCTCATCGTCAAGAAGGAGGACCGGCCGCCGGCCTCACTCGGCCTTAACGACCCCGGCGTACGCGAGCTGCTTGCCTCCGTACCGGAATCCGCACCGCTCATCGGCCTGGGAGCGGGCAGGCAGAAGGTGTCGGTCGACCGGGACCACGACTCCCCACACGCCCTGATCTCCGCGGGCACCGGCGGGGGCAAGTCCACCATCCTGCGGACGATCGCCTGCCAGTTCTCCCACAACGGCGCCCAGGCCCACATCCTCGACTTCAAGCGGATCAGCCACACCTGGGCCCGCGGCATCCCCGGCGTGAACTACTGCCGGGACATCGCCGAGATCCACGACGCCCTGATCGAACTCGGCGCCGAGGGACACCGGCGCATCCGCCTCGCCGAACAGCTCGGCGACGACGTCCTGGCCGCCGAACCCGACCGGGTCGGCCCCCACATGGTGATCCTCCTCGAGGAGATCAACGCGACCATGGCCCAGCTCCGCCGCTACTGGGAGGAGATCCGCAGCAGCGACGACCCCAAGACCTCACCCGCGATCGACGCGCTCCCCGAGATCCTCTTCATGGGCCGCCAGGTACGCCTCCACATCCTGCTCGTCGCACAGTCCGCCACCGCCCGCGCCCTCGGCGGCCCGGAGATGCGGGAGAACTTCTCCACCCGCATCCTCGTCCGCTACACCCTCAACGCCTGGAAGGTGCTCGTCCCCGAAGTCCACGCCGCACCCAAGCCGACCCGGCATCCGGGCCGCGTCCAGGTCGTCCTCGGCGGCACCGCCCGCGAGACCCAG
The DNA here is from genome assembly GCF_044764665.1 of Streptomyces sp. NPDC093795. Lineage (NCBI taxonomy): Bacteria > Bacillati > Actinomycetota > Actinomycetes > Kitasatosporales > Streptomycetaceae > Streptomyces > Streptomyces sp. NPDC093795. The sequence goes on from NZ_JBIWIO010000013.1 coordinate 201,668, forward strand.
GTCCTCAACCTCTCCGAAGCCGAAGCCGAAGCCGAAGCCGAAGCCCGCGCCTGGGCCATGGCCGGCACCCCCGGCAACCACCACCCCCTCACCCTCCACAAGCCGGGCACCACCGGGGACAACCCGCCGGACGAGGAGAGCGGAACCACCCCGGAAACGGCCGAACCGGCCGGGAACGAAGTGGAGCAGGTCGGGCTGCGGGCCGCGCAGCAGGAGCTTGACGGCATGACCCTCGCCGGCCTGTGCTGGGCCCGCCGTAACGACCCCGAGTTCCCCGGTCCTGCCGGCAAGGAGGGCGCGGAGTACCTGTACAGGGTCGACCAACCGAGGCAGCGGGCACGCAACCGTCCCCGGAAGGCCAGTTGAGTAGGTGTTTTTGAACGCTGGCCGTGAGGTGCGTACGGCTGGATGATCTGGGTTGTGGCGTCTGGCGGAGTGGGCCGGCGGTACTGCCGGGAGTGTGGTGATCCACTTGCGTCGCTGATGGCGGCGGAGGCGGTGTTCTGCTGGGGTCGGTGCAGGTCGAGGCGGTGGCGGAGGCTTCAGCAGACTCGGCAGCGTGTGGCGTTGATGCAGCGTGGGGATCAGGTCGAGTGCCCGGTTTGCGGCCTGTCGTGGACGGTGGGGGTCGAGCGGTCGCGGTCGGCGGTCTACTGCTCGTCGCGGTGCCGGGTCCGTGCCTGCCGCCAGAGGGCGGCGTCGCGCAACGGTGTTACCGAAACGCCGTAGGCGAACGGCATCGCGACATCACAGGTCACCGCCGTTTTGCACGGTCTTCCGGGGCGGACAATCCGCGCTTCGAGCGCCCCCAGTTCGCGCTCTGCCCCATCACATCGGGTCCGCGTCACCGCGGAAGCCGGCCTGGGCCGGAGCCCCTCATTCAGCCGCCACGGGGTGGTTGATCCGGCCCCGGGGCGGGGGCGGTGATCATCGTGGCAGACCGGATCGGCAACGTCACTCGAACCCGTTACGAACAACTCGTCGCCGAGGCCCGCGACCTGATCAACCAGATGTCGAAGGCCCAGTTCGCGCTGGGTGACAAGGCTCTGGAGATCGAGCCGATGCGGCCGGTGGGCGGGTCGATGCCCAACGGCACCGACGACCTGTTCACCGTCGAGGAGTCGTTGCAGATGTTCGCCGACGACATCGGGGTGGCCCGCTCGACGGTCGAGGACTGGCGGTGGACCTCCTCGCGCTGGCCGGCGGCCAAGCGCAAGGACAGCGTGTCGTTCACCGTCCACAAGGTCCTGGCCGCGACTCCAGGACGAGAACGAGCGGTGGGCGGCGATCGAGGACGCCCCTTTCAACGCGCGCACGGGCAAGCGGCAGTGGACCCCGGACGCGGCGAAGCGCCTGGTCGGGCAGCGGGTCGACCGGCCGGTGACGGTCGAGGAGAAGGTCCAGGCCGTCACCGACCTGACCCGAGATGAGGAGGTCGCCTCCCGGGTGACGGTCGACCTGCTGTCGCGGCCGGCCGCCGCCGCCCGGATCGCCCCCGCCGACCGCGTCCGGGTCGTCCGCGAGCTCACCCGAGACGACGAGGTCGCCAAGGAGGTGACCTGCGACCTGCTCAAGCGCGCTGACGTCGCAAGGCAGACGATGCGGGACGACACCGCCCGCTTCCTGGTCAACCGGGCCCAGTTCGACAACTCCGCCCAGGTCAGGGAGACGATCCGCGAACGCACCCCGGCCGTCCGAAAGATCGAGCACACCATCGAATACCTCGACCTGGTCGGCTCCTGCCACCAGTTCGTCGCCACCCTCGGCCGGCTCGTCCCCAGGATGCGGGGCCAGGAGTTCACCGACGACGAGCGCGAGACCGTCCGCCGCGGCATCTCCAAGGTCCGGGCCGCGGCCGACTGGCTCGAAGCCGCGATCGACAACGGCGAGTTCACCCTGGACGAGCAGCTGGCCAAACTCCTCAAGGGCGAGTAAGCCATGGCCCGGCGCCGGGAGGCCCGGCCTCTCGCGGAACACTACGGCGACCTGGTCCGCGTCGCCCTGATGGAAGCCCGCCCCTCCGGACTCCAAACACGGCAACTCATCACCGCCACCCGACTGACGAAATCCCAGGTCGAACGGGGGATCCGGCACCTTCGGAACGTCGGTGCGGCCGAACACCTCACCCCGATTATCTGGCGCCGGCGGGACGGATACATGTTCTCCGACGACCCAGCGGACTGGATCGAATACGAGAAGAAGCAGTTCCGCCTCATCCTCGGCCGGCTCACCCGGATGATCACCGGCACGCTGGATCCACACCTGGCCCGCTACCCGGACGACGAATGGGCCCAGCTGGCACCCGCCCAGCTCACAGGGGTCCGCGCAACCCTGGCCCAGCTCACCAAGTAGGTCCTCGATGCGTCACACATCCCGCCGCCCCAGCCGCTACCCCTCCGACACCTCGGCCGCCGAGTGGGCCCTGATCGAGCCGCTGCTGCCGGTCCCGGCCTGCCGGACCAAGACCGGCGGGCACCCGGAGAAGTGGCCGCGGCGGGACATCGTTGACGCGATCCGCTTCATCGTCGACAACGGCGCCAAATGGCGGGCCTTACCTGCGGATTTCCCTCCCTGGCAGACCGTCTACGGTTTCTTCTGGCGCTGGAACCGGGCCGGGGTGGTCACCTTCATCCGCGACCAGCTCCGCCGGCAGATCCGCACCGACAAGGGCCGCTGCCCCTTCCCGGTCTCGCTGATCGTCGACTCCCAGTCCGTCAAGGCGGCCTCCACCGTAGGCAAGGACGGCCGCGGATACGACGCGGGCAAAAAGATCAACGGGCGCAAGAGACACATCGTGGTCGACACGCTCGGACTGCCCGTGATGATCACGGTGACGCCCGGCGACGCCCGGGACGAGATCGTGGCCAGAGACCTGCTCTGGCGCCTCAGGCTCACCCACCCACAGATCACCCAGGTCTGGGCGGACTCCGCCTACTCCCGTGACCTGCTGCCCGCCTGGACCGCGGACCACCTGTGGTTGACCCTGCGGCCCGTCCTCCGCCCCAGGGGCGCCAAGGGGTTCGTCGTGCTGCCCCGGCGCTGGAAGGTCGAACGATCGATCGGCTGGATCATGAACGCCCGCCGCAACTGCCGCGACTACGAGCGACTGCGCCAGCACTCCGAAGCCCACCTGAACTGGTCCTTCATCACGCTCATGACCAGGCGCCTGGCCCGCAAAGGCCCCCGCACCGGCAGCTGGACGAAGAAGAACCGGACCGCCGGCTGACTACTCCTCAGCCGATCCGGTGACCGGCGCTGGACTCTAGTCCGCAGTACAGCCCCAGTAGGCGATCTCGGCTGGTTCACCGTCCCGATACAGCACTGTGCACCGGCCGATTCCACGGTCGATCGGGTCGAGCAGTCGACGTATCGCGGCGTCCCACTGGTCGCGCGTGGGTCGACCGTCGGGAGCCCAGCTGCGGACCTCGTCCTCGGTCAGGGGGCGCATCATGGCAAACTCGTCGCCTGCATCGGCGTCGATCAGCGCGTAGAAGTCGAGCACCGTGCAGGTGCCTCCGGTCAGGATGTACTCCCGCCAGCCTTCGTCCTCCCACAGCTCGACGATGTCCCGCCCCGGAAAGCCGTGGTCATCCTTTGCCAACTCCTGGTTCTGGGCGTGCCGAAACGCCGCCGCCAGATCCGCCCGGTACGGCCCGGTCGCCGTCCACTCGTTGCCGCCCACTGCAGAACCTCCCTGGTCGCCGACCCTCGGCTTCACGCAGGCTAGCCGCAACCTCTGACGGAATCGACCGCAAGACGCCCGTGCCTGATCAAGATCGATCAGGCAAACTTCGGTGAGATTCGTCAGAGGGACGCACCGGTCGACGTTGAGAAACACCTACTGAGGGCCTTCCGGAGACGACCAGGCCGGCCTGGGACGACGGCGGCCGACGGAGCGCCCTGCACGGCAGGGGATCCGAACTGCGACGTCCGCGCCCTGGGTCTGCTTCGGGGCGGCAGCCGCCGGGAGTACCAGTCCGCCGGTGACCGGTGACAGCGCTCCGACACCTTCGGTCCGCCACCGAGGAGGTCATCGAGCCACGGCGCCGCCCGGTCTGTCGCCTGTGGCTGGCGCGACCTGAAGAAGGGACGGCGCGATCTCACTCCCGCGTGTCAGTGTCGCTCGTCATCATGGGGACATGACCAACCACCTGACCACTGGCAGTATCTGGCGGCTCCACCGCGGCGACCAGGAGATTGCCCGGCTGGTCGTGACGGGCACCGATATGCCCTGGACGCACGCCGAAGTCGAGACACTTCCTGGTTTTGAAGAGTTCCGTCCCCTCTTCAGTGCGCAAGAGCGGGCGGTCGACGAGGAGGACTGGGAGCGGGCTGACGCCTGCTATACGCAGATCCGCAGTGCCCTCACGTTGACGTTTCCCGACGGCGGCCCGGTCGCCGAGTTCATGTTGCACATCCACGACGACGGTACCGCCGGCTGGCGCTGGTACGACGAACCCTTCGAAACGGTGAACCCGTGACGACTAGGGTTCGCTGCTGTTGGAACGAGGGAAGCCGTCCGGTTCTATCGAGCTGGACGGCGATGGTCATGTGATCCGGCAAGTCGAGTTGCCGGAGCCCGGAAAGGCCGAATGAGGCGGCCGCTTTGGTGGTGGCCCACCTGCCGCACGACTGCGGGCTGCGGACAGCCGGCCGCGAGCACGACGGCCGCGGTGACGACCATGACCATCACGACCAGCGCATCCCGACCTCGGACAGCTGCTCCACCTACTCCGGGGACAGCGTGGCGGCCCTGCTCCGCTGGTTGCCGACCATTGCCCCCAGTGGCCGGCGCCCTCGGTCCGCCCGAAGGGCGGGTGGCACGGGCGTCGGCCTCCCAAGACACCCGCTGATCCAGGGACCCGCGAGGCTTGCCGGTGAGTGCAGCGCCGCGGTGACGCGAAAGGAGTTCGGGTTTCTTGTCCAGGGGCGTGATCGCGGTTGCTGTACGGCCGCGCCTGCCCGTTTCGTTTCGCCCGTATGGGAGTTCGCCGTGATCCGCGCCGGCCGCGTCGACAAGGTCCGCACCCTCGCCGATCTCGCCGCACAGCAGGGACTGAGCCTCGGCCGCTACCAGGTCGTGAAACCGTACGCCGAGGAAGGCTTCCCGGCTCCCGTCAGCTCGGACGGCGCCCGCACCCTCCTGTTCGACGCCGACCAGGTCGACGCCCATCTCGCCGGCGCCGCCGTCCCGGAACTGCCCAGCACCGACAGCGACGAGGACCTCCTCGACCGAAGCGAAGCCGCTGCCGAACTCGGCAGCGCCCTGACCGGCTGGAGCGCCTACAAGAAACGCCCCGCCCTGGCCGACCACACGGTCGTCGTCGCCGGCGTCGAGCACTGGCCCCGCGGCATCATCCGCGCCTACCGGGACGCCAGGACCAGCCGCCCCGCCACCGGAGGCCGCCCCAGGAACGCCGGCGACCAGATCCCCCGCGACCAGCTCCTCTCGCTCACCGCACCCCTCCTCGACGCTGATCCCGCCATCACCGCAGCCCGCGTCACCGAAACCCTCGGCGTCCACCGAGACACCGCACAGCGCGCCCTGACCCACCTGCGCGCCGGCCGGATCGCCGACCGCCTGGCCACCGACCCCAACCTCACCCCCCACCAGGCCGCCGCCGAGCTCGGCTACCCCACCGGCCAGGTGCGCACCGCCGTGCACCAGGCCCTCACCGAGCTCCGCGCCCGTGCGGCCGGGGCCTACCTGGCCACGGTCACGGCCGCCCTGAACGAAGCCGGCCTGACCGCCACCCCCACCGCACCGGACGTCGAGCAGAACCGCGACACACTCCGGACCGCGGTCCTCCTCACCCCCGAAGCGACGCCGGCCGCACTCGTCTGGGAAGACGGCGAAGGATGGCGCACAGCCACCCGCCGCCTCACCCGTACACCGCCCCCGGAAGCCACCCCCTCCTCCCCGACAGCACCGAACCCCGCCCCACCGACCTCCTGGCCGCTCTCACCACCTGACACACTGTCTCAAGCCCCGAAGGCCCCCCTGAAATAAGTGAGCCTTGGGCAGGCTTCCGCCGCCGCGCGAAGTCGGCTGAGGCGCACCTGGACGCCCACGGGCCGAGAAGAAGCGGGGGAGTACCTGGGGGCCGCGCCGCCAGGACCGCGCGCTCACGCCCTCTGTGGCCTATCCCGTCTCGTGAACAAGGCCAACGGCGATGGACTCCCCTGCGGAGGCACTCGGTGGGTGCCAACCGGTGGCCGAACCGACTGGTCAAGCTGATGCGCCTCCTATGTGCCCCACACCTTGGTGTGGGGCACAGCGCGTTCCCGAGGGGCGGCTACGCGGTCAGGGTGGAGTGGACGACGGTGGGCTCGCACGGTCCTTCGGTGTACACCTCACGGCCCGTCGACGGCTGGGCCTGCCGAACGAGCCCGAGCAGGAGTTGGCCGGACTCTGGGGCCCGTCCCGTGTCCTGAAGCACAGTCGCATTCGCGACGACGTCAACTGCTCACGCTCCGGTCTCCTCGAACGCGCAGGCGTTTGACCTGTGACTTTCACTGGACTGATGACTTTTTCGCCACGTATCCAGACAGGTTGCCGCAGCGGATTACCCGCCGTCCAGGCGCCGTGGTACGACTGTTCGATTGACGGAGCATTACCTGACGGGGGATTGCGAGTCATGGCTGTCACGGTGCCGGCTTAAGCTGACACACTGCTGGACCTGGTGGGGGTGAACTGGCCCAACGTCGACGAAGACGCCTACCGGGAGATGGCGGACGCGCTGCGGGAGTTCGCGAGCCTTTGGTTTCCGAGGCCGGGGCACGCCGGGAACCTACAGGTCAGCGGTAGGCCCTGAGAAAGAAACAAGCCCGGTCCGCGCAGCTCCACAGAAGTTGTGCCAGAACCCGTTCTCGTGGACAAAGCCACCCAAAGACCTTCGCCGCGCTGTGGCTGTGCCATCGCGGTCTCGGTTTGGGGCAGTGCGGGGTGTGCGGCCGGGCCCCAACCGACCAGGCACTTAGCGCAGTTGGCTTCTTCACCGTAGGGTCTGCTGCCGAGGGGGAGCCCCTCGCTCGGCGGGGGAAGGGGGAACCATGGAGATCTATGCCCACTGGCTTGATGGTGAGCATCTGCGCGTGTCCGGTTGGGGTCCGCAGGACACGTCATTGGCCGTCATGCTGAAGATCCAGGCCCTGTTGGGGCACACGGTGGTGCTGAGCGACGTGCAGCTCATCGACAGCCATGCGGTACAGGCGCTGTTCGAGGCGGAGGACTTCCGGTCCTTCGTGCGCGGCTGCCCGTCGTTCCTGCGCTGCACCACCGCCGCTCCGGCCGGCAGCGACCCCTTCGCCCTGGTCACCACCGGCCTGCACCGCGCCCTGGAGCCCGGCTGGCTCTCGTCTTCGTTCGACACGGCGGAGCCCCTGGTCAGGCTGTCCGAAGCCGTTCTGGAGCGCGGGGAGGCGAATCCCGGGCCGCTGTTCGCGCGGGGTACCGCGCTGGGCGCACGGTACGAGGAGGGCGGGGTGATCCGGCGCAGGCTGGAGGCCGTGGCCTGGACCCTGCATCACTTCTCCCGCGAGGCGGGAGTGCCGCTGGGCACGAGCGCCGTGACGCGCCCCTGCTCGTACCGAGACGTGCTGGAGGAGGTGGCGGAGTTGCCAGGGCTCCCCGGCCACGACTACGCCCCGGTGGAACGCACCCTCGCCTATCTCGACGAGCACGTGGAGCCGTCGAACCGGCACCGCAGGGCCGTGCTCTTCGCCCATCTAGACGCGACGGACCCGCCACACAGGACGGCAATGTGGAACACCGCGACGCAGGCCTGGAACGCAGCGGTGCAGCGGACGCTGGGCACCGACGGGGCGTCCCCGCGGTCGCTCCCGAAAGCGGCCGACATCGGGCTCTACCTCGGGCGTCCGACAGACGCGCTCTTCGAGCCCGCCGGCCCCGGGGCCACAGCCCCCGCGGAACACGGGATGGCTCCGGGCAACCTGGCGGCGGTCGCCGAACTGGGCTGGCAGGACATCGCGAAGATCCATCAGGACGAGGTCGTGACCCGTCGGCGCGACGCCTTCCAGGCGGCGCTGCGCGCCGGGGACGCGGCGGCGGCCGACGACGCCCTCCCCGCACTGCTCCGGGCGGTCCGGCGGAAGCTGCCGGCCTCCGGAGAGCGGCCCGGGCGGCTCGCCTGGGCCGCGGCCGAGACCGGCCTCGGACTCGCTGGCGCGGGGCTGGCGCTCGGCACCGGCGAGACCCTCGGTCTCGTGGGACCTGCGCTGGCGTTCGGCCTGGCGGCCGAGCGGCTGCTTCGGGGCGGCCGCAACCGGTCGCACATCGTCAACACGCTGATGACGGCGGGTGGAAGAGGGACCTGGGCCCGGCGCGGCGAAGCCTGACAGGGCGCTGGCTGCCGGACGGTCGAGCGGTCGGCGCCTCTGCCCTGATACACGCCTCAGGCGGCGCTGAACCGGTGGGCACGGCCACCGCGCTCCTACGAGAGGCAGGGACGTTGTCGGTGGCGGCCGGTACGTTGCGATCATGGGTGTCTATCTGGTGAGTGTCACCGCGCAGGACTGGTCACAACTCGGGGAGGACGGGTACGGGGACGTCGCCGCCGCGCTGAACACCGAGCTGGAGCGGCGCGGGCTGCCCCCTTACGAGCTGCGGCAGGTCGCAGGGGAGGCACCGGGCTGGTTCGAGGAGAAGGTCAGCCCGTCCATGGACGGCTTCGTGGCGCTGTGCAGGACGCGGCTGACCGATGCGGAGCTGTCGGCCCTCCTTGACTGGAGTGTGCTGGTGCCGTTCGCGTTGGAGGAGGAGATCGTGCTCCCCGTCGGCACCGCGTACTCCGGCGAAGAGACAGTGGTCGCCGGGGCCCCGCGGGTGCTCGCCCTGGCCGAGCGGCTCGCCGACGCCGTCGAACTGCCCGTGGACGCGATACCGGCGGGCGAGAACCTCACACTGAGCTTGTGGTTCCTGGAGGGTGGGGCGGAGCGGCCCGCCCGGGCGCGGACAGGACCGAGGGCCGAGGACCGGGACACGGCCTTCTACGTGGCTCTCTACCTGCGCGCCGCGCAGTACTCCATACGCCACGGCTGCCCCATGACCTACTCCTGAGCTACCACGGGGCCGAGGGCCAGGGGCCGTGTCCGCCGCCCGCCCGAACCCGTGCCTTACCGGAGCACCGCCACGTTGCATTGCTCCTGAGAACCCAAGCCTTCGGTGCGGGGGCACAGCGCGTTCCCGGCCCTTGGCAGGCCCGGTCCGGCTGTTCGGACTGTTCGATCGGATGGCTGGGTGTGGGTCGCGGGATCGGGGGCATGCGGGGATCGAGCGCATGGGACCGCTCTGGATATGCAGGGCCCGCCGTACTCCCCCTTCCGGCGGGCTCTTGGGTGGACGAACGGCCCGCACCGGGTGACGGTGCGGGCCGTTCGGCGTGCGGGCCCGTGGCGCCCGGGCGAAAGAGGACCGTGTGCCGGGCAGCACCGGATCGTGGAACGGTCGACCTCGCCCGCCGCCACGGCCCACCGCCTTCCCCGCGTACCCGAAGTCCTCGTACGGGTTGCGGGGCTTGCCCCTACCTCGTGTACGGCCTTCATTCAAGGCTTGCCCAGGGGTACCTACGGCTTGCCCACCCACAAGAAATACCAGGCCACACGCCGGAATCCATTGAATGCGGTCTCCTCGCGGCCGAACGCAGCGCGCACCGCCCGGACCCCGGGGCCGAGCGGGTACGGACACCGGACCGGCCCCCGGCCCCGTCACGGCCTGCCCGACCACGACGGCCCCGGCCGCGGACTCCTCCAGCAGGGCACCGACCGCCCCAGGGCCTCACCACGGCTGCGACAGATCCGGCCGGCAGGGCCGACTTCCCGGCCGGACGCCCCCGCGCCCGCGAGCAGGAGAAGCCACCTGCCGCAACCTGTGCCGTACAGGGCCCAAAGCCCGCCCCTCATCGGTTCCCGGCCCCGCACCCGGCCCGTGAAGCACGGCTTCTTCCACGCCTCTTCCCTTACCGGACAAGGCAGTTGCAGGATCCCCGCATGAACCCGCATGCGACCGAACCGACCGCTGACGCGGCGGCCACGTACCTCACGGAGCTCCACGAACGGCTGACGGCCGACGGCTGCACGGTGACCCTGCCGCACTGGAGCGACCGCCCGGTGGTGACCGGCTGCCGCGCCGACCGCAAGGCCCGCTGGTTCGGGACGAAGGCCGAGCTGTTCGTCTTCGCGACCGCCGTCCCCGAGATCGACGCGGCCACCCTGGGAGAGTTCACCGCGTGGGCCATGCGCTACGCCAAGAACTTGCGCGGCGGCAAACCCGGGGCCCGCAACGCGGCCCTGGTGCTCCCCGCCCTGGTGAGCACGCGAGTCCGGCCCGAGGCGGCCCAGTGGGCCGCCCAGGACGCCCGGATCCTCGACACGACGCTGATCAGCCGCCCCCTCACGGTCGAGACCACCGGGCCGGCTCCGCGGACCACGATGTACCGGGGCCGGGTCGTCTGGGGCGGCATGTTCACCAGCCACGTACTGCAGAAGGCCGCCCTGTACTTCCCGTGAGAGGCCGACGGACCTCCTGAAGGCCGCCGGCCGCGCCGCACCTCGGCACAGCAGCTCCCGGCACGGGAGGGGGACAGCCGGAGCGGGCAGGCCTGCCCGTCATCCCAAGAAGCCCCGCCCCGACCGGCACCGCAAACGAGGCCCGCGAGCGTCTGAAAGCAGCCTGGTCCTGAGGGCGCCGCGGGTGGCGTAGTGTTGTGCCTACCGACGCGGGGTGGAGCAGCTCGGTAGCTCGCTGGGCTCATAACCCAGAGGTCGCAGGTTCAAATCCTGTCCCCGCTACTGAAGTGACATGAGGCCCGGATCCTGTGGATCCGGGCCTCATGCGTGCTGTTGCCGGCGGGCGCCTTCCTCCGCGGCCGCGGTTCGGCCGCCGGCGTGGCGACGGTGGGGGTACTGACCGCGACGGCCGCAGGCCCGGTACGCGCCGGCGATCCGGAAACGGCGGCGGGAGCAGTGACGGCAGAGGAAGAAGGGGAAGCGGCGGCCGGCGGTACCTGCCGTTCCCGGACCGTGGACGCGTAGACGGCCGCGGCAGCGACGCTCAGGACACCGACCGCCGTAGCGGCGGGCTCCAGCGCTCGATGACCAGACCGTCGACCAGCGCGTGTGCCGAATCGTGCCATGGCAGAACGTGGGTGTTCCGAAGTCGAGCAGACGCGGACCGTGGTGGATCACCCCGGCCTCGTGGACCGACGCCAAGGCGGCGGCGGTGCCGGCGGGGCCGGCGCGTACGGCATCACACCCTTATGTGCTGCTGGACCGCGGGGCCCGGTATGCGGGGCGTGGCGAGCCGGGGACGCTCGGCCGCCGGCACGGGCCGCTGACCTGCCCAACAGGAGCCCTGCTTACGGCGATCAGGCGCGGCCGCCCGCCGGGGGCGTGCTTTCGCTCGTACCTCTCCGGACCGGCCGGCGGTACGCCGACGGGGCCGGCGGTGTGCTGGGCCTGCCGGGTGGTGGCCTGGGGAACCACAGGACGATTCCGGCCTGCGGCAAGTAGCATCCGGCCACAACGCCCGTCCCCCATAAGGAGTGTGGATTGCATGGCGAGTGAGCCGGTCAACACCTCGATCCAGGCCAAGTACGCGGAGCAGCTCGCTGCTGATCTTGCCGCCAACCGGGCCGAGCAGGCCACTCTCACCGCTCGGCTGAGCCGGCTTCAGCAGGAGGCGAAGTGGCTCACCACGACACTGGAGTCCCTGCCGACGGCCACCGGGGGCGAACCGGCGGCAGCCGCCGAGTCGGTGGGCAGTACCGCTGTGGACGGGGCAGGCGCGGAGGAGGCGGCCGTGCCGCAGCCGAGGGCGGAGAAGCCCGCGGGCACCGCTTCGGTGAAGAAGGCGCCGGCGAAGAAGGCCACCGAGGCCAAGCGTGCCACCAAGAAGGCGCCCGCCACCAGGAAGACGCCCGCCGAGGAGGCTCCGGCGGCAAAGAAGCCGGCAGCGGTCAAGAAGCCGGCAGCGGTCAAGAAGACCGTGAAGTCCGCGGCCCCCACGCTCGGTGCGCTCCTCAAGGAACTCCTCGCCCTGCAGCCCGGCGAGCCGAAGAAGGTCAGCGAGATCGGTTCCGAGCTGAAGGCGGCCCACCCCGGCCGCGCGACGTCGGACCAGGTCGTCCGCAACACCCTGGAGAGGCTGGTGACGAAGGACGGTCTGGAGAAGGACACCCGGCAGGGCGTCGTGCTCTACACCTGGCCCGCGGCCCAGACCCCTGCCCCTGCTGCCGTCGCGGAGCAGGCGAAGGACGAAGCGTCCGCCGAGACGGCCTCGGCCGGAGTCTGAGCAGCGCGGCCGCAGGGGACTACCGCAGGCGTGGACGCCGAGGTGGCCAGGCAACAGCGGGAAGCGGACAAGAAGCTGCCACCCTGCGGCTGCGCAGCCGACCGCCACTCGCCCACCCGGACATCGCCGAGCTACGGGCCAGGGGCCGGCCGGCAGGGGCGTCCGAGGCCGCGGCCCAGCACCGCCCGCTGGGCATCAGTGACCGACAACGGCGGAATCATCGGACCCGGACGACTCATGCCCAACCAACGACGAATCTCCGACTCAGGTCACTCGGGTCTGTCCGGCGGATCTTGCAGGCCGTGCTGGCGCAGGGCGGTGGTTGCACGTTTGCCTGCGTGGCATCTAAATCACGCGACACCGCCTCCGAGCTGTGGGAACCTCACCCGCGATGACACAACGAACCGATACACCCGCTATGTGGGACGAACGTACGCAGCTGGCCACCTTCCTGGATTACGCCCGTGACACGGCGCGAGCCAAGTGTGAGGGCGTGTCCGAGGAAGATGCCCGCAAGGCACCGCTCCCGAATTCACCGTTGATGACGATGTGCGGGCTGATCAGCCACCTTCGATGGGTCGAGCATTACTGGGTACAGGTGATGTTTCTCGGTGAGGAGCCCGAGGGGCCGCTCACGGCTGCGACCGACGACGACCCCGACCCCGAGATGCGGACAGCGGTCGACATCCCATTGCCCCAGCTTCTCGCCGAGTACGAGGAACAGAGCGCCCGCTATCGCCGCCTGGTGGCCGACCGCGACCTGAACTCAACGGCCGAACGTTCCATCAGCGACGGCCGCCACGTGGACCTGCGCTGGGTGGTCCTCCACCTCATCGAAGAGATTTCCCGCCACAACGGTCACCTCGATGTCGTGCGTGAACTCGTCGACGGACAGACCGGCGTCTAGCTTCTGCCTGGCATTCATGGGCGGAGCCAGAGTCTGATCGAGGCGAGGGTGACGGTGCCGTGGAAGACGTAGGCGCGTTTGTCGAACCTCGTGGCCACGGCTCGGAAGTTCTTGAGAGCGTTGATCGTGCGCTCAACTTCGTTCCTCCGCTTGTGGATCGCCTTGTCGCAGCCGACGGGTCGGCTGCCCTTGCTGCCCCGGCGTTGGCGGTTGGCCCGCTGGTTCTTCGGCTCGGGGATGGTGAGCCTGATCTGGCGTCGGCGCAGGTAGCGGCGGTTGCGGCGGGAGGAATGCGCTTTGTCGCCGCCGAGGTGGTCGGGCCGGGTGCGCGGGCGTCCGCCGCCGAGGCGGCCGACGCGGATGCGTTCCATGCTCGGGATGAGCTGCGGGGCGTCGCCCCACTGACCCGGCGTGATCAGCAAGGCCAGGGGGCGGCGTCCACCCCCGCCGGCGAGATGGATCTTGCAGGTCAGGCCGCCCCGGGAGGGACCGAGCCCCTCGTCGGGGCGGTGCTGCCGGGGCGTGCGTCTTTTCCCGGCAGCACCGGCGCCGTCTTACGGGCCCCGGCGGCGTGCTGGTGGGCCCGGCAGGAGGTCGAATCGACGCTCACCATCGACCAGTCGATCCGGCCTTCCGCGTCGGCGTCGGCCAGGACGACCGCGAAGATCCTGTCCCACATTCCGTCCGCCGACGAGCGTCGACGCCGCTCGTACACGGTCTTCCACGGACCGAAGCGCGCAGGCAGATCCCGCCACGGCACCCCGGTACGCAGCCGATACAGGATGCCGTTGATGACCTTGCGGTGATTGACCCAACGGCCGCCACGCTTACTGGACTTCGGCCGATGCGGCTTCAGTCGGGCCCACGCAACATGTGTCAAATCTCCCCGCCCCATGCGCATGTCAACGACCCGGAGACCGAGACGGTCACAAGATCCGTCGGACAGACCCTAGATCTCCCGTCCGGCCCCCTAACGGTTCGGGCTGCGGAAGAGGGCGAGCGTCTTCGTGAGGGTTTTCAGCGGTGAGGTGCCCTGCGCGGCCGCAGCCGGCGTGGGCGTCCGGGACGCGTCGTTGCCGCTGGTCGTCTCGGCGAGCGCGGCGAGCGCCGACTCGGCCGCTTCACGGTACAGGTCACAGGATGCCGTCATGGCCTCGAGCGCCTTGGCGTACCTGGTGACCATGGCCCGTGCGTGGACAAGCTCCTCGTCCGGGGTGAGCAGGTGCCAGCCTTGGCGCAGTCGTGTCAGGGCCTGTTCGGCGTCGGCCGGCAGCGGTCGCGGCAGCGAGGCGAACTCCGCGATCCTGTGGAGGAGTTCGGTCGGCTCCGTGCCGTCCAGGAAGACATCGCGTACGGTGAAGCGCTCCGCGTCGTAGCCCGGGACCTGCGGCGTCGGGGACAGGACGACGGCCCCGCCGCGCGGTAGCCCCACGCCCAGCTCACGCTTCATCGCGAAGTCGGCGATCAGCGCCTGGTCCGGCGTGGCCCGGTGCTCGACCACCTGGTGCTGCAGGCTCGGCGGCAGGAACGCCGTGATCGGCCGCCGCCCCCGCGCGTCCGGCGTCATCGCCTCGTGCACCACGACATGGATGGCCCAGCTCTGCCGGGTGCAGTCCCGCAGCAGGCGCCGCAGCTCGCCGTCGTCCTTCGGCAGGTGGTTCGCCCTGCGCAGACGCACGCCCGGTACCCTTTCGTGATCCCAGGCGACCTGGTCGCTGTCGGGCCAGAACGCGGTGGCGGGCGAGGGCCAGCTCGCTTCCCACGCCCGCTCCGCCTCGGCGGCGAGCACCCATGTGACGCCCTCACTCTCGACGCGGCGGGACTCCGGCCCGTACGTGGTCAGTTGAGCGCGTACGGTGACGCCGTCGGCCACGCGCCAGCGGGCCTCGAAGATCCGGCGGGCGGACGGGCCGGCATCGGCGGACTCGTCCCGGGGGAACAGGTCGCTCGAGCGGGCCGCCTCGATCGGATCGAGGTCCAGGAAGTCGTCGATCACCCCGGCCGCCTTGAGGGCGAGCAGGTTGCGCCGGACGTCCCGCTCGGCCTCGGGCCCGAGGTGACGCCCACGCCCGAGCCACACGGTGTCGGGGACAGGGGTCGAGGAAGAGCTGCTCTTGGCCATGGAACCGTCCAGGTGGGTGATCGGGGCTCGACCAGTATGGTCCGCGGCCCGGGCGGCGTAGTCCACCAGGCCGCACCGGCCCGGTCGGGCACGCCTCCTGGCGGCGGGGACCACCCGCCTCACGTAGTACGACCCGGCGCCGAACTGCACCGGGTCGACCGAGATCCGGTCGATGATCTCGATCGCCTTCGCCGTGGGCGGCGGCATGTTCGCCAGGTCCTGCTCCGTGATCGGGATGACGTGGTCCTTGCGGTCCTCGTAGCCCTTGCCGTGATCTCGCTGGCGCGTGACTTCGGAGGCGAAGCACTGGGTGGTGGGCTCGGCTGTGTGAGCGGAGACCACCACCCTGGATCGCGTGGGTTCGCCACTCGCGAGCGGTGGGCCCACCGTGTCCGCGTCCTACTTCAAGGCGCGGCGGATCAGACCTGCGATTCCGTCGTCCGTCGAGCCGTCGCTCAGTCGGCCGAGGAGATCTGTCACTGCGGCAGCCTGAAGAGCCGGCGCCCACCGAGTCTGAAGGTCCATCATCGCTGGCAGATTTTCCGCGTACACGATCTCGTAGTAGCCATGGTTCGAGATCACGATCATAGAGAACGGCACGGTGAGACCCGGGGTTGTGTTCCGGCGGTAAATCTCCAACCACAGTGGGGATTCGTCCGGCCGACCGAACGTTCCCCACTTGTAGTACCCGGCCGCTTCGATGCCCTTGTCCCAGTCGTCGAGCTCCTCGTACGGCTTGAGCGGGTCAGCCTCTCACTGGATCCAGGAGCCGTCGGTGGTCAGCATGAACGGCAGTGGACTCGTCGCGTTCACCGTGCCGTAGCCGCGGGGTCGGGCGCTGGCGTTCGTCGACATCGGGTGCATGATGCATTGCTGTGCGCCTCGTTGGGCAGCACATGGCGAACAGAGACCTCGAGACCCAGACCGCGCCTCGCATGAGCAGCGCACACGAGATCCACGAGCGCTACGAGCAGCTCCTCGGCCTCGCCGTCCTCGCGCACATCAAGACAGAGGTTGCCGCCGCCCTTCAGGATTCGTCGAGGGCACGACGTACAGCCTCGAGGAATCTGTTATGGGCAACGATGGCCGCTGAGGAGGGGGACAATCCCGATTCATCGGACGGTCCAGCGTGTCGGTGCTGAACGGCGCGCCTGACCGCGTGGGCGTACTCGAACGCGGCGGCTGAAACTTCGGCCGGGCCCACTACCTGAACCGCAGTGGAGGCGTGCAGCATCCGAGCTGTGCCCTCGGAGTCGGCGCTGACCAGATAGTCGAAGCCCGCGACCAGTAGGTCCGTATACGCCTGTCGGCGTCGTTCATCCACACGGGCTCGGTGCTGCTCATCCAGGGTGGCCTGCACCGTGGTGATGAGAGCGCTGGCCTGGGCGCGGCCAGTAGCTTCCGCAGCGGCTGCCTGTCGGTTGGCGGCCTGCACTGCGGCATCCGGCGAGTGCGGTCGTGGCACCCCACTCAAGGCAGCCACGAGTGCAGACACGTTCCTCGCTCGTCGCCGGATGGGGTGGCGCGGGGGTGTTCGGTAGGGTTCTGAGGTGCTGGCTGTCCGGTCGGTGCCTTCCTGGGGGGACGACGAGACGAGGGACATGCCGGAACAAGCGATCATGCCTGCACCTGCGATAGCACCGAGCGAGCCTTCGGCCGTGTCGGTCGAAGCAGCGCGGATGGCAGCGGTGCGCCGTTACGACATTCTCGATACACCTCCGGACGGCGCCTACGACCGGGTCGCGGCGCTGGCCGCGCGCCTGTTCGAGGTGCCGGTGGCGACGGTGACGATCGTGGACGAGGACCGGATCTGGTTCAAGGCCACGCACGGGCTGGAAGGCGTCACCGAGATCGGCCGCGATCCCGGGCTGTGCGCCTCGGCGGTCCTGACCGATGACACCACCGTCATCCCCGACACCCAGCTCGACCCGGTCGCCTGTTCCAACCCGCTGGTCGCCGGCCCGATGGGGGTGCGATTCTACGCCGCCGCTCCGATCATCACCGCAGACGGGTACCGGCTGGGCACGGTCAACATCCTCGACACCCGCCCCCGCGAGATCAGCGAGGCCGACGCCTCCACCCTCGGGGACCTGGCCGCCGTCGTATGTGACCAGCTGGAGCTGCGGCTGTCGGCGCTGAACGTGGTACGCGCCGAGCAGGAACGCCGCAAGGTCGAGCAAGAAAGGCGCCAGGCTGAGGAAGAGGCCCGGCAGCGTGCGGAGCGGGACAAGGCGGCCATCGCCGCGTTCGCCTCCACACTGCAGCGCACCCTGGTGCCTCCCGCACTGCCCGCGGTACCCGGGCTGGAGCTCGCCTGCCACTACAAGACCGCCTCCCCGCAGGAAGTGGGCGGCGACTTCTACGACGTCTTCCCCATCGGCGCAGGCCGGTGGGCGTTCTTCCTGGGCGATGTGTGTGGCAAGGGCGCCGAAGCCGCTACGGTCACCTCACTGACCCGCTACACGCTGCGGGCCGCAGCCCTCGTCGACGCGGACCCGACGGCCGCGCTGAATGCCCTGAACACGGCGCTTCTGCTGGACGCGGCGGTCGGCACCCGCTTCTGCACCGCCATCTTCGGCCTGCTCGATCCCGCCCGGGACGGCGGTTTCACAGTCACACTGGCCACCGGCGGCCACCCGCCCGCCTACCACCTCAGCCCCGCCGAGGGCGGCGGCGTGCAGGTTGAGGCGGTCCGCGCCGAGGGCGGCATGCTGGTCGGCGCGTTCGCCGAAGCCTCCTTCGCCGCACGCACCCTCCACTTGGCACCCGGCCAGGGCCTGCTCCTCTACACCGACGGTCTGACCGAGGCCCGCACCGCCGATGGCCACATGCTCGCCGACACGGGCCTGACCGACTTCCTCGCCCGGCAGCCGGCGCCGGTCAGTGCTGGCCGCCTGATCGACGACACCGTCGCGCTCCTGGACACCCTGCCCGACACCGAACGCGACGATGTAGCCCTGCTGGCCCTGTCCGTCCCCACCCCCGATGCCGCTCCCGCGGGCATCACCACCACCGCTCACAGCGCCGCCGCCCCGACCGCCGACGCCTCCGTCGGGCAGGAGAACCGACGCCCATGACCGACGCATTCCACATCGACGTCCCGCACACCGACGGCACCCTGGCCGTGATCGCACTGTCCGGTGAATTCGACATCACGACCGCGCCCGCCGTCCGGACCCGCGCCCTGGCCCTCATTGCGATCGGACACGCCGACCTGGTCGCCGACCTCTCAGGCGTCACCTTCTGTGACTCCTCAGGACTGGGAGCCCTCGTCGGCATCTGGCGCTGCGCCAAGGACGCCGACGGCTCCCTGACCCTGGCGGCCATCCCCGACCGGCTGGGCCGCCTGCTCAGCGTCACCGGGATGGACACCTTCCTGCCCGCCTACCCCAGCGCCGAGGCCGCGCTTGCCGCACGCCAAGGCAACCGCACCACCGCCTGAACCTCTCGCTCGCCGGGGCGGCACGAACAGCTGACTGGCGCTGCCCGGCCCGGCCTTTCCAGGTGTGGTGGCCCAGGCGGATACCGCGTTCGGTGATGGCCTGCCAGCGCACCGGCACCAGTGCGAAGTAGTCGTTGCTGGTCAGGGGCACGGATACGCAGGCGGCTACCGAAATGCGGGCGGCCCCATCTGGTTTGGCGTCAGTGCCGCTCAAAGCAGGACAGATGGCGTTGTCCTGATCGCCGAGTCTGGTTGCTTCGGCATTTGGTGCGCTGGGTGACGATGGACGCCACCGTGGTGCGCGCACCCCTCCGGTGCGCCGCACCCGGTGCGCCGCACCCGGTGTCGCCGGGCCAGGTTTCTCCGGCCTTTGCCGCCCGAAAGCCCTCGGCGAGCCTAGCCCTGCGGATTGGGGCAGGTCTGCGCCCCCTGCATATCGTGTTGAACGCGAACTCCCGATACGACAACGGGGAGTCTGTCTGCGACGGCCTCCAGTGGCCCCACCGGAACGGTTTCGTCTGGCCCCACCCCTCGATCGGGCCTGTCGAAGAAGACCGGGTCGACGGTGTCCGGCGTAGTCCGGCTATCCCCGTTGCCTGGCGCGACCGCGTCCTTGCAAGCTCAGTGAGGCGCATCCCCTCATTCCTGCAGTAGCCGCCATGCGGTGAGGGCGAGTCTGACCCGTGTCAGCCCAGTGGATTCAGTGAGTGCGACGTCCAGGGTTTTGGCGATGTGTTCGAGTCGGCGGGCGACGCTGCTGTGGTGCAGGTGGAGGAGGTCGGCGGCCCGGCGTATGGAGCCGGTGGCGCAGTATGCGTCCAGGGTTTCCATGTGTTCCGGGCTGTCGGCGATGCGGGCGATGGCGGCCACGTCGGTGTTGTCGCGTGAGACGTCCGGAGATATCTCGGCCAGGAGAGCCAGCGCGCCCAGGTCGGCGTAGTGGACGACAGGCGCGCGAGGGGTCGTGAAGCGCAGAGCGGTGCGGGCTTCCCGCCAGGATCGGCCGGGACTTCCGGCGGCGCCGATGCCCGCGCGTACGCCTGCCGGAAACCGGGCGGGGTCGATCGCGGTGGCCAGGATGACGCCCACGTCGGCGAGAGGTGCTGCCTTCACCGGGCGGGCCGGGCAGATCAGGCCGCCGATCTGGTCGAGCGGGAGATGTGAGCGCACGGCGGCCACGTGGACCGGCAGCTCGGCGGCGAAACCGAGGAGCCGCAACGCGCGCGCCCTGGTCACCTCGTCGCCGTCGGGGCCGACGGCGAGCTCGACGAGGGCGGGGTCGGCCATGGTCGTGCGAGCCGGGCCGTACCGCTCGACGGCCGTTGCGGTGGCGATGGCGAGCCGGTCGAGGAGTACCTCGTCGAGAGGGTTGGGAGGCCCGGGGCGCTCCAGCCACACAGTGCCGATCTCCTCCTCGTCGAGGATGATCGGCACGGTGGTGGACGCGGGCGACGGCGGGGCGGAGGCCTGCCTGCCGTCGGCCGTGAAGCGGGTCGCCCGGCCCGTGTCGTGGAGCCGGATCCCGGTCACGCACTCGGCCAAGCCCGCCGACGCCCGAGCGAGCGCCGGGAGATCTACCCGTCGGCGCATCAGCGTGTCGTAGAAGGCGATGATGCGGATTGCTCCGTCGACGTACGGATCGAGTCCCGACAGCCGTACGGCCAGTGCTTCCATGGCAGAAGGGTAGAAGAACGAGGACGCGCCGATGGGTGCGTGATCAGTGCGGGATGCGCGACGGATGTCGGACGACCCCTCGGGGCTCGGCCGCAAGGATGGTCGCCATGGATCCCGAACTCGAAGCGTTCATCCCCTTCCTGCCGTACATGGACATGAACGACCCGGTCGCCGCGCGTAAGGACTTCGCCGAACGGGCGGCGGCGACGCCGGCACCGGACACCTCCCGCATGGACGTCGAGGACCGTACGGTGTCCGCCGATACCGGTGCGGATGTGGCGGTGCGGGTCTACCGCCCGCACCGGGCCCAAGGCGCCGTCGTCTGGCTGCACGGCGGCGGCGGAGTCTTCGGTGACCTGGACACCGAGCATCCGTGGGCCGCCCGGATCGCGGACCTCTCCGGGGCGGTGGTGATCTCGGTGGGCTATCGCCTGGCGCCCGAGCACCCGTTCCCGGCCGCCCTCGACGATGCCTACGCCGCACTGGCCTGGACGGATGAGCGCGCGGACGAATTCGGCATCGACCCGGCGCGGATCGCGGTCGGGGGGCACAGTGCAGGTGCGAACCTCGCGGCTGCGGTGTGCTTGCGGGCGCGAGACGAGCGAGGGCCGGCGATCTGCTTCCAGCTGCTCAACCAGCCGGGACTGGACGATCGGCAGGAGTCCTGGTCGGCGCGGAATTTCACCAGCACCCCCTGGTTCGATCGCGACAAGCTTGCCGCGGCGTGGCGGCACTACCTGGGGTCCCGGCCCGCCACCCCGTACGCCGCCCCGGCGCGGGCGGCCGATCTGTCCGGCCTGCCGCCGGCCTATATCGCCACAGCGGAGTTCTGTCCGAACCGGGACGAGGGCATCGCTTACGCGCTGCGCCTGATGCAGGCGGGCGTGTCGGTCGAACTCCATCAGTGGCCCGGCACATTCCACGGATCCCAGGCGATCCTCTCCGCCGATGTCTCGCAGCGGCAGAACGTCGAACTCGGCGCCGCTCTGCGCCGCGCGCTGGCCGAATGAGTCGTGGATGGCGACCCGCTCGGGGAGAGTCCCCGGTGCACTCACCGATCATGAAAGGACGGACGTCTTGAAGATCCGACTGGCGGTATGCGGAAGTGTGGCCGCGCTGAGTGTCTGTGCGGGCACGGTGGGGGCGGTTCCCGCGCCCGATGAGACGAGGCCCGTGCCGGCCGCCGACGCGAGGCCGTCGGTCGGCTTCGATCCCGCGGAGCTGAAGACCGCCCTGGACGATGTCCACGGTGCGGGGATCCCCGGGGTGTACGCCGAGGTGCGCGACGCCGGCCGAATATGGCGTGGGGCCTCCGGGGTCGCCGATGTCAGCACCGGACGTCCCGTCAGGCCCGACATGCGGCAGCGCGTCGGCAGCATCACCAAGACCTTCACCGCCGCCGCGATCATGCAGCAGGTCGAGCAGGGCCGGATCGGACTCGATGCGCCGATCGGCGACTATCTGCCGCAGCTGGTACCGGGAGAACGTGGCAGGAAGATCACGGTCCGCATGCTGCTCAACAACACCAGCGGTTTCCCCGACTACATCCGCTATGCCTTTCCTTCTCTGCAGAACATGTCGTCCAAGAGCCTGGACGAGAACCGGTTCAGGCAGTTCCGCCCGGCCGAGCTGATCGAGATGGGCGTCAACGCGCCTCCCGCCGCCGAGCCCGGAGCCACCCCGGGGGTGTACTCCAACACCAACTACCTGCTCCTCGGCCAGCTGCTGGAGAAGGTGACCGGTATCCCCGCCGAGGAGTACATCACCCGCAACGTCATCGAACGCGCGGGCCTCCGGCACACGGGCTTTCCGGCCGGGCCCCGCATCGCGGGGCCGCACTCGCGGATGTACGAGGCCTTGTGGGGCCTGCTCGACCCGCCGCGGGACTACAGCGTCTACAACATGTCCTGGACGGGGACGGGTGCCGCTCTGGTTTCGACTATGGAGGATCTCAACCGTTTCTACCGCAAGTTGCTCGACGGCAAGATCGTCAACCGATCGTCGCTGGCGGAGATGCAGCGCACCGTCCCGGTCATCGCACTGGACGGAACGACGATCCAGTACGGCCTCGGTCTACACAAGGTCGAAAACGGGGGCTGCGGCACCTTCTGGGGCCACGACGGAACGGTCTGGGGGGCCGGAACGGTGTCCCTTACCTCGGCCGACGGCACACGCCAGATGTCCGTCGCGGTCAACCTTCAGAGGTGGAACGAGATGGACTCCTCGGTTACGCCGCAGCACCACCCCATCGACGACGCGCTCAAGGCGCTGTACCAGCAAGCGATGTGCGGCAGCGGCGCCCAGACCGAGAACACCCCGTACGGACATCCGGCACCAACCGCTCGGCAAGACTCGTCATGCCCAGCACGACGAACTCAACCGCCAAAAGAAGCGACTTCTTAGCCTGCGGCTCCGAGCAGCAGCAGTGTGTGCGGCCACAGGTCGTCGAGGACAGTGGGGTCGTTCTTGAGCTTGGCGAACATGACCAGTCCTTCGAGGTGGGCGACCACGGCTCGCGCGGTGGCCGCTGTGGCTCGCTCGCGGGGGACGGTTCCCTCGTCGGCAGCGTCGTTGAGGGTGGCGGCGACGAGTGCGATCTGTTCGTCGAAGATCTCTTCCAGGCGGGTCTGCACGGCGGGCTCCTGGGTGGCCAGCTCCAGTGCGAGGTTGCCGAGGAGGCAGCCGTCGACCGTCCCCGAGGTCTCCTTCATCCGGCGCTGGAGCTGCGCCATGGTGTCCAGGAGTCCCTTCAGGCGGTCGAGGGCGGGGCCGGTGGCGGCCAGCTCGGTGGTCCAGCATCTGCGTTCGGCGTTCCAGTAGGCGTTGACGGCCTCGACCGTCAGCGCCTGTTTGGATTCGAAGAAGTGGTAGAAGCTGCCCTTCTTCACCTCTGCCTTGGCGCAGATTTCGGCAACGCCGAGGTTGCTGTAGCCGCGGCTCTGCATCAGTTCACCGGTGGCGTCGATGAGGCGTTCGCGTGCCGTGCTGGTGCGTCCCATGAGGCTGAGTATACGTCCGGTCAACTATCCGACTGGCGAGCTAGTAAATAGTTGACCGGTCGTCTAGTGTCGGGGTTGTTGCTCCGCGTATCGCTTCACAGAGAACGAAGGGACATCCATGTCCGCGCCACTCTCCGTCGTTATTGCTCACCACAGCGGCTACGGCCACACAAAGCGCCAGGCCGCCGCCGTCGCGGCCGGCGTCGCTTCGGTCCCGGGCGTGCGCGCCGACCTGCGGGACGTCGCCACTCTGGACGACAGCCTCTGGGCGGCTCTCGAGGAGGCTGACGCGATCATCTTCGGCTCGCCCACCTATATGGGGTCCACCTCTGCTGTCTTCCAGCGGTTCGCCGAGGCCAGCAGCAAGGTATGGGCCGAGCAGGGCTGGCAGGGCAAGCTCGCCGCCGGTTTCACCAACTCCGCCGGCATCAACGGCAACAAGGACAACGTGCTGCTGTCCTTGGCCGTCCTCGCCGCGCAGCACGGCATGACCTGGGTCTCGCTCGGCCTGCTCCCCGGCTGGGCCTACACCTCTATCGGCAGCCCGGACGACCTCAACCGCCTCGGCGGTTTCGTCGGCGCCATGGCCCAGTCCTCCTCCGACCTCGGACCCGACCAAGCCCCCACCGACTCGGACCTACGCACCGCCCATCACCTCGGCGCCCGCGTCGCCCGCACCGCCCTGCAGTTCGCCCACGGCCGCGAGGCCGCCGCTCTGGTGGTGACCGCATGAGCGGCCCGGGCCGGCTCGGCGATCTGCTGGGCATCGAGCACCCCATCGTCCAGGGCCCCTTCGGCGGCGGACTTTCCTCCGTCGCCCTCACCGCCGCGGTCAGTGAGGGCGGCGGCCTCGGATCCTACGGCGCGCACATTCTCACCCCCACCGCGATCACCGAGCTCGTCACCACCCTGAAAGCCGCCACGAGTCGGCCGTTCGCCGTGAACCTCTGGGTGCCACTGGAGGGCGAGCGCTCCGCACTGCCGGACAACGCCGTACTCTCCGCTCACGTCGAGCGGCTCCGTCCCTACTACAACGAACTCGGCGCCGCGGCCCCCGCCTACGAGGGAGTCGAAGCCCTGCCTGACTTCGACGACCAGATCGACGCACTCCTCGCCGCCGCGCCGCCCGTCATCAGCTTCGTCATGGGCATCCCACCTCGCCGCGTCGTCGACGAGGCGCGCCGTAAAGGCATCGTCCTGATCGGCACGGCGACGACAGTGGAGGAAGCCGTCGCCCTCGACGACGCGGGCCTCGACGCCATCGTGGCCTCGGGCAGTGACGCGGGCGGGCACCGCGGGGCGTTCCTCGCACCCGTACGGGAGTCGCTGGTCGGCACCTTCTCGCTGGTGCCGCAGATCGCTGACGCCGTGACCGCGCCCGTCATCGCCGCTGGTGGTATTGCCGACAGCCGTGGCATCCGGGCCGCCCTCACCCTCGGCGCCGACGCCGTGCAGATCGGCACCGCGTTCCTCGCCACCCGGGAATCCGGCGCGAGCGACGCCCACAAGCGTCAGCTCGGGACCCCAGCGGCCCGTACGACCGTCCTCACCCGGCTCTTCTCCGGCCGCACCGCCCGCGGCATACCCAACCGGTTCGTCCGCGACATGGCGGCGTACGAGGACGCCGTGCCTCCCTATCCCATCCAGAACGCCCTGATGCAGCCCATCCGCCGGGCCGCCGCCGCCCAGGGAAGGCCGGAGTACGTGAATCTGTGGGCCGGACAGGCGGCAGCGCTGGCTGGCGATGACCTGGGTGCAAGGGAGTACCTGGCCCACTTGGTCAAGGAGCTCCCAAGTCAGGGCGTCCCCCTCGGATCACCTCGAGCCCGTTGAGGAAGCCCGCGTAGTGGAGTGCGGCCACGTGCCGCCGTGATCGAGTGCCGGCGCCCTGCACGGGCACTCGATCACGACGTCGGCGCCAGGCGACCGGTTCGACCGGCTTACCGCACCGCGGCTTTTGGGGCCCCAACGTCTCCTCCGCCACCGAATTCCTCGACTGGTACGAACGCTGGCTCAACCACATGAGCACCGGCCGTGACAACCGGGCCCTGGAACTCACCTCAACGCGGCTTCGTGCCCATCCAAACCGCCATCGCATGGCGCCGAAGATCCGACTCTCCGTAACAACTACACGGAATGTGAGCCAGAACGGAGAACGGGAGGCATCAGGTGGTCCGGCCTCCTTGTGGTCACCGCGCTCCGTCCGTGCCCCCAGTCACGGGCCTTCCGCCAACCGTTGGATCGTCCTCCAGCGCGGGGCGTCGTCATCAGGGACATCCGGAGACGCGAAGTGGAAGGGCACGCGAAGGTAGCCGGCCAGCGCCCGGCCGGCCTCGGCGGCGGCAGCACCAGGAGGAGGGCCGTCGGATCGGTGGTAGACGGTCGCCAGGTGGCCCTCCCCGTCCGGGGCGATCAGGAGCACGAACCAGTCGCGCACTGTATCGCCGTCCCAGAGCGCCTCCACCGCTGCCACACGGCCCGGGAGAGTGGCGGCGCGGGCTGCGAGCGAGGGAAGGTCCAGCGGATCAGGCGGCGTGCGCTGCACGCGGTCGCCCAGGGCCTCGTATCGCGCGTGGACCACCCGCTCGGCTTCGTGCAGGCCCAGCCCCAACGGGCGCAGCGCCTCCCAGACGGACCTGCCCGCCGACAGCCGGCTGTCACGCAGCACGTCGGCATCGACCTCTCGGCAGGTCCGTTCCTCCAGGTAGGCCCCTCAGCCGCTCACTGGGCCACCAGCCGGGATCTCGGAGTGCGCGTCATAGGTTCACACGTACGTCAGGGCTCGGTGCCCGCCCCGGCCTCCCCCTGGTGGTGCTGCTGAATCTCGTGAACATTCCGCCCCGTCTCGTGGGCTTCCCGCCTCCCAAACACCGAAGCACGCAAACTCTCCTCCCGGCTGCGATTTGACTGCCTGCCAGAACCATGGGCCCTCAACGACTTCGACTTCGCCGCCCAGCCAGGCGTCGACGAGAAACTCATCCGCGACCTGGCCACCCTGAGGTTCCTCGACAATGCCTCCAACGTCCTGCTGGTCGGTCCGCCCGGCGTCGGCAAGACGATGCTGGCCGTCGCACTCGCCCGCTCCGCGGTCGATGCCGGCCACCGCGTCTACTTCACCACTGCCGCCGAACTCGCCGCCGAGTGCCACAAGGCCGCACTCGAAGGCCGCTGGTCGAGCATCATGAGGTTCTTCGCCGGACCCCGCCTGCTCGTGATCGACGAACTCGGATACCTCCCGCTGCCGGGCGACGGCGCCTCGGCCCTCTTCCAGGTGATCAACCAGAGGTATCTGAAGTCGAGCACGATCCTCACGACCAATGTCGGTGTTGCAGATTGGGCAGGCGCCTTCGGCGACGCGACCGTCGCCGAAGGCGCCTGCCCCATCTGCTGGACCCAGTTCCAGGTCACTCCCCAGGCAACCCGCCACACCTACTGCACCCCCCGCTGCAAAGCCGAAGCGGCCAGGCGGCGACGCCGTGAACGCGACGAAGCCATCAATACAGCGGAAACCGCGGTGGTCACGCGGCAGTCACCTGCGCCCACACCCCTGGCGCCCACAGCTATCCGCAACTGCCCGCACTGCGACAAACCCCGTCACCATCGTCGCGCTTCTCGCCACCCCCGAGGCCGCGCGGCCCACCATCCCCGCAGCAAGTCCCGACGTCTTCCCCATGCGTCTCAGCTGAGCGGACGCACGTCACTGACCTTGTCGGCCCCAGGGTCAGTCGGCGTCTTCGAACGAGGCCCCGATGTTGTTCCACATGAAGGCGTCCTGCCAGTCCGGACGCCCCTTGGCCCAGCCGCTCAGCGCGACGATCACCTTCTCCTGGGAGATCGTCCGGGTCTGGTAGTGCTCTGCCGCCGTCCCGTCACGGAACTCCAGCTGATAGGTGTTGTCATCCCTCAGCCACACCTGCACATACCAATCACCGGCCGCCTCATCGCCGACTCGCTCGACGATCACGAAGGCGTTGCCCCGCCCGAGGTTCGCCACCATCCGGCTCAAGGCCGTGGGCCCCGGACTCCTCACCTGACGACCGTGCTCGTCTCTCGCTTGCAGCATGGCCCGATCATGCCCCACAGCTCTGACACCAGTCGAAGAAACGCACGTCACGCCGGCTCTCCGCTCCCCACGTTCCCCAGTTGGTTCACTCCGTGAACCAACTGGGGCGAAGAGTAGCTCTGAGGAAGATTCGGGATCGGCATCGCCGCAGGGTGGGGAGCGTGAACTACCGGCTCACCGTGGCCACCACGACCCTGCCCCTGCTGACCCGCGACAGGTGCGGTCGCGCTCGGCCAACGCCAGACGCCGCTGCCGGCCGATGGGAGCGGGGTGGCGGCGGGCCGGTAGACCAACTTCGCGGTGCCAGCCGTCACGCCGCCCCAGGTGTGTATCGCGGTGGTGAAGCCGTAGGCGGGTACCCACATCACGGGGCGGATCAGGGCGCCGTGCGCTGAAAGTCACTCAGCGATGGTGAGTGAACGAAGGTCGGCGTCCAGCATGCGGATCAACTCGCCAACCCGTCCGCCGCCACGCGGCGCCGCCGGGAAGCGTTTGAGCACGTCGATGACGACTGGTGTCGCACGACGCGCCGTCTGCTCGATGCTTTCGGCGCCAACGCTCCGGTCCTCGCCGGCGACGAGTTCGGCTGCTCTGGCCGCGTAGGCGCCGGCTCCGAGGATGTGCTTGACCTGGGTGGCCTTGGCCAATGGATGCAGGTAGGCGGCGCCGGCCGCGGACATCGCAGCCCACGCTGCCTCTCGGGCAGCGGCAGTGTCCGCGTCCTTGGCCGCTTTGAGGGCGGCGGATGCTGTGTCGCGCAGAGACTTCCCGCGTTCGCCGCCCCGAGCGAACTCCCACGCGGCACAGACAGCGTCTCGAGGCCGGGAGTCGTCCGGCTGATCGGCCTCGAACACCTCAAGCGCCGCCTCAGCACAGGCCGCAGCGAACGCGGCGATCTCACGAAGGTCCTGCTTGGTCAGAACGATCTCGCTTCGGTCCTCTGTCATGGGTTCCGTCTTCATCGACTGCGCTGGACCGCAAGGTAGGGGCGGCTCCGGCGGCATTTCACCAGCGAATTCAAGGTGGCAAAGGCTCGGTGATCACCAACCGGACAGACACATCCGATCAACTGACCGTCCCACGTCAGGGCCGTTCAAAGGCATCCGGGGCGGCTCGGCTGCCGTCGCTGTCGACCCGTGGCCGTGCGATCGCAGTGAGGAAGTCGTCGAGCATGGCGATTTGTACGTCTTCAGGGAATCGGCCGGGGTCGAAGAGGGTCTGCACGACGAGGCCGTGTGTGAAGGCGACGGCGCCTGCCGACAGTTGTTCCGGATCGGCGGCTGCGGGCAGCTGGCCGAGGTCGCGCGCGACCTCGAAGTGGGGGCTGATGGCCGAGCGGAGGCGGGTGTATCGGTCGGCCTGTTGCCTGGCCAGTTCATCGTTGGCGAGGGAGAGG
Source organism: Streptomyces sp. NPDC093795 (assembly GCF_044764665.1). Classification (NCBI taxonomy): domain Bacteria; kingdom Bacillati; phylum Actinomycetota; class Actinomycetes; order Kitasatosporales; family Streptomycetaceae; genus Streptomyces; species Streptomyces sp. NPDC093795. The sequence continues at coordinate 230,581 of NZ_JBIWIO010000013.1, forward strand.
TCCCAGGAACTGACCCAGATGCGGTTTCGGGCGGTGTCGTCCGAGGTCAGCGGCAGAATGTCCAGGAGGGCGGCGCGTACGGTGGCGAGGCCGGGTCCGGGACGTGCGCGGCGGGGCCTCTGTGCGGTGCGGTGCTCCAGCAGGTCCAAGGCATGTTGGATCAGGGCTCGTTTCGTCGGGAAGTAGTGCATGAGCATTCCGGTCGAGACGTCCATGGTGGCGGCGACCGCACGCAGGGTCAGGCCACCGAATCCCTTGTCGGCCATGACGCGCCAGACGGCCTCGGAAACGTCCTGGCGGCGGGCTTCTCGGTCTCCGGGTGCGGGTGGCATGCTGCTAGCTTACGTACCGAACGCTTGTTACGCACCCGAGAGTGAGGCTTCCATGTTCACCATGCCGCTCGGCGACCGGGCCCATCTCCGCTCGCTCGAGCCCTGGCAGGCCGAGGAGTTCCTCGCTCATATGGACCGCGCGCGGGACACCGTGGATCCGTGGATACCCTGGGCGTCGTTGAGTACCGACGGTGACTCGGCTACGGCCACCCTCCAGCGCTATGCCGACCGTGCGGCCCTGGACACCGGCCGGATCTACGGGATCTGGCTCGACAGCACACTGGTCGGCGGGGTGATGTTCACCCGCTTCGACAGTGCCTCCGGGGTCTGCGAGCTCGGCTGCTGGCTGGAACGGGCGGCGGAGGGGCGGGGTCTGGTCACCCGGGCCTGCCGGGCGTTGATCGACTGGGCCTTCCGTACACGCGGGATGAGCCGCGTCGAATGGTGGGTCGCGGCGGGCAACACCCGCAGCATCGATGTCGCACAGCGGTTGGGTATGGCCCGTGAAGGAGTGCTGCGGCGGCGCTCTGCCCACCGCGGTGTGCGGCACGACAGCGAAGTCTGGTCGGTCCTTTCCGAGGAATGGCCCTGCCCCGGTGAGGCGTCCGAAGCGCCCGAGGCCGGTGTCAAGGCCGAGCTCGATCGGCTGATGGCAGTGTTCGCCGGCGCGTTTACCAACACCGGCGGCAACCGCCCTGATCTCGACGTCATCCGCGACGTCTTCATCCCCCAAGGCAGGATCATCTCGAACGTCGGCGACAAGCCCGTGATCTACGACCTCGACGCCTTCATCGAGCCCCGGCGGAAGATGCTCACGGACGGGACGCTGACGGAGTTCTCCGAATGGGAGGTATCCGAAAGTACCGAGATCCTCGGATCGATTGCGCACCGGTTCAGCCGATACCGCAAGTCCGGCATCCACCATGGTGAGGCGTTCCAGGGCTCCGGCCACAAGACCACCCAGTTCCTTCGAACTCCGGCAGGATGGCGTATCGCCTCGCTGGCCTGGGACGACGTGGCGGCAACCACTACGGCATGACTACACGGTCACGTGCGCGTGCGCTCCCCGGCCAGCGGCGCCGGTGAGCGCACCGGCAGCCCGCCAGTCGGTGAGCGCGCTCACCGACTGCGTGCGTGACGGCCGCGGACACATGGTGGTCGGATATCAAAGGACTGGTGGAGGAGGCCGGACGGCTGATTCGGGATCAGGCGTGGGCCGTGACACCCGCTGACCGTACCGTCGCGGCAAAGGCCGCCGCCGATCTGCACGGTGTCGGTGGCCCCCCGCAGTCCCGGCAGACGCTCCCAGGAGTTGACCGATTGGAACACTTGCGGGGAAGCATTCGCTGCTGTCGCCATCGCCCACGTCCACGGATGCCTGGCCTGGTTCCTCGGGGCAGCTGTCACCGTCCTCACGCCAATCCTGCACTGGCGCGCCATGCCCGCCGCAGACGGCCCCGCCCTCGGCGCCGTTCCGTCGGCCCTCCAGCAGTACACGGCAGCGAAGCCGCGATCCGCCGGCTCCAAGCCGCCCTCACCCGCGTCGCCGCAGCCTGACAACAGACGGCACGGCCAGAAGCTCGTTGGGGAACCGGTCATCCATGCCCGCCGACGCGGCCCCCCCCGCCTCGGACGGTGTTGCTATGTTTCCGCTGGTCACAGGTGTAATCCGCCATGATCGGAGTCACGCTGCTTCTTTTGCAGCCCCAACTCATACAGCGGCGCGGCCAGCCCCAACTCATGCGGCGGCGCGGCGCAGTGTGAACCAGAAAGTCGGGACCGGGTTCGTGCCCGGCGTCACGTCGACCAGCTGCCATCCAGCGAACCTGGTGTTGAGTTCGTCCGCAGTGACGCCGGACCACGAGTCGTCAAACGCCCCGGGCCCGTATCCGAACATCAGCAATCGTGCACCGGGGGCGGCGCGCTTGGTGACGCCGGCGGTGTAGGCGTCGCGGCGGTGCGGTGGAATCCCGCAGTAGCAGCTCAGGTCGAAGAACAGGTCGTACGGCCCGGGCACGCCCACCTCGTCGAGCCGGGTGGCGTCCGCGCACAGCACCGTGACGTCCGCTCCGGCCGCGGCCGCCTTCTCCCTCGCCTGCCGGACCGCGCGGTCGACCAGGTCGACGGCGGTCACCTGCCAGCCGTGCTGGGCCAGGTACACCGCGTTGGTCCCGGTGCCACAGCCGAGTTCGAGCACCCGGCCCGCCGTCATCGCGCCGGGCCCCTCTACCAGGGCCACGAGCTCGGGCGGCGTGACACCGCTGTCCCACGGCGGCTTACCGTCTCGGTAGAAGTCTTCCAACACGCCGCGCACAGAGGCCTCTTGGTCGAGTTCTGCAGCAGTCCGAGTCTCACTCATCGTTACCCCTCCAAGAAATTAGAGTCCATCTCTAATGTCTGACTCTAGAGATAGACTCTCGGCATGGATGTGGTCAAGGGATCCGACGGACAGAACGTCAAGCGCCCCGACAAGAGGGCTGAGCGCTCGCGGCGTACCCGCGAGAAGATCGTTGCGGCGGCGCGGGAGCTGTTCGTCGCGCAGGGGTACGGTGCGACAAGCCTTCAGGAGGTTGCGGATCGCGCGGGCGTGGCAGTCCAGACCGTGTACTTCGTGTTCCGTAACAAGCGCGCGCTGTTCAAGGACGTCGTCGACACATCGATCGCGGGCGACGCCGAGCCGGTCGCCACGATGGACCGAGACTGGTTCCGCGCGGCGTGCGCCGAACCCACTGCGGCCGGGCAGCTGCGCATCCACGTGCGGGGCGTACGCGACATCCTCGGCCGGGTCGCCCCGATCATGCCGCTGATCGCGGCTGCGGCGGCCACGGACCCGGAGATCGCCGCGCAGTGGCCCGTCGGCCCTGACCCGCGCTATACCGTCCAGCACGCCGCAGCGAAGGCCTTGACCTCCAAGCCCGACGCGCGCCCCGACGTCGATACCGCCCGCGCCGCCGACCTGCTGTACGGGCTGCTCAGTCCGGAGCTATACCTGATCTTTGTCCGCGACCGGGGCTGGTCCCCCGACGCCTGGGAAGAGTGGGCATGTGCGGCCCTGAGCGCCCACCTCTGCACAGACCACGAGTAGGCCACCGGGACTATGCTTCCGTTCCTTCCGGGAGGTCGAACGCTCCGGGCTCGGCGCGGGTCGGGTCCGAAGAACCGGTGCCCGGGGCGCCTGGCCCGTCCTGGTGGTCTGAAGCAGGCGTGGGGTCCGTGGGACGTCATAGCCGGGAGAGCGGTCCGCCGGAGTTGTGGTGGTGGAAAGCGCGCAGGTTCGCCCATGACTGGGCGTATCCGACGATGTTCACGTACTACTCGGTGGTCTACGTGACGTCCGCCGCGACGGCGACGAGGCCGTCTGGGGCGGCTGGCGCGGGGCGGCCGGACCGCCCCGCCCGAGCTGCGTTTCGACACCGCCGCCTACGAAGTCGAGGTCCTACGGCCCGGACGATGACGCGTGGTGCTGGCCGGCCCGCGGCACCGCCCGGCGGATCACGGCGGCCCTGCGGGAGCGGCCGGAGCTGACGGCCCGCTGGGGCATCCGGCGGATGCGGCCACCGGATGGCGCGACCCGGACACCGTCAGCGTGACCTTCCTCCGCACGCCCGTCCCGGCGCCGCCGGGACCGGGAGAGGGGGACGGCCCCGGCCAAGTCTTCGAGTGGCGGCTGCCCGATGACGGCCGCCCGGCCGAGCACAGGCCGCGGCGGCGGTGGAGGCTGGTGAGCACCGACCCCACGACGTATGCCACGCTGACGGGCGGGGGCCGGGAGCTGGCCGAGTCGCTCGGCTACGCCTGGCAGCGGCGGAACTAGTCATCACGCATCTGGCGCCGGCGCCCCGGCGCCTACGTCTTCCCGCGCACCGATCTTGGGCCAACCGCTGCGTCCGCACACCGCAGTTGGGCCAAGGGCGGCTGGTCGGGGCGTAAGTCCCCGGGCTGTAGCCTGCGAGCGGTCGTCGCTGCGACCCTTCCCTTGCCGTATCCGATCCATGGGGGTCACCATGTCCACACCGCCGTCCTACCAGCAGCCCTACGGACAGCCCCAACAGCCGGCGCCCGGGGCCCCGAACCGGCCGCGGCAAGGGAACGTGCTCCAGCTGCTCCTCACTATGGTCATCTTCCTGGCGATAGTCGGTGGTGGCGGCTACTGGGTGTACGACTACAACACCAACCCCAACGGCGGTCAGGCGAAGAAGGAAGCCGAGGCTGTCGCCCAGCACAAGGAAGACAAGACTCACGAGCCGCAGGTCGGGGACTGCGTCAAGGTGCAGGACCCGCAGGGCAAGCCGGTGCCGACGATCGTCGACTGCGGTTCGGCGGAGGCAGAGTACAAGACCGGCGAGATCCTGCCCGGCGAGGGCATGTCGTGCGGGCCGAAGTTCGATTACGGCATCCAGCACACGGCGTCCCGCGGGTTCGACTACACCATGTGCTTCACCAAGCTCTGACCCACCGGTCCGGGTTCCGGACGTCGCCCGCGCTCAGACCGCAGGGGTCACGGGTGCAGCTTCTCCCCCTTGGCCAGCATCACCACGTACTTCTCGATCCGGCGCGCCCGGGTCTCGGCCCGCTTGGCGTTCTGGATCCGGTAGAGGACGGCGTAACGGTTCTGGCGGTCGAGCGTCTCGAAGAAAGCCGCGGCGGCAGGTTCGGCCGCGAGGGCCGACGCGAGATCGTCCGGCACCGTGGCGGCCCTCGCGCCGTCGTACGCCGCCTCCCAGCGGCCGTCCGCCTTCGCGCGGTCGATCTCGGCCTGCCCGGGCGGACGCATCCGGCCCTGCTCGATCAAGGCAGTCGCCTTGTCGCGGTTGATCTTGGACCACTTGCTGGTGCGCTTGCGAGGGGTGAACCGCTGGAGCCACCACTCCTCGTCGAACTTCGCCTTCTGCCCGTCGATCCAGCCGTAGCAGAGCGCCACGTCGAGCGCCTGGGCGTAGTCCAGGGCGACGACTCCGGGCACCTTCTTGCGGATCTTGAGCCAGATGCCCGGCCGGAGGGAGTGGTGCTCGGCGAGCCACGCCGCGAACGCCTCGGCCGAATCGAACGCCATGGTCTCCAGCTCCTGAGTCACCCCGGCAGCCAACCACACCGACGGGGACGAGGCCGGTCATTCCCGGACTTGACCCTCACGCAACGTGAGGCTGAAAGGTGAAGGACATGACCGACCAGAACACCAACACCAACGGCAACCCCTACGACGCCTTCGAGGTCAGCCCCGTACCCGCCCCCGGCCCCGACGCCGTGCCGCCGGAGCCCTTCCACGGCATCTACGGCATGCCGGCCTTCGTCACCGTCCCCACCACCGACCTGGCCGCCTCCCTGGACTTCTGGACCCGTGGCCTCGGCTTCTTCGAGCTGTTCTCGGTCCCCGGCACCCTGGTGCACCTGCGTCGCTGGGCATTCCAGGACGTCCTGCTCGTCGCGGCGGACTCGGCCCCCGTCGAGGCCCCGGCGATGAGCGTCAGTTTCGCGTGCGTACTCGGCCAGATCGACGGGATCGTCGACGCCTGCCGGGCGGTCCGCCCCGACTCCGTCTCGGCCGACAGCCCCCGGGACACCCCCTGGAACACCCGCGACGTCGAGGTGAGCACCCCGGAGAAGGCCCGGGTCGTCCTCACGGCGGCGAAGCCGTACGACCCCGCCAGCCAGGAGGCGCGAAACCTCGCCGAGATCGGCATCACCGGCCCGACCACTCACCCCGACGAGAATGAGGAACATGCCCGACACTGACACAGGCACAGGCACAGGCACAGGCACAGGCGCCGGCCCCGAAGTGACGGACACCGAAGGCCTCACCGTCGGCCAGGTCTCCGCGAGCCTCGGCGTCACCGTCCGCGCGCTGCACCACTGGGACGAGATCGGCCTGGCCCGGCCCTCGCTGCGTACGGGCGCCGGGTACCGGCTCTACACCGCCGCCGATCTCGAACGCCTGCACCGCGTCGTCGTCTACCGCGAGATCGGCCTCGGCCTGGACCGGATCCAGGCCGTCCTGGACGGTGCCGGCACCGATGTCCCCGCCGCGCTGCGCACCCAGCGCGCCCAGGTCACGGAACGCGTCGAGCGGCTCCAGCGGCTCGACGCCGGCCTGGACCGGATGATCGAGGCGCACGAGCGCGGTCTGCTGCTGACCGTCGAACAGCAGGCCGCGATCTTCGGCCCGGACTGGGACCCGGAGGGGCCGGTGAAGGCCCGGCAGCGGTATGGGGACACCCTGCAGTGGCGCCAGTACGCCGAGCGTTCGGCGGCCCGCGCGCCCGAGGAGTGGCAGGCGGTCCACGACGCGGTAGCCGCCCTGGACGGCGAGCTCGCGTCCGCGCTGGACGCGGGCGTCACACCGGGCAGCCCGGAGGCGAACGCCCTCGTCGACCGCCACCGCGCCGTCTTCGCCGCGTACTTCCCCCTGACGAGGGAGATGCAGGTCTGCCTGGCCCGCACGTACGCGTCGGATCCGGGCTTCGCCGCGCACTACGACGGCGTCCGCCCGGGTCTCGCGGCGTGGTTCCGCACGGTTGTGGACGCGAGCGCCCGCGCCCACGGCATCGACCCGGACGCGGCCACCTGGCGGTAGGCGGCACGGCCCCGGGATCCGGGAAGGCCGGGGGTGTGGATCACGGTGCCGGGGGCATGCGGGTGGTGAGCGCGTGGGACCGCTCTGGATATGCAGGGCCTGCCGTACTCCCCCTTCCGGCGGGCCCTTGGGTGGATGAACGGCCCGCACCGGGTGACGGTGCGGGCCGTTCGGCGCGCGGGCCCGTGGTGCCCGGGTGGAAGAGGACCGTGTGCCGGGCGGCGCCGGATCGTGGAGCGGTCGGCCCCGCCCGCCGCCATGGCGTTACTGGAGGCGGAGGGACAGGGCAAGGCGGTGCGGCGCGTGCCCGCACGGTGAGGTGCCCTGGGGCCGCACTGTCGCGGACGGCAGGGGTGTGCTCGGTGGCTGTTCCCGAAGCAGAGGGGGGCGGCGGTCCCGGGCGGGGGGCGGGGCTGGACTGGAGTTTCGACCCCTCCAGCACGGGCCCGGCCCTCGGCCCTGGTCCCGGCGTGGCCGAGCCGTCCGCGCGCGATCCGCGCGCCCTGACCGCCGCTGAGCGTTCCGCTGCCGGTGACTGGACCGCTGAACCGCCCTCTCGGCCGGCCGTACGGGTCCGTCCGGCGCCGTCTCGGCGGCGGCCCGGCCGCCCCCGGCACGCACACGACGCTCTTGGCAGGCCGTCCTCGCGTGGACCGGCGAGGACACGCTCACCGCCCGCGACGTGGAGCAGATTGCCCTGCAGCTGACCGGCCACGTCCGCGCGGTGGCCTCCGACGTCCGCCGCCGCGCCGACCAGCTGCCCGAGGGCAGCGGGCCCAGGGCGCTCGTCGACGTCGTCCTGCGTGAGGCGGAAGGCCGGCTGTCCGCGACGCTGGAGGGCGCCGTGCGCTGCGTCCAGAACCGCGCCTGCCTCGTTCGCGCTCTCTACGAACGGCTGGACCGCCTGGAGGCCGCGCTCGCCCCGGAGAGGGTTGGACCGAGCGGGGGCTGAACCGTGGGCTGGACGGTTGCTTCCAGCTACTTCGTCAGCGTGTCGAGTGCCTTCCTCGCCTCACCCAACAAGTCGCTGACCTGGCGCAGAGCATCTTCCTGGGCGTCGGCGGGCTTGCTGACCGTTCCAGCGGAGGAGGTCTGGCCCGGCTCCCGCCTCGGATACCGTGTTGCTCTACGGGGTGCCATAACGGATGTGACGCCCCCCGCCGGAGGTAGTCAGCGTATGAGTTCAAAGCGCAGCAAGAATCCAGCCCTGCCCGTACTTGACGACGCATTCCGACTCGAGTCGGTCAAGGACGCCGAAGAGTCCACCCGTGACTTGGCCGCGCGGCTGGCCACCACCGAGCTGCGTCGCGTTTCCCACCCGGGCCGGGTCACCTGGGAACCCACCGATCAGGCCGAGCCCGTACCGGTCCCGCCGACTGTGGTCGACGGTGACGGGGACCTGTGGCTGCGGGACCGGGGCACTGGCACCTGGACCATGCCCGAGTTCAACCCGAAGGAGTTTCCGGCCCGCTGTGGCGAGGTTCTGACGTGGAACGAGCTTGCCTGCGAGTTCGGCCCGCTGACCGCACTGGCCGACGACCGCCGCATCGGCGGCGGCCGGCGTCGCTGACCGCGCAGCCTTCTGGGATGGCCGCGTCCCTGAAGCGCCCGTTACGGGTAGCTGGGAGCTCCAGCTCACCGCCGGGCTCGACGATGTCGGCGAGCAGGTGAGCGTGGTGGTGGCGTGTGACGGCCTCGAGCAGCGTGGTGCGGGCCTGGCGCCACCCGATGTCCTCGGTGCTGCCGGCGTCGGTGGACCAGCCGGGTAGCGGTCGGCCTTCAGTTGCCATGGCGAGCGCGCGGCCCAGCTCGCCGATCGACTGCTGCCAGTCGGCCAACTGCCCGAGCAGGCCGCGCACCAGCTCGTCGACGGCGGCCGCCGGGCCGGCGCCGAAGGCCCGCGCTTCGGCGGCGGCCTCGGCGAGGACGTCTTCGTCCAGGTGCCGTGCTGGAGCTGACCGACGAGGAGGCGCGGAGGACCGCGGCCGAGGGCTGGATCTGGGGGTACGCGCTCCTGCAGAACTACCGGACGATGTACCCCCAGGCCATCAACCCGGCGGATCCCCGGTATGTGGGGGGCTTCGGTCGATTCCGGCACTACTCGCAGCCGTTAACCCCGGCCAACACGGACGTGGTGACCCCGAACAACGACACCCCCTACTCGTGGGCCTGGCTCGATCTGCGGGCCGAGCCCTACGTGATCTCGGTGCCGGCCGTGGACCGGTACTACGTCCTGCCGCTGCACGACCTGGACACCTCCTATGTCGGCTACATCGGCTCCCGGACGACCGGCCCGGCGGCGGGTGACTACCTGGTCGCCGGGCCCGGCTGGGACGGCACCGTTCCCGCGGGGATCGGGGGCGTGCTGCGCGCCGACACGTTCCTGGTCGGCGTCCTGGGCCGCACCTATCTGGCCGGCCCCGAGGACGTACCGGCGCTGCGGGCGATCCAGGAGCAGTACGTGCTGCGCCCGCTGTCGGAGTTTGCCGACACGGCCACACCGCACCCGGTCGACGAGCCCGTGAGGCCGGTCTGGCGGGAGGAGGACCTTGGCACCGTCGAGTTCTTCACCCTTCTCGACTTCCTGCTCCAGTTCTTCCCCGCCCTCGGCGGCGAGCGGGAACTGCGGGACCGGCTCGCCGCGCTCGGTGTCACCGGCAGCGGCGAGTTTGAGCCCGCCGCCCTGAGCCCGAGATCCGTGCCGCGGTCGAGCAGGGCATCGCGGACGCCCGCGCCCGCCTGGAGGAGGCGAAGAAGGACGCCGTCGACTCCACTCACTGGTTCGGCACCCGCGCCGAGCACGGTACCGACTACCTCACCCGGGCGGTCGGTGTCGACAAGGGTCTCTACGGCCTGCCGGCGGCCGAGGCGTGGTACGCCGGCTGGGCCCAGGACGACCAGGGCCACCGGCCGCCGAACGCCTCGACACACGACCACGTCATCCACTTCGCCCCGGGCGCGCTGCCGTCGGCCCGCTACTTCTGGTCGGTCACGATGTACCGGCTGCCCGAGCGGCTGCTCGTCGCCAACGAGATCGACCGCTATTCGATCGGCGACCGCACCCCTGGACTGGTCCACGACGACGACGGCGGCCTCACCCTCTATGTACGCAAACACCGCCCGGCCGACCCGAAACACGCGGCGAACTGGCTGCCCGCGCCCGACGGGCCCTTCACCATCGCCATCCGCGTGTACGGCCCCGAGACCTCGGTCCTCGACGGCTCCTGGACCCTGCCCGCCCTGAGCGTCGACGCCTGACAGGAGCCAGCCATGACCAGCAAGACCAGCGCCGCCAGCCTCACCGATTTGGCCGCCGACGCGTACGTCTACGGCTACCCCCTCGTCTTCGACGTGTCGATGATCTCCGCGTTCATGCAGAAGGGCTTCGGCTCGCTGGCGCCCACCCCCTTCAACCAGTTCGGGCACTCCACCAAACTGGCCACCCCTGACGCCCACTTCGTGTCCGTGAACAACGACACCGTCTACTCCATCGCCCAGGTAGACCTCTCCGGCGGCCCCATCCTGCTCCACGTCCCGGACACCGCCGGCGCGTACTACGTCCTGCAGTTCGTGGACGTATGGAGCAACAACTTCGCCTACCTGGGAAAACGCGCCACCGGCACGGAAGAAGGCGACTGGCTCATCGTCCCGCCCGGCTGGTCCGGCAGCGCACCCGACAAGGTGCGCGGGGTGATCGAGGCACCGACCACAGTGCTCTCCATCGTGGGCCGCAACGCATGCGACGGCCCCGACGACATGCCACGCGTTCATGCTCTGCAGCAGCGGCTCACACTCACCCCGCTCGACACAGCCACCCACCGCACGGGCCTGCCCGCACCGGATCCCGACGTGCCCGAGGAACTGCGCTTCTACGAGCAGCTGCGCCTCTGGATGGCGACCTTCCCGCCCGCCGGCCCCGACCAGGACTACCAGGAACGCTTCCAATCCCTGGGGCTCCTCGAAGAAGGCCCCACGCCGTACGTGAACGCCGACCCGGCCCTCGTCAAAGCCCTCACCGAGGGGCTGGCGGCCGGTAGGGCGAGGGTCGAAGCCGCGTCGAATCCCCCTGACGACGACGGACGCCCGCCGGGCGCCTGGGAGGCCAACCCGCATCTGTTCGACTACAACCTCGACCACCTCGGCATCGGGACGATCGACGCGCCGCAGTGGAAGATCACCGACCGGGAGGCGTCCTACCTCGTACGGGCCGCCGCGGCACGGGCCGCGCTGTGGGGCAACCACGGCTACGAGGCGGTGTACGCGCATACCTTCACCGACTCCGACGGCGAACAGCTGAACGGATCCCGTTCCTACACCCTGCGCTTCGAGCAGCCGCCGCCCGTGGAGTCGTTCTGGTCGGTGACCATGTACGACACCCCTGAGTACTACCTCGTCGCCAACCCCGCGGGCCGTTACTCACTCGGCGACCGCACCCCCGGCCTGGCGTACGACGAGGACGGCTCGCTGACCGTCGTCATCCAACGGGAACGGCCCGACAGCCCGGCCGAGGCGGCGAACTGGCTGCCCGCCCCGGAAGGCGACTTCCGGCCCATGATCCGCCTCTACACGCCCAGGCAGTCCGTCCTCGATGGCACCTACCAGCTGCCGCCCATCGTGGCGAAGGGCTGAGGCCACCGTGGGAGACGCCGTCGGGCAGATGCTCGCCTCCGCGGTCGGCATCGCCACCAGCCCCCTGCCGCTCATCGCCGTGATCCTCATGCTGGCCACCCCCAAGGGCCGGGGCAACGGCGTCGCCTTCACAGCGGGCTGGCTGGTCTCGCTCGCCGTGCTCGTCACGGTCGTCGTTCTCGCCGGATCGGGCGGTGACGCCTCCGGCGCCGACGACGAGGGCCCGGCCTCGTGGCCCCTGTGGTTGAAGCTGGGGCTCGGCGTCCTGTTCCTGCTCATGGGCGTCAAGCAGTGGAAGGACCGACCGCGGGAGGGACGCGCGGCCGAGCCACCGGGCTGGATGAAAGCGATCGACACCTTCACCCCGGGCAAGTCGGCCGGACTCGCCGCCGCGCTCGCCGTCGCCAACCCCAAGAACCTTGTCCTGGCGGTCGGTGGCGCCGTCTCCATCGCCGCGAGTACGGCCTCGACAGGCGGGAAGACGGCCGCCGCCGTCCTGATGGTGCTGATCGCGTCCCTGTGCACCCTGCTGCCGCTCGGCGTCTACCTCCTCGGCGGCCGAAAGTCGGCGAAGGTACTCGGCGAGTGGAAGGCATGGATGGCCGCCACAACGCGGCCATCATGACCACAGTCCTGATCGTCCTCGGCGCCAAGTACATCGGCGACGCGATCAGTGGGCTGGCGAGCTGAGTCCGTGAGGGCTGTGCGTGAGGGGCGACGAGCCCGCCCCCGCGCCCGCCGGGCTACTGGAGCTCCATCTCGGCCGGCGGCACCTTCTCGGTGTCGGTCCGGCCGATCCCGGCATCACGCCCGTTCAGTCTGACCGACCGTACGAGGGCGGGGAACGGAGGCGCGGGGCTTGGCCGTGGCACCGACGGCCGGCCTCCCGCGGGAGTGACGTACACCGACCCCCAAGGGGCGTCACCTGCACCCTGACCACCGCCTCCGACCCGCGGCAGCCCGGACCGCAGGTACGTAGCGTCGACGGCACCGACGGACCACCAGCCGGAGAGGCGGGGCCTCATGCGCGCACACACCGACTCCACCTCCCCGGCCCCGGAGGGCTGCCGCGGCCTGCAGTCGCCCGCCTACGGCGCCCCTTCACCGGCCTTGCTCGCCCGCGCGGACCGTGGCTTCGCCCGGTTCCTAGGCCAGCACGACGAGGACCAGGACGACGGGGCCGAAAGCGGCGAGGACCCCCAGCGGTGACCGCCGGCCACCCGCACACGACGCTCCCGGCAGCGAGGCCCGCCATGCACACCAGCCGCCACACGGCCTGTACGACCTCGACGTCCTCATCGAAGGCGGGCTCCCGCTGGATCGTGAACCGTACGAGTGCCTCGTTACGGCCGTCCTCGCGTGGACCGGCGAGGACACCCTCACCACCCGCGGCTTGGAGCAGATCGCCCTCCAGCTGACCGGCCACGCCCGCGCGGTCGCCTCCGACGTCCGCCGCCGCGCCGCCCAGTCGCCCAAGGACAGCGGCCCCAAGGCGCTCGCCGATGTCGTCCTGCGCGAGGCAGAAAGCCGGCTGTCCACGACGATCGAAGGCACTGCACTGCGTCCAGAACCGCGGCCGCCTCGTCCGCGCCCTCTACGAGCGGCTGGACCGGCTTGCGGCCGCGCTCACCCCGGAGCGGGTTGCACCGAGTAGCGGCTGAACCGCTGGCTTTGGACACCGCCCGTTTTCGCAGGTTAATCCTGGTGGGCTGCTCGGTGAGCGGGTGCGCGCCCGGTCGGGTGACCGTATCCCGTGTCGGGGCGTCTCTCCCTGCCCCGAAGAGGAAGAAGTCGTACTTATCGATGGTGGTGCGCGGAGGCTCGCGGCGACTAGGGCGGTGGTCGGCCTCCTGCGCAGACACACGGGGTTCGTGGTCCCCGTGCGTCTGCCGAGGGGCGTCAGGTCCGTTCGGTACCTGCCCGGCGAACACCGGGCAGGTGCACGAGGAGGAGCGTGAAGGCGGCCAGCGCGACGTTGCGGGCTGCGGCGTCCAGACCGTTCCAGTCGGACGACTGCCACATGGCGAACCATTCGCCGCCGATCGCGAGGAAGCCCATCCCGAAGAGCAGCAGCGTCATCACCAGGCCCACGGTGCTCGCCGCGCGGGCGCGGTCGTACGCGTTGCGGCGCAGCCCCGTGATCCAGAACCAGGTGGCGGTGAGGAGGACCGAAGCGGCCAGTGTCTCCCAGGCGATGATGGCGACGTAGGCGGCGTTCTGGAGGGTGGGGGATTCGACCGCTCGCCACATCAGGTCAGGGTCCTTGAACGTGGTGTCCATGCTCAGGACGTGCTGGACGAACTGCTGGTTGGTCCCGAAGTCCGTGATGTTCCCGAAGGCGACCAGGGTCATGGAGAGCGCGACGGTCGCCGTCAGCGCGGTCGCCGCGAGGGGCGGCGCGCCCAGCCGGAGGAGCCAGTTCCGTGGGGTGGCAGGGGTCGATCCCGGGGAACAGGCTCCGGAGTTGGTGCCGGTCGGTCGGTGGGCCTGTGCCATGGATGTGTCCTCCCTGGTCGCCCCGCGGGCGGTTGGACCGCGGGTCGTACCGTCCCCTCCCCACTTGCGCGGCCTTCCAGCCGTCCTGCCAGGCGTCGGTCCCTCCACGTGTCAGGGAGGCACCTTCGCGCCGATCGAGGAGCATCCTTGTTCACGCCATTGGTTCTGATTCGTACGGAACGACCTAAAGGTTGGAGGCCCTCCATCACGGCGCGTACGGTGTTCTAGTTAGGCCGCGACCTGGAACACCGGATGGGCCGTCACCACCCGGTCTGTGCGCATGACCTCGCTCGGCGTCGAGAACCCGGCAGGTCCGCTACTGCTTCAGTTCCACGACCACCAGGCCCAGTGCCCCGTCCTGGCGCCGGACGCCGTCCGGTTCCTGGCCGCGCAGTGGACCGGCACCGTACCGCTGACCGTCCTGAGCCCCGAGTCCCGTGGCGGCGTACGCGCGGACCGGTACGAGCAGCAGGACCAGCAACGTGGAGTTCGGCCTTGACGTGTCGACGGGCCGGGCGGTCCTCGGCTGCCCTCCCGACTGCCCGAACCCGGAGCGCAACAGGTACTTGATCTACGTCGCCCGCCGCCACGGCGTGCCGGTGTGCACGACTCTGGCCGACACCACGGCCGCCGCCCTCGCCCTCGTCGGCGCTGCGGGCGGGGCCGGGCCGTCGTACGGCGCGGTGCACTCGATCCGGTGACCGGGGCAGCGAAGGCACCCCGAGGCGGGGAGCGTCTCGCCACAATCGCCCGGTGATCATCAACCGCCGCTCCCGCCGGCTCCGCTCCGTCGCCGCCGCGCTCGCCGTCCTCGCCGCCTCCGTCACCCTGTCGGGATGCGGGACCGATTCCCCGCCCCAGCACGAGGAACGGCTGAACAAGGCGGCCGGGGTCGCCCAGTTCAGCATCGTCAGCACGCAGGACATGTGGGACCGCACCCGGCAGGGCGGCCGGCCCCAGTCGAATGGCACCTCCTTCGACGAGGTGAAGCCGCGCAAGCTCGGCGGCGAACAGGGCCGGCGGGGACTGATCGAGGTCACCCTCACCGGACCCCAGCTGGTCGAGTACCTGCGCAAGCTCGACTACGACGCCCACGGCGGGAACTTCCGGGACTCCGCTGATGAGCCGCTGGCCCGCCGCATGTACGACGCGATCGTCCCGGTGGTGGACCGGATCGAGCCGGGCAAGGCGCCGGCCGAGGTGCCGAGCGTGTCGGTGGATGACGCGGTGGCCGCCGGACCGCCGCCCGCCTTCCCGACGACGGCCCCCTCGGCCTCGCCCCGGCCGCCGGCTCCGTCGAGCAGCCCGCCGAAGTAGCCGCCGCGGCGAGGTGTGGGGTGCGATTCCGTGGGCAGAAGCGGCGTCGGCGCCGCCGTCGACGGATACCCCCCCGAGTCGTGGCCGGCGGCGCGCGTACGACGAGGCCCCGCCCGCAGGAGTGTTCCTGCGGACGCGGCCTCGGTGCGTACGAGGTCAGTCCACTTCCTCTTCCCCAGGAGGCTTGGCGCCACCGCCGCCGAGAAGGCTGCCGACGGCGTGGGGGCGGTCCCCCAGCCGGTGTCGCGGCGGTTCCAGTTCGGGGCGGCACTTCAGCCGATGTCGTCCCGGTAAGCGGCTGGCTATCTCCGGCTCGACGTTGCTCACCGCGCTACGCCGCCACCTCGGCCTGGGCCTGGACGTCGGCCTGGACCTCGGGCAGGTGCTTCAGCGCCATCCGGGCCGCGACCCGCGCCGGCCCCAGCTCCAGGGTGTCCCAGTACGGGTGGGTGCCGACAGCCTCCGGTCCGTGAGGAGCCGGCGCAGCCGCTCCTCCTCCGCGATCTGCTCGGGGATGTATCCGGGGGAGGCTCCCGGCCGCCGGTCACCTCACCGGTGTGGGGGTGGGCGGTGCCGGGCCAGCCGGGCAGTGGCTCGACGGACCATGCAGGTCAGCCGTCCAGAGCGCGCGGGCCCGGGCGGTTGGGAGGCGGGCAGCTGGGGTGGAACTGGACCGAGGAGCATGCCGTGATGGCCAAGGCGGGACGGCCGTCGTGGGCTGCGAGGGACGGGTCGCCGGTCTGGTTGATGCTGATAGGACGGTCCCAGTCCAGCCGATACGTGCCGTGCCCGCCGGAGACGGAGACATCTTCGACTTCACCGGTGCGGGCACCGATGGAGCACATGTCGGTGGAGCACCTGGCCGACCTGGGCGACCTGCTCACCGACCACTACACCGAGGCCTTGGTCGAGGTCTTCAGCGCGAAGGCCGAGCACCGCTCGCCCGCGCCGGTCGCGGGGGAGGAGGCGCCGTCGGCGCCGGTCGTCGACCTGATGGCCGCCCTGGAGGCCTCGGTGGCGAAGGCGAAGGAGTCGCGCGGCGAGACCGGAGAAGGGCCGGCCACGGTCCACGAGATGCCGAAGCCGAAGAAGACGACCGCGGCCAGGAAGACCACCGCGAAGAAGACCACGACGCCACGGCGACGGAAGTCCGCCTGAGGCCCATGCCTGCATGTCGCGAGATGTCCCTGGTCTATCGACTCGTCCACCAAGCGACCCCGGTGCCAACGGCAGTGGGCACGAGCGTCAGCAGCCAGACAGGTATGCGCTCGATGGTCAAGTGCACGCCACCGATACGGAGTTCGATCTGTGGCGAGCGATCTTTGGCGTGCGGCTTCGATATCATGGCGAAATGAAACCATGCGAAACGATTTGTCCCCCCCCATAGGGGGTAACCGCCGGAACCCTGTAATCCATTTCCGGGGACGCACTCGATTGAGGGTCGTCCTCTTTTTCATGAGCCTGAAATGGAAACAATTGTTTCCATTTCACCGGCTCGCGCCAGCCGCGTCCGGGAGCGGTCACCCTCGCTGGTCGGTGTCGAATCCAGTGTCGAAGCCTTACAGGACGGGGTCGAGTTCGGCCGACGCACCGCACAGGGGAGCAGAGCCGGACGCCGGGCCGCTCCGCAGCGGTGCCAGGACAAAACGCTCTTTGACTCAGCCCACTGCGGTCCAGGCAGGCGGAAGCCGTGCAGGATCGGCTGTAGTGGTGGCGATGGCACGGCCGTGGCTTTCGCTCTGGGGGAGACGTCGAGGCTGGCTGACTGGGGGAACGGGAAGCGCTCCGGCTTTCGCGGAAAGCGGTTTCCGGTCAGCTTGCCTCTCAGGAAAAGTGTCTTGCGACATGCCCAGTGTTGTCCTGCGACATGATTTGAGGCGGGAAGGTCGGTCGCATATTTGACTGGTTCTCGCCCGTGTGTGCGACTGAATGGCGGGCAGGCACCGGCCGGTCGGGAAGCAACTGTGGCAGCGTGTGCGGCTCCAGTGGCCGATGGGGCTGCTGTGACATCTCTTCTCGTGGGGGGAAGTGCATGACTTCGCGTGCTTCCGGCACGCCTTCTCGGCGTGCCCGTATGACGGCAAGACACTCCCTGACCGCGGCGATCGCGGTTCTCGCGCTGGGTGCGTCGGCGCTTCCGGCACTCGCCACCGCGCCTGCGGCCGGTCCGGGCCCCGGGTCCGCGTGGGGCAAGAAGGCGGCGCCTCTGGAGATCCCGCCGGTCAAGGTGGGATCGACCAAGCCCGTGCCCGGCAAGCCTGAGGCGGCGCCGTCGAAGGAAGAGGCGGCCTGGCGGGCGGCACAGAAAGAACGCGCGCGCACCGGCAGCGTCCCGTCGAACGGGGGTCAGGTCACGGCCAACCGCACGGCCGGCGAGACTGGAACCCTGGTATGGGTGCCCGAGGGACAGGGCTCGGTGCCCTGGCACCAGATCTCAGACTTCCGCATCACCGACTCCCTCGTCGCGCGGATCAACCTGTCCAACGGCAACCTGATGCTGGCCGCGACCGACTTCGAGGTCGCCGGTGTGGGACAGAAACTGCGCCTGGCACGTACGTACAACTCGCTGCACGGGCCCTACGGCAAGGTCTCGGACCGCTGGTGGCAGGAGTACGAACGGTACCTGCACATCTTCACGAACGAGGTCGTCGCCTACGACGCGACGGGTGCCTCGGTCAGGTTCACGAAGAACGCCGACGGCACCCTCACCACGCCCAAGGGGTACTCGCAGGACCTGAAGAAGAACGCCGACGGCACCTACACACTCACCAATCGTAAGTCGGGTGTGAAGGACACCTACGACGCGAACGGGACGCTGACGAAGGTCACCGACCGCAACAAAGGCACGATCACGGTCGACCAGCACGATGAGACCGGCGAGCACAAGGGCTTCAAGCTGACCGAGACCCGCTCCGGCCGCTGGATCGACCTGCTCAAGACGTATCCCAACCAGTGGCAGGCCAAGGACCACACCGGCCGGACCGCTGTCTTCGATCTCGACGCCAGCGGCAACCTCTCGCGCACCACGGACACCGAAGGCAAGACCACTTCCTACGCCTTCGACGCCGATGGAAGGATTACTAAGGTCACGACCCCGGAAGGACGGGTGACGGTCTTCAGCTACGACGCCCAGAACCGGGTCATCTCCATGCTGCGGGCGACCCAGACCGGCAGCTCTGGACACACCGGCCCCACGTACACCTACGCCTACACTGGCGTTTATCCCTCCGACGCGGGCACGACGACCGTCACCGACCCCGAGCAGCACGCCACGAAGTACGAGCACGACGGTGACGGCAAGGTCACCAAGGTGACCGACGCGCTCGGCCACTCCCGTTCGAAGACCTTCGACGGAAACAACAACGTGCAGACCGCGACGGACGCGATGGGCGTCGGTGGCGTCGGTGGCAATGTCACCACCTACGGCTGGGACACACGCAACAACCTCACCTCGGCGAAGCTGCCCACCGGAGCCACTGCCGCCGTGGCCGGTTACCAGACGCTCTCAGGCGCAGATCTGCCCGGCTCGATGACGACCGTCGACGGGGAGAAGACGGACTACACGTACGACACGGCCGGCAACACCAAGTCGGTCGCTGTGACCGGCACGGGCGGCGGGACCCAGTCCTTCGACTACAATCCCGCCACTGCCACCTGCGGCGGTTTCGAGGGCCAGCGCTGCAAGGTCACGACGAAGATGTCGTCGACCAAGTCGGTCTCCACGTCCTTCACATACGACGCCAAGGGCAATCTGACCAAGGTCACCCCACCCGCCCCCCTCGGTGTGACGACGTACACCTATGACGACCTGGGTCGGCCTGCCACCGCCAAGGACGGCCGCGGTGTCACGACTCTCTACACCTACGACCACCGCGACCGCATCACGAAGGTCGACACCTCCGGCTACGCCACCGTCACCTACTCCTACGACGGAGACGGCAATCTCACCCAGCGGTCGGACGGCACCGGCGTCACCTCCTACGAGTTCGATCCGCTGTCCCGCGAGACCGTTCGCACCTTGCAGAACGGCTCGCAGACCCGCCTGAC
Organism: Streptomyces sp. NPDC093795; assembly: GCF_044764665.1. NCBI lineage: Bacteria > Bacillati > Actinomycetota > Actinomycetes > Kitasatosporales > Streptomycetaceae > Streptomyces > Streptomyces sp. NPDC093795. The sequence continues at coordinate 249,973 of NZ_JBIWIO010000013.1, forward strand.
CTATACGGCGGCGGGCAACGTGGACACGTACGAGGACCCGGCGGGCCTCACCGACTACACCTGGAACGAGGTCAACAAGCTCGCACAGTTCAAGGACCCGACCGGCAAGCTCACCACGTACACGTACAACAACAACGACGTCCGCACGAAGACGACGTACCCCGGGGGCACCGCCCAGGAGGTCACGCTCGACAAGTCGAACCGACCGGAGAAGATCCGGGCGACGTCCCCGAAGGGCACGCTGGTCGACCTCGCCTACACCTACGGCTACGACCACGACGCCAACACCACCACCCCCCTCAAGGACGGTGGCAAGATCCGCACCCGGACGGATGCGGTCGCGGGAATGAAGACGACCTACAGCTACGACGGGGCGGGCCGGTTCTCCTACGCCAAGGAGGAGAAGGGCACCACCCTCAACTCGTCCTGGCAGTACTGCTACGACCTGGCCGGCAACCTCACCTCACAGGGCGTCGACCCCGGCTGCCCGCGCGGCACCACCTACACGATCAACGACGCCCAGCAGATGACCGCGAAGAACGGCGTCGCGACGAACTGGTCCTACGACAAGGTCGGCAACGAGACCGCCGGCGCCTCCACCCCCGAAGGCACCCGCACCGGGGAGACCTGGTCCGACTACTCCCAGATGACCTCGGTCATCGTGGGCGGCAAGACCTACGCCGGCCAGTACGGCTCGACGGACCAGAGCGAGCGCATCAAGCTCGGCGAGACGTTCTTCCACAACGGACCGCTCGGCCTGTCCGCAAAGAGCCTCGGCGGCGTCGACATGGGATTCAACCGTGAACCCGGGGGCACCCTGAACTCCATGACCACCGGAGGCAAGTCCTACTACTACCTCACCGACGCGCTCGGTTCGGTGGTCGCGCTCGCGGACGGGGCCGGCACGAAGGTCAACACGTACTCCTACAGCCCCCGCGGCGTCCAGCGCACCGGAACCTCGGAACAGGTCCCGCAGCCCTACCAGTTCGCGGGCGGCTACCACGACGCCACCGGCCTCTACCACTTCGCCGCCCGCTACTACGACCCCAACATCGGCCGCTTCACCAGCACCGACCCTTCCGGCCAGGAGAAGAACCCCTACCTCTACGCCGAAGGCGACCCCGTCAACCGCATCGACCCCACCGGGCTGGCTTTTTTTGACGCGGTCGGCAAGGGCTTCGACATGTACGACATCGGCAGCATGGCCAAGGACGTGTCCGAGGGCAACTACAAGGACGCCCTGGCCACGGGGGTCGGCCTGGCGGCGGGTGCCGCCGCCGAGGCCGGGTGCGGCGCGGTCGCCGTCGCTGTCAGCGCACCCACCGCAGGTGTGGGCGGGCTGGCTGTCGGCGCCACCTGCTTCGCCGTCGGATACGGGGCTGGCGAACTGGGCGAGAAGGCCGCAACCAGCGCCCTGAATTAGACATCGAAATCGGTAAACAGCAGCGGGAGGACGACATGCCATACGGCCAGTTCCTAGCCAAGGGCGCCGGGGAGGGCACTCCGCCCTTCTGGATCATCGCCATCGCCCTGGTCGTCATCGTCGGGGTGGCGTTCCTGGTGAGTAAGGCCCGAAAGAGGTAGCACCACCCGCCAGACACGCAGGACTGTGGCGCTCCGCCCGGCTGGTTCCGTACCGGCCGGGCGAAGTGTTGCCCGCATAAGAGATCGGTTTGAGAGCGTTTGACCGTGACTTGCCTTGAAGGGCGCTCATCAGCGGTTACTTCGAAGGCGCTGTCCGGTGGGGCCACAGGCGATACTCGTCCTGTGGACTGGTTGTAGCGAGCTGGGGAGCCGTCGCGGAGGTTTTATCGCGGTGTTCGAGGACGTGGGAGGGTCTGAGCCTCGGCTCCCCGTGCAGGACTGGGAGCTGTACCGGTAACGAGTGGTTCCTGCTCGCCTGCGTCGTCCTGCCCTGGGCCGTGGAGCAGTACGACACCGCACGAGCCCCGTCGGCTGACCTCCCCGCCCCCCCGCCGAGGCGTCACCCGCCGCATCCGTCCTGGCCTGGGCAGCCCGGTTTCCACGGCAGCTGATCGAACGCTGGAGAGGGATGCAGCCCTGACGATGCACCGTGCCCCGTGTCCCGTGTCCCGCGCCAGGCTGGCGCGGGACACGGAACACGGGGCTCTACGTCCATCGCATCCCGATCGCGGACAGACCCGCTAGGGGGTCAGTATGGCGGCCCTCCGGCCCCCGAGCGGGTGGCGCGCACGCTCAGACGGCTGGTTCGACGGTTGCTGCTTCCCTCCAGGTGTCATGTGTTCTGTCGGGTCATGCGAGCTGCCTGGACAGAAAGGGACACTCCATGCGCATCGGAAAGCTCAGAGGCGGAGCGGCGACCGCCGCGGCGTTGCTGCTGCTGGGAACGCTTTGCAGCAACGGCGCCGAGGCAAAGACGCCTCCTGCCCCGGGGACGGCGGACGCCCACCAGGTGATCAGCGAATGGGCGCAGAGGGTGTCCGCGACCGTGGACCCGGAGGGCTCGCTGCGCGCTCCGGAGGAGGCGGTGTGGCACACGTACGTGTCACTGGCCATGTACAACGCGGTGGTGGGCATTGAGGGCCGCTATACCCCGTACCGTTGGCGGGTGGCCGCTCCCCGCGGTGCGTCGGCCGAGGCGGCTGCCGCGACGGCGGCGTACCAGGTGCTCCTGACTGGCTTCCCGAAGGCCGGCCCCCTGCTGAGAAGCGCGTGGACGGCTTCGTTGGCGAGAGTTCCGGACGGGCCCGGCGAGCAGGCGGGAGTGGCGTTCGGGAAGCGGGCGGCGCAGCACCTCATGGCACTGCGCGCCGACGACGACCGAGGCGCTTCCGTGCCGTTCTCTCCCTCGTCGACGCCGGGTGGCTGGCGACCCGCGCCGCCCCGCTACGGGCCCTTCGCGACGGCGTGGATCGGTCGGCTCCGCCCGTTCCTCATGGACGAGCCCGGCCGGTTCCGCCCGGGACCGCCCCCCGAGCCGACCTCCATGCGGTACGCGCGGGATTTGGCCGAAGTGAAGTCCTATGGTGCGAAGAACGGTTCGCGGCGGAGCGCATGGCAGACGGAGACGGCGCTGTTCGTAGCGCGTGTCGACATCCAACGGGCGCTCGGTGACCGCGCCGCGCGACATGGCTTCGACGTTACCGAGACCGCCCGGCTGTACGCCGCCGCGAACACCGTCATGATGGACGCGATGATCGCCGCCTGGGACGCCAAGCTGCACTACGCCACGTGGCGGCCGATCACGGCCATCCGCGAAGCCGACAGGGACGGCAATCCCGCGACCCGAGCCGACCCGGCGTGGGAACCGCTCCTGGCCACACCCGAGCACCCCGACTACCTCAGCGGCCATGCCGCTACGGCCGGAGCGCTCATGCGGACTCTGGAAACGCTTCTCGGCACCTCGCGGGTCGACCTCGACATCCACTCCGTCGGCATCGGCACCACCCGGCACTACGAACACTCCGCGGAGTATCTCCGCGACGTCGTCGACGCGCGTGTCTGGTCCGGAATCCACACCAGGAGCGCGGACATCGTCGGCAGCGCCACCGGGAAACGCGTCGCGGAGTGGACGTTGAGGCGACACTTCCTCGAGACCCGCGCGTCGGCACCGATGCCCGCGACGGGACCGAAAGGCAAGCACATGAAATCCGCACCAAAAATCGGGCAGCCGTCACGCAGTAGCCAGCCGCTTTCCGAATTCGCGGAGCGAATGCAAGCGGGGTCGCGGAGCGATTCCCCGAAAGGAAAACTGCGGAGCAACTCCTAACTCGGGCGCATGACATCCGATTGACGACCCGTAGGGTTGTCCACCGGTCTACGCCGCCGCCGTCACCACTACCACCGCCACCGCGGCCCGGGCCTGGGCCGCCATACGGGCCGCGGCCCGCGGCGGCCCCAGCTCCAGGGTCGCCCAAAAGGTGTGGTTAGCGACGGCTGCCGACAGATCGGTGACGAGCCGGCGCATCCGCTCCTGTTCCGCGATCTGCTCCGGGGTGTAGCCGGGGGCGGCTGGTCGGTGTCACCTCCCGGTGTAGGGGCGCGCGGTGCCGAGGTCGCCCTACGCGCCATCGGTGCCCCCACCCCCGCTACTCAACAAGGAAATATGCCGTGAGAGAGGTCGAGGACGCGCTTGAGCGGGCCGGTCAGGAGCACTTCACCCGCCGGCCGCCCAAGCCCCTCAAAGCCCAGATCGGCATCACCGCCGACTCCGTCAACCGCTACCGGCAACGCCCCGCAAGCACCCGTACAGCGAGGTCGCCGCGTGCAGCGACGCCGCGGTACAGGCCCGCTGACAGCCCCAGGTGCGCCGTCGCCGACAGCGCCAGGCCGCGACCACCCACGGGATCACGGTCAAGCCCCGCGCCCGCTTCGGCTACACCGCCCCCGCCGGCACCACCGACGACGGACCTTTCCGCCGCCTCATCAAGCATTGCCCCCGGCATCGGCAAGGGCATCCCGATCGCCATGATGCCGTGCGTCAACCGCGCCTACACCGCGAACCCGCAGTTTGAGCGGTCCATCGAGACCCTTTGCGGCGCCGGCGCACGCGTTGTGTGCGGCGAGGGCGGGTTCGTGCCGACCGAGCCGGCCAGGGCGAGCGGTTCGCCTACCCCTGGCCTGCCGCACTGAAGGCCGTCTCCGACCTCCTGTGACGACAGAGCCGTGAAGGACAGAGCGTCATGCCGAGTCACGGCAGGCGATGCCCCGCGACCGCCGTATCCGACGACTCGAGGTCCATCTTCCGCCCGACTGACCACCGGGGGACCTCGATGACCACGCTCCCGGGCACTGCGTACCGTACAGCGCTCCGCGCCCGTACAGCCCTCTGGCGGTGTCGCAGTCCCGCTTGTAGTCCAGCCACCCATCACATCCCAGTTCACGCAGCACACCGAGGATGCGGCGCAGATTCGGCCAGGTCGCGGTAGTCGCGGGTATACATGCACGCCCGGGTGAAGTCCTGAAGCACCTTGGACTGGGTGCCCGGGCAGCCCTCGATCGTGGAATTCGTCCAGACCCTCATCAAGGCTTTCTGGAGCGCGGAGGAGCCCGGTCCACCCCGGTCCCTGGGGGACGCGGCAGGCCGGCCCGGCTCACGGGCCCGTCGCCGAGGAGAGCGCCGTTCACCTCGTCCTCAGCGAGCTCACGGGCATCGTCCACGGCACTCGTGATGCCGACGCCCGTGTCAATGAGGTGGCTTGGCCGAAGCCCGCGGTGTTCGTGGGTTCCCTTCGCGTCGTGCGGATCAGCCGGCTGGGGGTCAGGCGGGTGTCCGGCTGCGCGGAGGTTCGGTGGACAGCAGCGACCAGAGCCTTCTGCCCTCGGCGGAGGCGTCGGTGCCGCAGCTCACCGTGCCGGTGACGCCGGCGAGTGCGGTCAGGATGCTCTGGTCGGGCTCGGCCTCGGTGTGGCTGAGGACGACGAGGAGGATCATGCCGTCCTGGTCGGCCAGGTGGACGCTGACACGCTTTCCCGCGTCCTTGACGGCCGTCTCCACGAGAAGCCGTACGGTCTCCTCCAGAAAGCCGTTCCGGGGGTGGCTGTACTCCCAGCCGCGCACAGCCTGGGTGACATGGCGGACCGCTTTGCCGGCCGCCCAGGGGGCAGCGGCCAGAACCCAGTTGTGGACGCGCCGGTTCCGCACCGCCATGCGAGGCCGACGGGTCTCGATTCGGGCCTGGACTGGGCCGGGCAGGGGCAGCGCGGTGCTGACGGGCTTCGTTTTCGGTTCGGGCCGGGGGAGCTCGACCGGCTTCTTCTGCGGCGGCGGTGTGCGACGCGGATTGCTCGGCGGTACCTTCGGGCCCTTGTTCTCCGTCGGCTCGTTCAACGGCACCTCCTCGCACTGTCTGCTGCCCCCACCCATCGTGGCAGCAAATCAAGGACGCCGATGGCCACTTCGCTCCCTTCGCCCCAACCAGACCCGCCCGCCCAAGCGCACGGAGCTGCTGTCGCTGACCCACCTGCGGACGCGATGGCGCGCCTCAGCGATCCGGGCGTTCGGCGCCTGCACCGTCTACCGGCTCGCCGAGCGGGCGCGAGCGGCGGCCGCGGCGGTGTGGGCGCGGGTGCGGCCGGTGGCCGACCTCGCCTTCGCCGCCGTCGACGTCGTCGCCGTGGTGTACGTGATGCGTGGCGCCTTCGCGCGCCACCACCTGCTCGCCGAAGCCCGCCACCACCTGCTCGCCGAAGCCCGCCACCACCTCTCCTCGTCCTGCGCGGCCGCCTCCGCCAACCCGGCCTGGACGAACAGATCGTGCAGACGGTCGTCGACGACTACACCCGCCCCGTTGGGCGCGGCCGATGATGACCGCCGACTTGCGCGCGCTCTACCGCGCGGCATCGAGGACCAGGCCGTGCTGCGCCCGCTGATCCGCAAAAGGTCTGCCCCGCCGTACGAGCGGGCCCGCCTCGCTGCCGACGCGCTCAGGGCACGGGCTCAGGCCGTGGGCCGCACGGACCGACCGGCCGGCCGCGCCCCGGAGCAGACGACCGACGCCGACACGGTGAATCAGACCCGCCGGATGCTCGCCGAAGCCGCCCTCGCCTGAACCCACACAGCTCGGCCCCGGTCAGACCCGTTGGAACCAACAGGTCTGACCGTCTGCATCATGCCGGTCGGTGTTTCCCGCATACGGGGTCCGTCAGGTGCGCGGTTTCAGTTTGGTCAGGCGGACGGGCTGACCGTCGAGGAAGAACTCGTCGATCTCGGTGTCGCTGGTGTTCTTGTCGTGCTCGCCGGTTCTGCAGCAGGCCCAGGGTGATGTGGAAGTCGCGCAGCGCGTCCCGGATCCGCGTGTGCAGGGAGGGGTAGTCGGGGGTCTCGGCCGGGTCCGCTGCGGGGATCAGCCGCGCCTCGCGCGGGGCGTCGATGCCGCTCACCGACACGTCGGCGGCGAAGGTGAGCCCGGTCTCCGCCAGGGCCTTTCGGGCCTTGTCCGCCAGGGCGACGGCAGACAGGTACTGGGTCACCTGGTCCCGGCTGAAGGCCGGTGCGACCATGCGCGCGATCTCCTTGGCCAGTGGCCGGCACGGAACTCCCGAGTGATCGCATCGACCAGGGCACGCTTCTCGCCGAGGAAATTGTCGAGTTCGGCCATGATGTTCATGGGGCAAACCTCATCGGCTGGCCTGAATTCAGTCCAGCTGTAATTCAGTCTTTAGTCGCTAGGTGAGATGGCTGCCCCAACCGATGCCGCTGGTGGCCGCTGAGGTCTGTGAGGCGCTGGGGGTGGCGACCGAGCCGCGCGTCGTCACCTCGGTGCGCCGGCCTGTGATGGAGATTGCCGGGGTGGGGCACGAGCTGATCCGCTGGACCTCCCGGCGCAGCGACCAGATCGCTGACTGTCTGGCCGAGCTGGAGCGCGAGTACGTCACCGCCGTCGACGACGACGGCGAGCCGCGGTTCCTGCCCGTGGTCTCCGAGCGGGCCCGCGCCAAGCTGAACCAGATCTCCGCGAAGATGACACGCCCGCCGAAGCCGCAGGCCCGGTCCCTCGCGCAGCTGCGCAAGGAGGGGAAGGAGAGCGCGATCCGCACCTCCAAGGTGGCCGTCGACGTCATCAGCTCCCTCCTCGAGTACGCCCGTGCCGCGGCTGCGGCGATCCCGGCCCGGGTCGCCGCCGTGGTCGGCACAGCGCTGGCGGCCGCCGACGTCGCCGCGAGACGCTCCCGCAGCTGCTCGATCCCGGTCCAGACGTCCCGCAGCCGGGACTCGACCAGGCCGTCCGTGTAGAGCAGCAGCGTGGCACCGGCCGGCGCGTCCAGCTCGACCGCCTCGAAGTCCACCCCGCCGACCCCGATCGGGGCGCCGGGCGGCACCCGCAGCACCTCGGCGCGGCCGCCGAGGTGGAGCAGTATCGGCGGCGGATGGCCCGCGGTGGCGACGGTGATCCGGTGCGAGACCGGGTCGTACACCGCGTACATACAGGTCGCCATCCGGTTCTCGCCGAGCCGCTGCGCCTGCTCGTCCAGATGGTGCAGACCTCCTGCGGCGGCAGGCTGCTGCAAGATGACCGCCACGGCGGCCTGAACGTAGCCGGATGCGGCCGTGGAACGGCCCGTTTCGTATCCCTTCCTCCACCCGGCCGAGGGCCAGGCGGAGACACGGTGTCGCACCTCCGTGGTACGCATGTCGCATGAGCCAGTTCCGCGACTTCAACCTCAAGCTGCTCGTCATCGAGGAGCTCATGTACGGCACCAAGCCGCTCCTCCCGGTCTACGACCTGTCCGCGCGGTTGGCCGAGCGGGGGATCGGCGACCCCGCGTCCTACGTCTTGGAGAACGGCCTCCACGCGGAGGTGTTGCCGGAGCCCCGAGCCCATTTCGAGGCCTTGGAGATCCCGGCCGAGCTGCTCGCCCGCGTCGGGGAGCTGTGCTTCGACGCCGGGGCGGAAGTATTCCGGCACTGCGCCCCCGCCTGGGACGGCGAGGACGACCTGTTCGACGTCCGCTCGCTCGACGACCTCACCCTGCTCCCCAACCTGCGGGAGGTCACCTTCGTAGAGGACGGTGTTCTGGCTGTGCCGGACGCGGCAGAGGTCTTCGCCGCGCGCGGCATTGACACTGACTGAGCCCTGGCACCCGTTCGTAGCCCGCCGCGCCGGCGGGGAAGGCCGCCCACCGCACGCTGCCAGCCAGCCTTCGGGACGGCGGCGCAACACGGTTGTGATCGCCGCTGCCGCGCCGACCCCCGCCACATTCGTGGTTGTCCCCTCTCTGGCACTGCGGCAGCGCCGGTGCCGGCACCACACCCTCGACGGGAGTGCGCTCGGCGCGCACGTCCGGCGGTAGTGACCGTGAGGGCGGCCCAGTCATGAACGGGGCCTGTGCCGAAGCCTGCCGGAGCCCCGCCCGTCGGCGGCTTGCCGGGCACCGCGGCTGTGCGGCGCGCCAGGTCGTCCCCTGGCGTTTACGGTTCGGGGTTCGGCTCCCGGGAGCGCTCGCGGGCCTTGGGCCAGTTCGCGGCCCGGTACTGGGCAGGTTCGTTGTTGACCGGTCAGGGCGGGTTCAGGGTGCGCGCGGCGCTGCAGTCCGGGGTGAGGGTCATCGTCACCTTCTTCCCGGTCACTGTGATGGCGTCGGGGCCGATGGCCACGGTGCCCTTGGTCGGCGCGCGCAGGAGGACCTCGAGGACACGGCCGAGGGCCTCGCACCGGCGTTCCGGGGCACCTTGCGGAAGTAAGGGCTGTTGAGGGCGTCGGAGTGGAACACGACGTGGGGAAGGCGTCCGATGCGGCGGATCCTGGCCTCGTCATTGATCGGACGCCGGCGTGCGGGCTCAGACGCCAGGTTGCCGTCCCGGTCGTAGGTTTGGAGCGCTGGTCATCGTTGCCGAAAGCCAGTTGAGATGGTGCCTTTGATGGGGAAGGGTCTGTGGTCATGGAGTTCTTCTGCTACCACCGTGACCGGCCCGGCTCCCTCGCGTTACGCGAGGAGTTGGTGGAGGAGCACTGGTCCTACATGGACCGGTACGCGAAGGAGCTGATCGCTCGCGGCCCGACCTTCGCCGGTGATGGTGAAACACCCACCGGCAGCGTGCACATCGTCGATCTGCCCGATCCCGCCGCCGCCCGCGCGTTCGCCTTCGAGGAGCCCAACTACCAGGCCGGAGCGTACCGGGATGTGCTGCTGCGCCGGTGGCGGAACGTGCTGGGGCGCACCATGTGGGATTTCCCCGGTGGCCGGACCGATGGCAACCGGTACCTGGTGCTCGGCCTCGGCGAGGGCCCGGCCGCCGACCTTGCCCCGCCGCTCGACCGGGACGAGCTGGTCGCGTACGGGCCGCTGCTGTCCGACGACGGCAACACCTGGCTGGGTACGGCGGTGCTGCTCAGGGCCCCCGACCCGGACACGGCACGAGCCGTCCTGACTGCGGACCGGTACGCGGACATCGAGGTCCACGACTGGGAGTTCGGCGGGCGTCGATGAGCCACGAAGACGCCGGGTCGATGACATCTCCGGACCACGTCGACCCGGGACGGCGGCGGTGACGGTGGCGCTGCGGGCGGTTCCGCTGGTGGGCGGGCCGGTGGAGATACGGGGCGCGTTGGACCTGGAGACCACACAGGCCGGGGTGATGCCGCGCCGGTTGCCCGCGTGGACCAAGAAGCAGTACCAGGACCCGTCGGTCTACGGGGTGACCGTGATGCCTTCGGGAGTGCGACTGGTGTTCCGCACCGATGCGCGCACATTGGAGTTCGAGGTACTCACCTCCACCGGCCAGCTCGCCTCCGACCCCCAGCCTCGCCCGACCGGGATGCTGGAGCTGCTGGTGGACGGCGCCTTGGCCGGGCGTCAGCAGGCGCCGGTGGGCAACGTGCTGCGGATGGCGGGCCCCGGAACCGTACAGCGACTCATCCCGGGCGAGCCAGCAACCGTACGGTTCGCCGGGCTGCCGGCCGGCATGAAGGACGTCGAGTTGTGGCTGCCACAGCAGACCCCGACGGAACTGGTGGCCCTGCGTGCTGACGGTGACGTGCTGGCGCCGCTGCCGGACGGGCGGCGCCGCTGGGTGCACCACGGCAGTTCCATCAGCCACTGCATCGAGGCTGACGGCCCGACCGGGACCTGGCCGGTGGTGGCAGCTGCGCTCGGAAGGGTGGAGGTGATCAACCTCAGCCAGGCGGGCAACGCGCTGCTGGATCCCTATGTCGCCCGGACGATCCGCGATACGCCCGCCGACCTGATCAGTCTCAAGGTGGGCATCAACATCGTGAGCCTGTCCGCCTTCCGACTGCGGACGTTCGGCCCGGCGGTACACGGATTCCTGGACACGATCCGGGACGGACACCCGGACACCCCGCTGCTGTTGATCTCTCCGGTGAGCTGCCCGGCCCTGGAGGAGACTCCCGGCCCAACCGCGACCGGCCCTGACGGGAGGCTCGCCGCCCTGGGCGACCCGGCCGATGTGGCCGGCGGGGCGTTGTCGCTGGCGGTGGTCCGTGCCGAGCTTGCCCGGATCACTGCGGCACGACAGGCGTCCGATCCCCACCTCCACTATCTCGACGGACGCGAGCTGCTCGGCCCGGACGAGGCAGACGACCTGGCCGACGGCCTTCACCCCACCGCCACCGCCTACCGTCGAATGGGCAAGCGCTTTGCAGCTCACGCCTTCGCGACCGACGGTCCCTTCCGCTGAGTGAGCTGGGCTCCACACCCCGCACCAGGTGTGGAGCTTCCCCGCTTCTCAGGCCGGAGAGGGGCGGTGGGGGATTCGGGCCACTGCTCGTCTTATGAAGGATGGGTTCGTGTGATCTCTTCCACTGGAACGTCGTTGTCGCCGTTGGCAGCGGCTGCGCGTACTGCTGAGCGCAGAGCGTGTTGCAGATGATCTGCGGCGATACTTCGGTATAGGTCTGCCGCCCGGCACGGTGGCGTTCACCGGGAGCCGGTTCGAGCATCTGGCGGGTGGGGGAGACCGGCCGGAGATCGCCGACAGGGTCACGGCCGGTCATCGGTGAAGGCGACACCGCGGCAGCAGCCATCGCCACGGTGGTAGGCGCGCTTGCTTCCAGCGAACTGCGGGCCTGCGCAGGCACTGCAAACGATCAGCGTCAGGGCTGACTCGCGATCTGACCCTGCATGGTGCTGATGGCCGCGAGCCCCTGCTCGGCAGCAGCCAGTGCTAGGGCAGAGCGGGGCGCGGGGAGTTCGAGGTCACCGCCGGAGTCGGCCGTCTGCGCTGAGGAAATGGCACCGTGAGCAAGTACCTCACCCACGCCCACGCAGGCGCGCCCGGCGACGCGTTCGTGGTCGAGCCCGTCCGTGCCGTCATCGGGTGGGACGGCTTCGAGCCCCCGCACGAGTGGCACAACCGCGTCTTCCCGCCCGCCGGGTGAGGCCGCCCCCTGCGGGGGACTCACGGTGCTTCTCTGGCGGGGACCCTGCTACGGCCCGGTCAGGGGAGCCAGTGGGGGAGTCTGCGGTGAGGGTCCGCGGGTACACGGCGGCCTGGCTGGTGGGGCGACGACATGGGCGGTCGAATGGAACAGAGGGAATCGGGCCGGCAGGGCTGGTGGCACGCCTACGGCGACATCCCCCACAGCGTCTACGTGGACCAGAGACGGACGCCGCCTCCATCCATGCCTACGAGCCGATGGTGATCCCCGGACTTCTGCAGACCCCCGCCTACGCGGCCGCGGTCATCGAGGAGACGATCCCCCTGGTCACGGTCGACCAGGCCGCCGCGCGCCTGAAGGTGCGGCTTCGCCGTCAACACCGGATCTACGACCCCGCTTGTCCCTTGCGTCTGTGGGTCGTCCTGGACGAGTCGGCCCTGCGGCGCGTCGTCGGCACTGGAGCACCTGCACGCCCTGAGCACCGAACCACACATCACGGTGCAGGTCCTCCCGCACACGGCGGGCGCTCACCCGGGCCTCTCGGGGCAGTTCTGCCTCCTGCGGTTCCCCGACAGCCCCAAGGCGGTGGTGTATCTGGAGAGGTTCACCAGCGGCCTCTGCCTGGAAAGGCCGGCCGACGTGCAGCAGTACAGCCGGTTGTAGCACACCTCCAGGCCCAGGCCCTCAACCCGGACCACACCCGGCACCTCATCACCGAGACCATCAAGCTCTACCCCTCATGAGCCCCCGGACGGCCAGCGGACCTGCGGGGACCCCAGCCACGTGGAAACCCGTGTGTTGAAAAGCCACTTCCCCGGCGAAGTGGGCCGGCCAGCCCCACGCGCCCGGCGCCTCTCAGGTGGGGGTACCTCCTGGCCCGCTCCTCTCTCACATCACAGGAGTCCCACCCGTTACCAATCCTTCTACTGCATCACTCCGAATAGAGAGCGAAAGGGACAAATGTCCGAATTCGATCCGGCCTCATGCCGGTGAAATCTCCCCGGAAGGGGATGCATCGCGATGACAGTCAAGCGCTCAACCCGTATCACCGCCCTCGTGGCCCTGCCCGCGGCCCTCGCGCTCGCCATGGCAGCCCCGGCGCTGGCCCACGATGCCAGCGAAGGAGCCCGGCAGACGCAGCACGGCGGGAGCTACCAGGTCGATCTGCGGCAGCTGAACGACTCGGGCGCCCGCGGAACCGCCGAGCTCAGCCTGCAGGGCCGCCAGCTCACCGTGAAGATCGACGCCCAGGGCCTGGTCCCCGGCCAGCCCCACGCCCAGCACATCCACGGCTCCACCACTGGACACGACTTCACCTGCCCCGACGCCAGTGCCGACAAGAACGGCGACGGCGTCGTCACCACCACCGAGGGACTGCCGGCCTACGGAGACATCAACATCTCCCTGACCACCAAGGGCGACACGACCAAGGCCAGCGGCCTGGCCGTCGACCGGATGCCGGTCGCGGACAAGAACGGCAATCTCTCCTACTCGCGCACCATCGCCGTCTCCCAGGCCGTGGCCGACAACATCACCTACCTGCACCTCGTCCAGCACGGAATCGACCCCAACGGCAACGGCGTGTACGACTTCGGCAAGGGCAAGAGCGAACTCGACCCCAAGCTGCCCCAGGAGGCCACCGCCCCCGCCAGCTGCGGCACGATCGAAGGCCACAGCGGCGGCTCCATGGGCAAGAACTAGCCTCTTTCAAAAGGTGGCTCCCCCTGTCCTGGAACCACAGCCATTCCGTCATCACGACGGCCTCGGTGTCCGCTCGACACCGAGGCCGTCACCATCTCCGCCGAGCACTTCGCCTTGCAGCCTTTTGTGTACTCTCCGTGGCTACCCGAGGTGCCCCTGTCGACGAGGTTTACGGTTTGCATGCCTTTGTCCTTATGGGGACCAAACCGGGCGGCTTGCCGCTCCGAATAAGGGTCGTAGGCGGGCGGTGCTGGAGAATCACATCCGTGACAGACAACGTCCGCAGTGACAGGACCCCCGAGCTAGAGGCCGACCTGCCGTCGCTGATGAAGAAGGTGGCGGAGGGCGACCAGGAGGCATTCACCGGGGTCTTCCAGGCAGTGTCGGATCCGGTCTTCGGCATGGTCAGCCGTGTCCTGCGGGACCGCGCCATGTCGGAGGAGGTCGCTCAGGAGGTTCTGGTGGAGGTATGGCGGACGGCACCTCGTTACGATCCCGGCCGTGGGTCGGTGTTCGCGTGGGTGCTCACCATGGCTCATCGCCGGGCGGTCGACCGTGTCCGGTCGGAACAGGCGGCATCCTCGCGTGAGGCACGCGTGGCACTCCTCGACCGTGAGACCGAGTTCGACCAGGTGGTCGAGGAGGTCGAGGCGCGGTTCGAGCGTGAGGCCGTGAGGTCCTGTCTACGGGGGCTGAGTGAACTGCAGCGGCAGTCGGTGACGCTCGCCTACTACCGAGGTCTGACCTATCGCGAGGTCGCCGAACGGCTCGCCCAGCCGCTGGGCACGATCAAGTCCCGTCTGCGGGACGGCCTGATGAAGCTGCGCGACTGCCTGGGGGTGACGGCATGAACCCGGACGACCTGCACATGCTCTCCGGTGCCTACGCGCTCGACGCGCTCAACGACGCAGAACGTGAGGCGTTCGAACGGCACCTGACCGGCTGTGCCTCGTGCGCCCAGGAAGTACGAGAGCTGTCCGAGACGGCGGCGCGGCTCGCGCTCGCGGTGTCGGCGCCCGCCCCCCAATCCCTGCACAACGACGTCATGCGGCAGATCCCTCGCGTACGCCAGCTGCCGCCCACGGTATCCGGAGCGCCTGTGCTGCGGCAGAAGCGCAAAGGAGCCGGACGGGCGGGCCTGATATGGGCCCTGGCCGCGAGCATCGCTTCCGCGGTAATCCTCGGTGGAACCGCGGTCGTGCAGACGAATGCGGCCCGCGACGCGGAACGGGACACCCAGCGCGTCCAGCAGGCGGCGGACGCCGTTGCCGCCGTCCTGTCCGCTCCCGACGCCCAGCTCGCGGTGACGCGACTGCCGGAGCAGGCCACCGGCACCGTGGCGGTGTCCAAGAGCCGCGACCAAGCGGTGTTCACCGCGACCGGCCTTGCCGAACCGCCCGCCGGCAAGGTGTACCAGCTGTGGTACCAAGACCGGGGCGCCATGCGCCCGGCCGGTCTGATCGAACCCGACCGGACCACCACAGTGACCCTTCTCGACGGGCCGGTGGGTCGGGCGAGGGGCATGGGCATCACCCTGGAACCGGCCGGTGGATCCCCCCAGCCCACCAGCGCGCCACTCGCCCTCACCTCCTTCCCCACCACGTGAGGCGGGAGGGCGGCAGGACGCTTGGGTCATGCCGTCGCTCCGCGAGCGGCAATTGTCGCCGCACGCACGCCGAGCCATGCGGCCGCCCTGCTTCGGGAGGTCGCACGGCTCGGTGTGTGCGCGGTGTGCCGTGCCTACTTGGGCATGAGGACGGTGTCGACGATGTAGACGGTGGCGTTGGCCGTGGGGACGTTGCCGCAGACGACCTTGGAGGAGTCGTTGACGGTGTAGTCCTCGCCTGAGCCCTTGGTGGTGGCCATCCCCTTCTGCAGGGTCTCGAAGGAGCCGTTCTCCAGCTGCTTCGGCGTCAGCTTCTGGCCCACGACGTGGTAGGTGAGGATCTTCGTCAGCGTGTCCTTGTCGGCGAGGACCTTGTCCAGGTCGGCCTTGGGGATCTTTGCGAAGGCGTCGTTGGTGGGCGCGAAGACGGTGATGTTCTGCGCGTTGTTGAGGGTGTCCACCAGGCCGGCCTGCTTGACGGCGGCCACCAGCGTGGACAGCGCCGGGTTGTTCGAGGCGGCCGTGGCGACGGGGTCCTTGGCCATCCCGTCGAAGGAGCCGGCGCCCTCCTTGGGTACGCCTGCGCAGGCGGGACCGAACGGCTTGTCCGCTGCCATGTCGGCGTCCGCGCTGGGGGAGTCGTCCTGGGTCGCGGGTGCCGCGCTGCTGGTCTCGTTGGAGGCGGCGTCATTGCCGGAGTCCGAGCAGGCGGCGAGCGAGAAGGGAAGGACGGACGCGGCAGCCACGGCGACGGCCGCGCGGCGGAAACGAAGAACGTTCATGAGAGGGATCTCCTTCGAAGAATTTCTGTATAAGGAATGGGAGAGGGCAGCGGTGGTCTATTCGGCGGTGACGACGACGGAGTGCCAGCCGCTGGCACCGTCCGGGATCGTGCGTGTGCGCCGTTCGGTCTGTGTCTCGCCGGTGCGGTCGGTGGCCCGGACGGTGAGGGTGTGGGTGCCAGGTGTGGCCTTCCAGGGGTAGGACCACTGGCGCCAGGTGTCGCGGGAGTCCTCGGCGGCGAGGTCGGTCTCCTGCCAGGGGCCGTCGTCGACGCGGATCTCGACGCGGTCGATCCCGCGGTGCTGGGCCCAGGCGACACCGGCCACCATCACCGTCCCTGCGGCCGGGCGGGCGAACGGCTTCGGGGTGTCGATACGGGCCTGGGTCTTGATCGGTGCCTTGCGGGCCCACTTGCGCTTGACCCAGTACGGGTCGTACGCGTCGAACGTGGTCAGCTCGATGTCCTCGATCCACTTGCACGCCGAGACGTAGCCGTAGAGACCGGGGACGAGCATGCGCACCGGGAATCCGTGGATGAAGGGGAGCGGTTCGGCGTTCATGCCGACCGCGAGCATGGCGTCGCGGCCGTCCATGACGTCCTCGACCGGAGTGCCGAGCGTCATGCCGTCGACCGAGCGGGCGACGAGCTGATCAGCCGGTCCGCCCTGGGACGGGGGCCGGACGCCCGCCTCGGTGAGAAGGTCCGCGAGCCGGACTCCGAGCCACCTGGCGTTCCCGACGTACGGGCCGCCGACCTCGTTGGAGACACAGGTCAGCGTGATGTCGCGCTCGATGAGCTCCCGGGAGAGCAACTCCTCGAAGGAGATCTCCAACTCCCGGCGTACACCCCGTCCGTGGATCCGCAGGCGCCAGGAATCCGCCGACACCTTGGGGACGACCAGGGCGGTGTCCACCCGGTAGAAGTCCTTGTTGGGCGTGACTAAGAGCTCCCGCAGATAGGCGGGCGCTCATGGGCGTCGCTTGGGGCGGTCGTCCCAGCGGTGGGTGGTCCAGGCTCGGCGGATCAGGCTACGGATGGTGATGATCGTGTCCGCGAGGTCGAAGAAGGCGTTGATGACGGTCGCACGGCGCTCGTAGCAGCGGGCAAGGCGGTGGAAGGCATTCTGCCAGGCGTGCGTGCGCTCGACATGCCACCGCTGGCTCGCCTGGATCGGCGCCTTCTCACCCTTGTGCGCGATGCGGCCGTGCAGGTTGCGGGCGGCGAGTTCGGTGCGGCTAGTGTCCGAGTCGTAGCCGGCGTCCAGATGGACTGTGATGTCGTCGGGCAGCGGCCCGAGGTCGTCCAGCAGGTCCAGGGTCGGCGCGAGAAGCGGTGAGTCGTGGCGGTTCGCCCCGGCCAGGACCCGGCCGAGTGGGATCCCGTAACCATCTGTCATGCCTGAGCGTTTCAAGCCCTGCTTGCCGCGATCGACCGGTGAGGGCCCGGCGACCTCGCCGCCGCCGGGGGCCTTGGTGATGGAGCCGTCGATGGCGATCTGGTCGAGCACGAGCCCGACGATCCGGTCGTAGGACTCCAGCATGATCTGTTTGAGCCGGGCGAAGATGCCGAGCCGGATCCACTCGTCGCGGCGGTTGCGGATGGTGGTCGCCGAGCAGGTCGTGTCGGAGATCGCCTGGTAGGAGCAGCCGAAGCGCAGAAGCTGCAACAGCTTGTCGAACACGATCCGGTCGCTGATGCGGCGGCGGTGGCACCCCAGCGGGTGGGACGGATCGACCGTAGGGCGCTCAGGCAAGAACGCCGCGAATTGGTCCCAGAGCGGGTCAGTCAGCCATGATGGAAGCACGGGCACAGGTCCCCCAGTGATCACAGAGCGTCGCAACTCCATGATCACCGGGTCCTGGGCCCGCCTTGTCGCCGGGGACTTCCCACGCCGCCTGTCTGCGTGAGTGCGGCGGATTATTGATGGGCCGCCAGGTGATGGAAGTCCCATAGGCAGACTATGAAGCGGAATGTGCTATCGCCGTCTACTGCTGCAGCTTCGTGATGTCGCGCCAGAGGATGGAGGCTGTCGCTGGGACGATCAGCGTCGCCGCAGGGACGGGTCGAGCAGCGCGGGCGGGGTGTCGTTCTTCTCGTGTGCGGCGAGGTCGGCGCCGGGGGCGACGATGGCGTCGATCGCGTCGAGTACGTCGGTGGGGAGCTTGGTGTCTGCGGCGGCGAGCTGCGAGTGCAGGTGGTCCGGCGTCCGGGGGCCGATGAGCGCGCTGGTCACGCCGGGGTGCGCGGTCACGAAGCCGAGCGCGAGCTGGATCATCGTCAGGCCGGCGTCGTCGGCGACTCCGGCCAGCCGCTCGACGGCGTCGAGCCTGGCCCGGTTGGAGGGGGTGGTGGTGTCGAAGCGTTGCGGCATGAACGTTGAGCGGCTGGTGGTGATGTCCCTGCCCTCGCGGATCGCGCCCGACAGCCAGCCCGAGGCCAGTGGGCTCCATACCAGGACGCCGAGCCCGTACTGCTCTGTCACGGGCAGCACATGGGTCTCGACGCCGCGTTGCAGGATCGAGTAGCTGGGCTGTTCGGTGACATAACGGTTCAAGTGGTGCTCGCGGGCGGCCCACTGGGCTTGCACGATGCGGTAGGCGGGAAAGGTCGAGGAGCCGAAGTAGCGGATCTTTCCCGCGCGCTGCAGGTCGGTCAACGCTGACAGGGTCTCCTCGTCGCTGGTGTTCGGATCCCACCGGTGGATCTGGTAAAGGTCGACGTGGTCGACGCCGAGCCGACGCAGGCTGTCCTCCAGCGCGGTGACCAGCCAGCGGCGCGAACTGCCCTGGCGGTTGCGCTCGTCGCCCATCGGCATGGTCGCTTTCGTGGCCAGCACGATGTCGTCGCGGCGCCCGGCGATGGCCTTGCCGACCATCTCCTCCGACTCGCCGCCGCTGTACACGTCGGCAGTGTCGATCAGGTTGATCCCCGCCTCCAGCGCGGCGTCGACGATGGCGGTGACCTCGTCCTGGGTGGTGCGCCCGATCTTTCCGAAGTTCATCGCGCCGAGCGCGAGGGTGCTGACCTGCACACCGGTGCGGCCCAAGGTGCGGTACTGCATGACCGTGTCTCCTCATGGGGGAAGCGTGGTGCATTACATGGCTTGGTTACCGGGTTCCTGCTCTGGCATTATGAGCAAAACGGAACCTCGTTCCGGAACGATACGGAACATGGTTCCGTTTTTGCAAGCGGTGAGTGGAAGGAACACGTGGTGAGCGACAGCTGCGAGGGCGCAGGACAGGCGGCCCCGTCTGGGCGGAAGGACGCCCGACGTAACAAGGAAACCCTGCTCGATGCAGCCGCAGCGGTCTTCGTCACGTCAGGCGTGGACGCGCCGGTACGCGACATCGCGGCCAAGGCGGGCGTCGGGCTGGGGACGATCTACCGCCACTTCCCGACGCGAGCGGACCTCATCATCGGCGTCTACCGGCATCAAGTCGACGCCTGCGCCGATGCCGGCCCGGCCCTCTTGGCGACTAGTTCTCCGCACACAGCCCTAGGGAAGTGGATCAACCTCTTCGTCGATTTCCTGGTGGCCAAACACGGACTCGCCTCTGTGCTGCAGACCGACAGCGCCGGCTTCGAGGCGCTGCATGCCTACTTCCTCGACCGTCTCCTACCCGTCTGCACCGAACTGCTCGAAGCCGCAGCCGTCGCCGGCGAGATCCGCCCCGACATCGACGCGTATCAGCTCATGCGTGGCGTCGGTAACCTCTGCATCGGCGCGGACAGCGATCCCCGCTACGACGCACGCCGGATGACCGAACTGCTCATCGCAGGGCTACGCCGACCACACCACTGACCTCGGCGACCTCGCGCGACCGCCGCCTCCCCAGATCGACCGCTCCCCTCGGTCGCCTTCGGCACCACCGAGGAAGCCGCCGCCGCGGCCCTCTTCCTCATGGTCAACAACTACGTCACTGGCCAGATACATCACCATCGACGACGGCGAAACCCTCAGCTGAAACCAGCCACCACCTGGGCTCAGACTCCAGCATGACGGCAGCACGTGCGCAGGTCTGCCCAGTGATCACAGAGCGTCGCAACTTCGTGATCACCAGGACCGGTGTCCGCCTTGTCGCCAGGGACTCCCCAACCTGCCTATCTGTGCGACCTCTTAAGCACGTCTTCGTGGCGTGCCCGCAAGAAGACCGCTCGTCTGGCCGCGCTGGCCGTGATTACTTCCGGTGCGCTGGCCCTGTCCTCGCTGCCGGCCGTGGGCGCGGTCGCGCAGGAGGAGACGCCAACCTCATCCGCCTGGGGCAAGGACGGCGCCAAGCCCACCGCGCCGGAGGTGCCGGTGGGCGTCAACAAGCCGGTGCCCAGCGAGCCGTCGGCAGCCCCGTCGGCGGAGGAGGCCGCCTGGCGTGCGGCCCAGAAGCAGGGCCGTGAAGGGGGCGAGCCGGGCGAGCCGCAGAAGTCGGCGCCCTCGACGCTGGGAGTGCTGACGTTCGTACCCAAGGGGCAGGGGGAGGTACCCCTGGCACCGCTACTCCGCCACGCGCCTCACCGACGCCCTGGTGGCGCGGGTGAACCTGTCCACCGGCAACCTGATGCTGGCGGCAACCGACTTCGACATCGCCGGGGTCGGCCAGAAGCTCCAGCTGACCCGGACCTACAACTCCTTCACGGGGCCCATCGGCCAGATCGATAACTGGTGGCAGGGCTACGAGCGCCGCCTGGACGTGCACTTCAACGACACGCTGTTCCACTACGACGCCACCGGCGCGACGGTGGAGTTCACCAAGAACGCCGACGGCACGCTGGGCACGCCGGCCGGCTACAGCAAGGACCTGAGGAAGAACGCGGACGGCACCTACACGCTGACCGACCGCAAGTCCGGCTCGAAGGACACCTACACCTCCGGCGGCGTCCTGACGAAGGTGACCGACAAGAACAACGGCGTCATCACCGTCACCCGGCACAGCCAGGACGGCGACCACGCTGGCTTCAAGCTCACCGAGACCCGCTCGGGCCGCTGGATCGACCTGGTCAAGCAGGACGAGACGCACTGGCAGGCCACCGACAACACCGGCCGCACCGTCTCCTACGAACTCTCCGCGCCCGACACGACCGGCGAGGGCGGCGGCAACCTGATCAAGTCCACCGACACCGATGGCAAGTCCACCTTCTACACCTACGATTCCTCCAACCGGGTCGCGAAGGTCACCACCCCGCGGGGCAACGAGACCGTCTTCAACTACGACTCCGAGAACCGCGTCGTCTCCATGCAGCGCCTGGACGCCGGTTCGGGCCCGACTTGGACCTACGCCTACAACACCGAGTACCCGTACCAGGCGGGTACCACGACGGCGGTCGACCCGGACGGCGACATCACGGTCCACACCCACAACGCGGACGGTGAGGTCACCAAGGTCACCGACCCGCTCGGGCACAACCGCTCCACCACCTACCAAAACCACCTGGTGCAGACCGCGACCGACGCGATGGGCACCGGCACCGGCGGCACCGGCGGCAACGTCACCACCTACGGCTGGGACACCCGCAACAACCCCATCGCGGCCAAACTGCCCACCGGCGCAAACGCCACCGCCCAGTACCAGACGGTCGCCGGCACCGACCTGCCCACCCAACCGCCCCACCGCCATCAAAACGGTCTCCGGCACCGCCACCCTGGTCGACCTCGCCTACACCTACAAGTACGGCACCAGTGGCACGACCGACGGCACCAAGATCCGCACCCTGAAGGACAACGCCACCCAGACCACCACCACCTACGTCTACGACAGCCAGGGACGCCTGTCCGGCGTCGAACCCCGCAACCCCAACCAGGGCACCCTCTTCACCCGGTACTGCTACGACAAGGCCGGCAATCTCCTCGGCGCCCCCCGTCCCACCTGCACGACCAGCTACGGATACAACGACGCCTCCCAGCTCATCTCCAAGGGCGGCGTGACCACGGGCTGGTCCTACGACAAGGCCGGCAACGAGACCTCCGCCGCCCCCGCCGACGGCACCGCCCGCACCGGCGAGACCTGGACCGACCACGGCCAGCTGAAGTCGATCACCACCTCCGGCACCACCCGGACCCTGACCCACGCGGGCACCGACAACACCGAGCGCACCAAGCTCGCCGACACGACCTTCCACCACACCGCGCTCGGCCTGACCGGCACCACCACCGCCGGAGCCGACACCGGATTCATCCGGGAACCCGCGGGCACACTCAGCTCCGTGCGCAACGGCGGCAAGTCCTCCTATTACCTCACCGACGCCACCGGCAACGTCCTGGGCCTGGTCGACGAGGCGGGCAAGCGCACCCACACCTATACCTACACCGCCTACGGCACCGACTACAGCGACCCCGTCGAGTCCTTCTCCCAGCCCTACCGCTACGCCGGCGCCTACCTCGACCCCACCGGCCTGTACAAGATGGGCGCCCGCTACTACGACCCCAACCTCGGCCGCTTCACCCAGCCCGACCCCTCCGGCCAGGAAACCAACCCCTACCTCTACGCCGGCGGCGACCCCATCAACCACACCGACCCCACAGGTCTTTCCTTCCTGTCGGGTGTGGCGGACTTCCTGGACGACAGCAATGACATCTGGGGGGCTGTCACCGGCTGTGTCGCTGGGATCGGCGCTGCCGCGGAAACCGGGGTGCTCGCGTACGCCAGCGTCTACGGACCCTGGGGGACTGGTTTCGCGCTGGCCGGAAGCTGCGCCGTAGGCGGGGTCCTCGGCTACAACAACGCGGACATAATCAGCTACGGATGAAATACCCCGGAGAACGGTAGACGATTCACGGCCGAGGTGGGAACCGGTCTGGGTTCCCACCTCGGCTGCACGCAGGAAACCACAGCGGAGAAATAGGGAAGCAGAAATATGGGAAACAAAGCGAAGATGACGGTGTTCGTTCTCCTGATCGTGGCAGCCACTATCGCGGCGTTCATTCAGGGAAGCACATCCGAAGGGTCGGGAAAGGTAGTGCTCTTCATCCTCGGCTTCCTAGGGATCGCATCCCTCGCCATGGGCGCCTATGCCCTCCACGGCTCCAGGAAAGGGAAGCGGTAGGAGTGAGGCGGAACCCGGACAGCCGTACCGTGCCGTCGTGGACCGCGCCGGGCAACTCGTGGGGGCCGTGGCTATACGGGACGATGCTGTGCCTGAGCCTTGGCGTATTGGCCTGGCGAATACTCGAACATGACGGCGCTGGCCGCATTTTATTCGCAGCCATTACAGTTCTCGTATTTTTTCTCCTCCTGGTTTCCAATCTTATTTCGCGACGCCGACGAGCCGGGTTAGTACTCCAGCTGTAGATCGTGATCTTGCGGGTGGGGCCGGTGCTGAGACGGTGCGGCCACCGTTGATCACCGTGAGTTGTGTGGATAAATGCTGAGACCGTGACCGCAGGTCACGGCATAGATCTCGCCCGATGGCGGGAGGCATTCGAGGGGCAGATCGCGGGCCAGTTCGCGCGGGTCGGGCCGGGCGGGGCCAAAGGGCCGTGCCGGACCAGCAGCTCCAGGAGTCTCACATGTACTCGAAGTACCGGTCGTACCAGTACGCCTTTCCCAGCTCCTCGTCGTCCTCGTCTTCGGCCACTTCGCGCGCGGCCACGAGCACCGCCACCAGCTCCTCGTCTCGGTGCGCCTCCAGGACCGACGGCCCGTCGTACGGCTCCCAGAGCAGCTCGGACGGGACGAAGGTGCACCCCACCGCCGTACAGACGCCGTCGAGCCACGTCACGAACTCCTCGGTCAGGCCCGCCTCGCCGCGGGGGACACCCTCACCGACCACCACTTCCGCGGTGACGAAGTAGCTGCCGAAGTTGCTCATCGCGACACACATGGACCGACCGAGGCCCGTCGCGTCCGCTGGGACATTGATGACACCGTAGAAACTGGCGTCCTGCCCCAGGCCACTTGAGCAGGACGGCCCGAAGCGTTCCTTCAGGGCACCCACCAGCCGGGCGAAACATTCCCGCGAAGTGTCCAGGTCGAAATCCGCGGGGCGTTCCAGGTGGTGGGGGTCGTCGTGCGCCAGCAGGAGCGACCGGATCTGGTCCATCAGGAGCATGTCGTGACCTTCCGTCAGTTCTTGTGCGGGGAAGGGTGGTGGGGCCGGTGCAGAGACGGGTGCGGCCACCGTTGATCATCGTGAGTTGTGTGGACTGACGATGAGACGGTGGCCGCAGGTCACAGCATAGATCCCGCCCGATGGCGGGAGGCGTTCGAGGCGGCCATGGGCCGGATCGCGGGTCGGTTCGCACGGTACGAACCGAGGCTGCGGGCCCAGCGGTTGGTGCTGGGTCTGCTGTCGGACCTGCCGCGCAAGAACTGCTGGACGATCGCCGAGTGGGCCGGGGAGGCCGGCCCGCACGGCATGCAGCATCTGCTGTGCCGGGCCATCTGGGATGCAGATGCCGTCCGCGACGACGTGCGCGAATACGTCGTCGAGCACCTCCACGACGAGGCCGCGGTGCTGGTCGTCGACGAGACCGGCGACGTGAAGAAGGGCACCCACACGGTCGGGGTCCATCGCCAGTACACCGGAACGGCCGGCAGGATCGAGAACTCCCAGGTCGCGGTCTACCTCGTCTACGCCGGCGTCCGGGGACACGCGGCGGTGGACCGGGAGCTGTACATCCCGCGCTCCTGGACGTGCGACCCGGACCGCTGCCGGGTAGCGGGGCTCGGCGAGGACACCGTCTTCGCGACCAAGCCGGAACTGGCCCGCACGATGATCGAACGGTTCCTGGACGCCGGACACCACGTAGGCTGGGTCACTGGGGACGAGGTCTACGGCGGCAACCCGAAACTGCGGGCGGCCCTGGAGGAACGCGGCGTCGGCCATGTCCTCGCGGTGGCCTGCTCGGCCGAAGTCGCCACCCGCGCGGGGAAGTTCCGCGCGGATGTCCTGGCGGCGAAGGTGCCGAAGCGGGCCTGGCAGAAGCTCTCGGCCGGACGTGGTGCGAAGGGACAGCGGTTCTACGACTGGGCCGTCATCGACCTTGCCGAGCCGACGCCGGGCAGACGCCAGCTCCTGATCCGCCGCAACCGAACCACCGGCGAACTCGCCTACTACCGCTGCTTCTCACCTCGGCCGGTGCCGCTGACCGAGCTGGTACGGGTCGCCGGATCCAGATGGCGGGTGGAAGAGACCTTCCAGGCCGAGAAAGGGCTGGCGGGACTCGACGAACACCAGGTCCGCCGCTACCCCTCCTGGACCCGCTGGGTCACCCTCGCCATGCTCGCCCACGCCTTCCTTGCGGTGGTCCGTGCCGATGAACACGCCCGCCATCCCGGGCCGGCCGACTTGGTCCCGCTGTCCTGCAACGAAATCCAGCGCCTGTTCATCACGGCCGTCGTACAGCCTCTCCATGACATGGCCCACCGACTCGGCTGGTCTCACTGGCGACGCCGCCATCAAGCCCGGTCCCGCACCAGCCATTACCGGCGGCAAGCCGCAACCCAGACATGAAGATCACGATCTACAGCTGGAGTATTAGGGAGTCATAGCCGACGCCCCGGGTCGAGGACTGACGAGAAGTGAGCCTTTTCCAACCTGCTGGCGGGGCTGGCTGGTTGGGGCACCCTACGCGAGGTGAACGACGAAGCTCCTGGTAGACGGGTTCACGACCAAGATCACCCGTGCCGACCAGGAGCTTCGCGTGCGCACGAACCGGTCGAAGGCCGACCAGGACCCGTGGGAATGGATGCCGCCGCTCCCCGACGCGCACTGCCGCTACGTCTCGGAGTGGGTCGCCACCAAGCTCCGCTGGGGCCTTGCGGCCGACCAGGGCGAGGCCGACGCGCTGAAGGTCTACGCCGATGGTCCGTGCGAAACGGCCGTCGTCCACCACACCCCGGCTGTGTAGTCGCCGGCCCCTCGGATTTCCTGAGCCGGCGCTTGCCTTCTGCCAGCCCGCTTTCGCTGACCATCCTGCTCGAGCCCCATGGAGAAGGGATCTCATGAAGGCTTTACGAAATTTCCTGCCAGTCCTCACGGCGTGCGCGGCCGCAGCGGCCGCTACTGTCCTGCCCGCGGCCGCTGCCCCACTGCCGAACGACGCGCTGCCATGGAAGGCGCTGGACCCCGCCGACGCCGGAGGCGAGGGCCTGCAGATGTGCGTCGGTGAAGCGCACAAGGCCCGGCCCGAAGCCTGGAGTGGCGCGGCATCAGCTCTCCGGGTCGGCGGGGGCGGTGGGGTCGATCAGTCCGAGCAGGCTGGTGGAGGCGCGGGCGGCCAGTGCGGCGTCGTGGTCGCGCTGGGTGCGGTCCCGTGCGGCGGCCATCGCGGAGCACTGCGAGCGGATGCGTAACCGGATGGCGGTTTTGCACCTGGCCCAGGATGCCGAACCCAGCAAGGACGCCGTCGAATTGCTGGGGATTCCCACGTCGGCTCGGAGGTACACCACCGTCTACTACCCGTGGGTGAAGGTACCGTCCGACCCCCGGCAGGAGGACGGAACAACGATCACGGTACCGCCGACCGGGCACGTCGCCGGCACCTGGGCGCGTGTCGACAACGAGCGCGGTGTGCACAAGGGGCCCGCGAACGAGAAGCTGCGGGGCACAGTCACGCCCGCCCGCGAAGTCTCTGAAGCCGAACAGGGCCCGCTCACGATCAAGGGGTGAACTGCCTGCGCTCACTCCCGGATGCCGGACTGCTGGTGCGGGGGGCAAGTACGCTCGCCGCCGACGATGGGTTCGACCAGCTCAATGTGCGGCGCACGTTCAACTTCGTCAGGGAATCCATCCGCAGCTCCATGGGCTGGGTGGCATCGGAACATAGCGACGACGCCCTGAGGGCGGCCGTGAGGACCTGCGTCACCACATTCCTCACCAGCGTGTGACGGCGGCGCGCATTGATCGGTAAGACCCCGGACCGGCACCCGCCCGTGCTGCACCGAGTTGTTCGCCAGCTCGGCCACCACTAGCTCCGCCGCCTCCGACGCGGGCCCCCACGCCCGCAGCTGGTGCGCCGCCAGCCGCCGGGCCAGGCGCGCGCCCCGGGGCGTGGGCGTCAGACGGAGCACGAACTGCGGGACTTCGAGCTGCGGATGGAGGGGGAGGGCGGGCACGTACGGGTGGGGCTGCGGGACGCGCGCGGCGAGTGCCGGCCGTTACCGTCCCGGGAGCCGGACGAGGGTGGCTACAGGCTGCTGCTCGTGGCCACCCTAGCGAGGGCGTGGGGCGTCAGGGACCGGACGGTCGGCAAGACGGTCTGGGCGACCGTGTCGCGCCGTAGGGATCAGGCGAAGAGGTTGAACCAACGGCTGTCCTGGATGAGGTTCACTCCCTCTCCGGGGCGGAACGGCGCCTGCCACGCGCCTGTGCCTCGGTAGAGGAACGGTTCCGGGATGGCGTCGTTGACGTCGGACGCGTACAGGTCGGGCTTGCCGTCGCGGTCGGCGTCGCCGGAGCCGATCAGGTCGTCGTAGCGCTGCCAGCCGCCGCCGATGCGGGTCCGGGCGGCGAAGGTGCCGTCGCCCTTGCCGAGGTATAGCCAGAGGACGCCGGTGCGGTCGCGGGCGACGAGGTCGCCGTGGGCGGCGCCCGCGAGGTTGCCGGTCGCGGCGATCCGGTCGTACGTCTGCCAGCCGCCGCTCCCGATCAGCCGGCGGGAGGCGAAGGGCTCGGTCGCGGAGCCCGTGCTCCGGTACAGCCAGAGGCGGCCGGACCCGTCGGTGGCGACGAGGTCGGGGCGGCCGTCGCCGGTGAGGTCGCTGCCGCCCGTCAGGAGGGTGTACGCCTGCCAGCCGCCGCCGATCCGGGTGCGAGTGGTGAACGGGGCCTTGCCGTTGCCGGTGCCCTGGTACAGCCAGAGCACCCCGCTCCGGTCGCGGGCGACGACCTCGGGGGCGGCGGCCCCGGCGATGTTGCCGGTGGCCTCGATCCGGTCGTACGCCTGCCAGCCGCCGCCGACGAGCGAGTCCGGGTTCTGGTAGGTCTCTCGCCCCTCCTCCCGGTAGTGGACGTCCTGGAGCCACAGGTTGCCGGATTCGTCGCGGGCCAGGATGTCCGGGGAGCCGTCGCTGTCGTAGTCGTGCGCGCCGGTCTTGCGGTTGACCGTGAAGGAGCCGGACGCCTTCAGTGTGGGCCCGACGCGGTTGAGCGGGCTCGCGCTGATCTCCCAGGTGTACGGGCTGGCCGAGGCGGAGGTCCAGAAGTTGGGGGTTCCCTGCCAGTTGAGCGTGCCGTTCCAGTCGAACCGGGTCGGCTGCGGATCCTCGCCCTGCTCCGGCTGGGCGACGTACTCCGTGATCGACTCGCCCGTGCGGGTGTTGCGGAGGGTGACCCACATGGTGACGTTGGTCCGGCTGAGCACCCAGGACATGGGGAGCTTGCCGCCGGTGAGGTCGAGGTCCACCGTCGTGGGGACGGCCTGGCCGAGCAGCGTGACCTGCGTCGGCTCGCCCGTCACGGCGAGCCGGGTGGCGATCGGGACGCCGTCCGTGCCGGGCGCGACCCGGTAGAGGCCCTCGCCGCCGGTGACTGTGCCGCCGACGAAGCCGAGGGTGTCGCCGGCGGTGTCGAAACCGGACACCGTGTGGTCGAGGAGTTTGCGCGTGGTGGTGCCGGTGAGGCTGCGGGCGGTCAGCGGGATGAGCGTGCTCGCTTCCTCCGCCAGCAGCCCTCCGGGCCGGGAGTAGGTGACCCAGTCCCCGGCAAGGCCGAGGAGCAGCCTCCCCGATGTGGGCATCGGGAAGCGCTGGACCATCTGGGTGGAGCGGTCGAGGACGACGACGCTTGTACCCGCACCTGACTCGTACTCGGTCCAGGCGACGTGCCCGGAGGAGAGAGCGTAGGCGAACTCCTCCGTCGAGCCTTCGGCCGGGATCTGGCGGGAGGAGGCCACGGTGGCGGAGTCGAGGTCCACGATCGCCAGGTGCTTGGCCACCACTGTCGTCCCCTCACCGGTGAAGTACTTCACCAGCGCCTCGCCGTCGGCGCCCGCCACCGCGAACAGATCGGACGCGTCCGCGGGCAGCCCGGTCACCGTTCGGCGCACCGGTCCGTCCGTGCCGGAGGAGTAGACGTCCAGGGGGCTGTGGCCTGAGAGGTCGGCCCGGACGAAGAGGTGGGAGCCGACGGCTCCCGCGTACCGGTCCCAGTCCAGAGGCAGCGAGAAGAGGTCCGTGCCCGTGGTCAAGTCCCGCAGGGTGGTGGTGGCACGGTTCTGGAGGACCGCGATGTCCGAGTCGCGGGAGAGGTAGGTGCGGGGCTTGTACGGGACGGTGGTCACCGCCCCGTCGGCCAGGCGGGTCCAGCGCCGGAGGGTGTAGTCGTCCGCGTCCTGGCTCAGGAACCCGGTCCGGCCCATGCCCAGGACCTTGTCGCCGGGCTTGAGGACGGGCGCTGTGGCGTCCGCCGTCGCGGCGGGCGCGGTGACGGGCAGGGAGCCGGTCCTGGTGGCGGCGCCGGCGGGGAGGACGGCGGGGCCGGCGGTGGCCATCAGGACGACGGCGACGACCGCGCCGAGACGGCGGTGTGCGGTGTATCTGGGGCGAGCCAAGGAAGGAAGCCTCTCAGGGGGAGGGGGAGGGGGAGGGGGAGGGGGGAGGGGGTCAGTAGAGCTGCGCGTCGCTTCACAGCGAGCCGATGTAGCGCCCGGGGGGCGAAGGGCGCCGTCCGCTGGGCCGTGACCCGGTAGTCCGTCAGGTCCGGGGGTTCCGCGGCCTTCTCAGAAGACCAGCCCGTTGTCGTCGTTGAAGGTGTTCGGAGTGCCCAGCTTCCGTCTCGGGGCGAAGGGGGCGCGCACGTCGCCGGTGCCCTTGTAGTAGGAGAGGGACTGGCCCCTGTACAGCGCCTTCCCGTCGACGAGCAGGTCGGCGCGGCCGTCCCGGTCGGCGTCGCCGATGCCGACGATCTCGTCGTACTCCTGCCAGCCGCCGCCGATCCGGGTGCGGGTGGTGAAGGTGCCGTCGCCCTTGCCGAGGTACAGCCAGAGGACGCCGTCCCGGTCGCGGGCGACGAGGTCGCCGCCGCGGGCTCCGGCGATGTTCCCGGTGGCGGTGATCCGGTCGTACGTCTGCCAGCCGCCGCCGATCCTGACGCGGGGCGCGAAGGGCTTCGTGGCGCTGCCGGTGGAGCGGTAGAGCCACAGGACGCCGGTCTTGTCGGCGGCGAGGAGGTCGGCGCGGCCGTCGCCGGTCAGGTCGGAGCCGGCGGTGATCTTGTCGTAGGTCTGCCAGCCGCCGCCGACCTCGACCCGGCGGGCGAGCGAGGTGCCGGTGCCCTGGTAGAACCAGAGGACGCCGGAGCGGTCGCGGCCCACCACGTCGGCGAAGCGGGAGCCGGCGACGTCGCCGGTGGAGACGACGCGGTCGTACGTGTTCCAGCCGCCGCCGTGGTCGGTCCGCTCGGACACGTGCAGGTACTGGGTGAGGATCTGCCGGAAGTCGTACGACAGCAGCCGGCCGTCGTCGTTGCGGACCAGGAGGTCCGGGGCGCCGCTGTCCGAGTAGTCGTGCGGTCCGGTGCCGCTGTCGACGGTGAGGGTGCCGGTCCGGACGAGGTCGGGGCCGATGCCGTTGAGGGGCTTGGCGGTCAGCGTCCAGGTGTAGGCGCCGTTGCGGGCGGCCGACCTGTCGGGGAAGACGCCGTCCCAGGTGGCGGCGGTGAGCCCGATGTTTCCGTTGACGGGGCCCTCTCCCCTCGTCCACCGCTTGCCGGTCGCCTTGTGGACGAGCTCGAAGTCCGCCACCGCGTTGTTCCGGCCGACGTGCCAGATCAGGGTCGGCTGCGGCACGGCCGTACGGAAGCTCAGGGTGGTGGGGACCGACTCGTACGTCAGCGTCAGCGCGGTGGCCAGACCGTTGCTCGCGCGGAGCGTCGCGACCGGCCGGCCGTCCGCGCCGGGGTCGATCCGGTAGACGCCCTCGCCGCCAGCCAGGGTCCCGCCCTGGACCGTGCCGGAGCCGTAGAGGGCCTTCGTGCTGTCCATGACCTTGACCGCGTCCCCGCCCGCGAGCGGGCGGGCCATGAGCGCGAACAGCGGGTTCGGCGCGGAGGCGTCGGCTCCGCCGTGCACCGTGTACGTGACCCAGTTGCCCATGACGTCGACCCGGAGGCCGGTGCCGGTGCCGGTGAGCGGGGTCCGGACCGTGGCGGTCTCGCCGCGGCGGGCCGAGACGACGGTCAGCCGGCCCTGCGCGTCCTTCTCGGCCCAGGCGACGTGGGTGGCGGAGGCGCTGACGTCGGTGGCGGAGGCGGGCAGAGCCCGGTCGTCCGCGATCGTGCCGGTGGCCAGCTCGACGACGGCGAGGCGCCGCTGGACCGTCCCGCCGACCGTGCCGGTGTACGCGAGGGCGAAGACGTCGGGCACGGACAGGTCGTAGGCCCCGAAGGCGGCGTCCGCGGGCAGGCCGGCGACCTCGTGGTCGACGAGCCTGCCGTCGTCGTCGGCGGAGACCAGGTGCAGGCTCGTGCGCCCGGAGCCGTCCACGACCGCCAGGAGGAGGGCCTTCCCAGCCGCCCTGAGGAGGTCGGAGGCGGGGCCGAGGGACGAGGTGTCGACGACGACGGGCGCTGCGCCCGTCGCCATGTCGCGCAGCTCGTAGGAGGTGGGGCCGTTCTGCTTCACGACGACGTCGCTGCCGACGGACCCCCGGTACGTGCCCGCCGGCAGCTCGACGGTGCCGCCGTCCGCGTACCGGGTCCAGGTGAAGCGGTCGCGCGCCTGCTCGTGGACGGTCAGGAAGCCGGACGGGCCGCCGCCGCGCAGGAGCCCGTTCTCGGGCACGCGCACGGCCTGCTCCTGTGACAGGTCGGCGGCCGCCGACGGACCGGTCGCGGCGGGCGCCGCCACGGCGGGGGCGACGGAGGCACCGCCGGCCGTCACGGCGAGTACGAGGGCGACGGCGACTGCACGGACGTTGTGGGACAACGGAGACGTTCCTCCCCAGGAGTGGGGGGGGGGGGCGGCCCCCCCCCCCCCCCCGCCCCCGGGGGGAAACCAAATGGTGTTAAGGCCCGAATAAAAACAAACCCGCGCCCGCCCCCCGGCCCGGGGACAGGGG
>NZ_JBIWIO010000013.1:281884-293532 GCF_044764665.1 Streptomyces sp. NPDC093795
GGGGGGGGCCGGGCGCCCCCGCGGCCGGCCTGGGGTTCGCCGGGGGGGGGGGCGCCGCCCGGGCGGTGGGGGGCCGGGGGGGGGGGGCCCCCCCGGGGGGGGGGGGGGGCCGCCCCCCCCCACGCCCGCATGACTCGTGAGGCAATCGAATGGTTGTACGTCGCCTT
Organism: Streptomyces sp. NPDC093795; assembly: GCF_044764665.1. NCBI lineage: Bacteria > Bacillati > Actinomycetota > Actinomycetes > Kitasatosporales > Streptomycetaceae > Streptomyces > Streptomyces sp. NPDC093795. The sequence continues at coordinate 282,052 of NZ_JBIWIO010000013.1, forward strand.
AGAAGACGATCCCGGAGCCGAGCACGGTCCGCTGGTACTGGAGCGTGACGCCGGGTTTGAAGGGGGCGTCCCGAGGTGGCGTAGTAGCGGCCCGCGGTGGCGGTGAGGGCGTACAGGTCCACCCGGCCGTCCCCCTGGGTGCGACTGTTCTTGAGTTCGCTCAGGAAGAGTTCACGAGATCCCGTCTGATCTGATTGATCGGGCGTGATGTCGGCGTTTCCGGGGTCTGTTCGAGGTGCGTCCGAACGAGGTCGATGCTGGGGACGGGTGCCTTGCGGTCGTCGGCCTCAAGTTTCGGGGTGATTCCGGTGCGTCTGGCGTTTGGGTGGCTCTGTCGACGTCTAGTGACAGCACTTCTGCATGGGTTTGGACGGCAGTCGGTGATCAAGCTGGCCAGGAATGTTGATGAGAAGCGACGGTGCGTGGCCGTAGGGTTCGGGCATGGCAGACGAGAGTGAGCGAGCTGTTCAAGCGGCCATTGAGGCAGAGCTGAGGCTTCTCGACCCTGAGGTGCGTGCTTCGCCGGTCCTTGTCTCGGAGCTGCTGGACCCGGAGTTCATCGAGTTCGGGGCATCTGGCCGCCGGTGGGACGCGACGTCGATCCTCACCGTGACGAGTGCTGGCTCAGTGGATCCAGAGTCGCCGGTCAAGGTCAGCGAGATGTCGGGGGTCGTGCTTGCTCCGGGTGTCGTTCATTTGAGGTACCTCGCTGACAACAGCGGACGCCGAGCGTGGCGAAGCTCGCTGTGGCGCCTCACGGAGACGGGTTGGCGCATGTACTTCCACCAAGGCACTTTGGCCAGCTGAGCAGAGGCAGTCCGCCGCCTCAGAGGGCGGCGGATCTCGGCCTGTTCCCCGAACTCGCTGGCCACAAGCTGAGCTGGTAGCCCAGGACGCCCCTACGCCGTGGGGTCGAGCGGCACGATGCCTGTGGCCGTGTACAGGTCGGGGACCAGCGACAAGACGGTGACGGGCTCGCCCTCGCGGGCCGTCTTCCAGGCGATGGCCGCCGCGTGGGCGACAGGCCATTCCGCGTCGGGCCAGGCCATGGCGTCGACTGCATGGCCTGCGGTGAACGCGACGCTCTCGAAGAAGCGGAGTCTGGTGGCGTGCTGGCCGGCGCCGGGGACCTGGCGCTCGGCGGCGAGCGCGGCCAGGGAGGGCACGAGGATGCGGCCGGTGCCGCGCGAGGCCTCGATGTACAGCCCGGTGAAGAACGGGTCCGCCTGGTACAGCGCGGTCAGCGCGGAGTGGTCGAGGACCGCAGTCAGGTTCACGCGGCCCGGCCCTGGTGGGCGCGGATCTTCGCCCAGGCATCCTGGCCTGTCTGCTGAACCTGCTCGGTGTATTCGACGCCGAGCTCGCGGGCGGCCTCGGCAGCCCGCTGTTCACGCTCGGCCCCAGTGAGCTCCTTCGACGCGAGCTCCTCGATCAGGTCAGTGATCGTCGTGCCCCCGGCCCGGGCCCCAGACTGCTCGCCGAACTCGACGAACACGGCTGGGTCGTCCTCGCCTTCGAGCACGTCGAGGGGCGTCACCCCGACCTCGCTCCCGGCTCACCGGACCTGCCGCTCGTCCTGGACGCCATTGCCGCGCTCCCCGCCCCGCTCACCCCCAGTCCCTACCCGGGCGCGCCGGAGTTCGCCGACCCCCCGGTCGGCGAACGCGCCACGGAGTACACGAGGCCATGCGGGGCGACACGCTCCTGCACTGCGCCATCCGCACCGACAACCTCCTCATCGGCGACCGCGGTGTCCGCTTCGTCGACTGGGCCCTCGCCCACCGGGGCGCGGCCTGGCTCGATGTCGCGCTCATCCTCCCCCAGCTCATCCGGGCCGGGCACACCCCCGAGGAAGCCGAGAAGCACGCCGCCCAGATCCCGGCCTACCGCGACGCACCCGAGCAGGCGATCACCGCGTTCGCGTCCTCGATCACCGCCTACTGGGCCGACCGCGCCCAGCAGGGCGGTCCTGACCTGCGCCGGTACCGTCAGCAGGCTCTGGCAGCGGGACGGGCGTGGGAGGCCTGCCGCTGCGGGTAGCCCGCCCCCCTGCGCTGCGGGGGTACAGATGATGGGCGTCGTGTGTTTTTCAGTGTGTGGCGTCAGTTGTTTGCACTGGGTGTGTGAGGTGTTTTTGCTGGTGGTTGGGGTGGTCGGGTTTGTGGGGTGTCGTTTTCTTGGTGAAGGTCGCTGTCGTTTTCCAGTGAAGGTTGGCTGTCGGTCGTGTAGTGCGTGGGGTTAGTCCTGCTGCGGGTTTTTGGCCGTGTCGTTGATGTGTTGTACCTGGGCGGCGGTTAGGGATCGGATGTCCCAGATCAGCTCGGCCACGTCGGCTGCCGCTGGGTTCTGTGACGGGGTCTGGTCCGGTGGGTCGATGCCGGTCAGAGCTGCCAGGTCGTGGGCGGGGATGCCGAGTAGGGTTGCGAAGTCGGCCAGGAGGCCGGGGGTTACTTCCTTGCGGCCGTGGCCTATCGCTCCAATGGTTGCTGCGGCGTGGAGTCGGCCGGTGAGGTGGTAGAGGGTCTTGGCGGAGGCCGTCCAGTTCAGGTTCCGGTTGCCGAGCATGTGTACGAGCAGCGCGCCGTGACTGGGTTGGTACCGCTGGTGTGCAGGCGTTGGCAGATTCGGCTGTGTCCGCTTGTGCCGGGGCAGTGACTGGGCGAGCCGGCGGAGTTGTTGCCGGCGGTCTGACGGGAGGGGCAGGGCGTACTTGGCGAGCGGGGGGATCTGGCTGCCGGCCTTTATGTCGAGAGGGGCCAGCTCGTCCGGGACCGGCGTTCCTGCGATGACGAAGAGGTCTGCGGTGCGCAGTTTCAGCGCGGGTGCGAGTCGCCGGAGCAGTGGTGGACGGGGTGAGGCGCCGTCGAGTACTGCCTGGAGCTCAGATCCGGGTACCCCGGCTCGTGCGGACAGGTTGCGATGTGTCGGCTTCATGGCGGTGAGGTCATGGCAGTGACGGTTGGTCAGGAGCGGCATGTTCTTGCAGGTCCCTGGCCTATGGCGATGGTTGGTCGCTGACACGAGGCGGTGCCTTGTGCTCTGGTGGCTGACATGCCGCGGTACATCCCCAGGCGGCTCACTGTCATGCAGGCGGCACATCGCAGCCACTTGCAGAACGGGGCGTGCGTTCAAGGATTCTTGCGGTACAGCGTGATGGCTTGAGGTATGTGGTGCTGGGGACGACGACGGTCTCGTGGGCTTTCCATGCCGCCGGTTCCGGCACCACCCGGCGACGCGGGGCAGGGCGGCCCAATGGTCGGTGCGGGGCGGCAAAGGCCGCTCGGGACGTCACTTGGATGTCTCATTGCACGTCCGGCGCACGGGTGGCGCGTCCTTCACGTGGGAAATTCGTTCACCCAGCCGCCGTCGAGGAGGTACTTGGGCAGGTATTCGGATTCGACGGTGATGCTGAATCCTTTGTCGCGGGCAAGGCATGCCACGGCGAGCGGGCCCAGGGCAGTGAGGCCTTCAGCGTCCAGAGCGCGATCCTCGTCGCGGGTCCAGTAGTCCTTGTGCCATTCGAGGGCGGTGGCGAGCTCGGAGTTGAAGCCTTCCTGGTCGCCGCCGACCAAGTGGGTCAAAAGGTTCATGGGTGGATACATGATCTTGAGGACGCTGTCGCGCGGCGCGTGCCGCAAAACGTCGGGATCGGTGCCCTCAACCGCGGCCACTAGCTTGTCGCCGAGCTCCGGGCGGTTGAGCCAGTACGCCTGGAGTGCTTCCACCCAGTCGTAGATGTACGCGTCGAAGGTGGCGCCGGATTCTCGCAGCAGGGCGACCGGGAACTGACACAGCTCGGTCATGCGCGTTTTCTCACGGCAGACCGCGGCCAGCCAGAACGCGGTCAGCCAGTTCCCCGCATGGGCCCGGGGCAGTGCGCCTGCGCGGATCGTGCGCATCTCGTGGCCGATGCGGCATTCGATGGTGTCGGTGGTGGCGCGTGCCGAGGCGAACAGGGCCGACCCGACCTGCATCGCGGTGACGCAGGCCTCCCAGGTCTCCACCTTGTCCGCCTCGGCGTCCACCGAGCAGCGGAGGTTCAACAGCTGCACGGCCCCTGCCAAGGCGTTCGAGAACCAGGACGGACTCTTCTTGAGGAAACCGACCTTCTGCCGGAATCCGCTGTTCGCAATGTCCAGCTGGAGCTCTACGTGGCTCGTGTCGCGCGCGTTATGCCTCGGAATCCTGGTCATTGTTTCGCTCTCTGTCTTTCTCTGCTTGCGGCCGGGTGTCGAACTGCTTCATCTCGTAGCCGTTGTGGTTGCCCTGCTTGTCGACGTTGCCCTTGACGAGTATGTACTTGACCCGACACGGGTCGTCCTCAAGAGCGTCGGCGAGAGCGTGTGCCAGTTTTGCCTCTTCGACAGCCGCCAGCTTCTCAGCTTCGCTCTTCTTGGGATCGGCGAGGATCCTCTGCGACCACTGCTCCATCTCGTGCAGGATCGTCTCGAAGTACTCGCGCGTACCCTGCCGGACCTTGGGCACGCCAGGATGGCTTTGTTCACGTTCAGCAGCAGCGTTTGTCCACCTCTTCGGGAGGCAGCGGGCGGTCAGAGTGCCTGGGATTGTTCACGGGAAATGACGTCGGGGATGTAGGCAGCTGTGTCCGAGGGGATGCCGGCGGTGTGCTGGCCGCGGGCAGGCCCCTGGTTCCGGAAGCGATGTGGTGGGATGGGCGGTGCAGTCCGGGACCGTAGTTTTGGGGGAGATCACCGTGGCATCTGAGTACTCATCGCTGGCGCATGCCCTGACCGAGGCCCTGGTCGACATGGCTTGGTTCATCGACGGCGCGGACGACGAACAGATGGATCTCGATGACGCGGTGAAGGCACTGGAGGGTATGGCTGCGGTGCTCAAGCACTTGTCGAGCGATCAACGGCGCGACCTGCTTGATGTGCTGGGAGGGATGGCTGAGGCGGAGGCCGATCCCGTGCGTCGGGAGTTCCTTGAGGCGTTCCCTCAGGACTTCGGACTGGTCGCTGAGTAAGCATGACGTCCGGCCGACGGCCCCGCCGCCCGGAGGGTGGCGGGGCCGTCGAGGCAGGTAGCGGCAGCACTCAGCCGGCCTTTGGCCGACTCCTCGGCGCGAGCTCGGGTGCTGGCGAGGCGGTAGGAGTCGGTTCCGGTCTCGATGATGGTGCCGTTGAAGGTGAGGCGGTCGACGATGGCCGCGCAGAGGCGGGGGTCGGTGAACGTCTTGGTCCAGCCGCCGAAGGACTCGTTGGAGGCGATGGCGACGCTGTTCTTCTCCTTGCGTTCGGTCAGGACCTGGAAGAGGAGTTCGGCGCCGCGGCGGTCGAGTTCCATGTAGCCGAGCTCGTCGATGCAGAGCAGGTCGACGCGGCCGTAGCGGGCGATCGTCTTGGTCAGCTGCTTCTCGTCGGCGGCCTCGACGAGCTCGTTGACCAGCTTCGTCGCCAGCACGTACTTCACCCGGTAGCCGGCCATCGCGGCCTCGGTTCCCAGGGCGATCAGCATGTGGGACTTGCCGGTGCCGGAGTCGCCGATCAGGCAGAGCGGTTGGCTCTTCTTGATCCATTCGCAGCTGGCGAGGGTGTGGATGGCGGCTGCGTCGATGTTGGGGTTCGCGTCGAAGTCGAAGGTCCGCAACGACTTGTCCCGGGGGAAGCCGGCCGCCTTGATCCGCCGTTCCGAACGGCGCCGGGACCGGTCGTCGCACTCGGCCATCAGCAGCTCGGCGAGGAAGCCGCGGTAGGTCATCTGGTCCTTCATCGCCCGGTCGGCGATGTCGGAGAACTCGTTCCTGATCGACGGCAGCCGTACCAGCGTGCCTGTCGATCGCTCCCGCTGCCCCTCCAGCACCTTCCTGACTGCCGCGACCACCCGCTCATCGGCCCGCCCCACCGCCGACCGCTCCCGCACCGCCCGGCCGTCCACCAATCCCCACAAGCCCTCGCTGCGGTGGCGCGCTCACATCCGGCGCACCGTCGCCGCACTCGCAGCCCAGCCCGCCGCCCTCAACTCCTCCGCCTTCGCCCGTTCCCGCTGCGCCAGGCTCCACGTCGCCGGATCGAACTGCTCACGCGGGGCGCCCTGGCCGACCGCGTCAGGAAAGCCGGTCTCCACCTCCCGCACATGCCGCTGCCACGCCACAGCCCGCTCGCGCGCCTGTTCCGGCAGGGCCTCCAGCAGCCCGAACCGCGGCACCCTCCCCGGCGTCGGCCCGCCTTCCACATCGAAAGACAGATCAGCGAACAGATAGGGCAGCAGCACCACCGCCGAGGTGCCCTCATCGGTCACCAGCGTGGCCCGGGCACCTTGCGACCGAGACAACGGCACGCTCGTGCAACGGTTCGTCCAGCCGCACCCGAAGCACACCGCTCCACAGCGCATGAAAGACCGCGGGCCACAGGGCGATCGGGTCACCCAGCTCCCGCACAGCCTCCACCGCTGGCCGCGGACTGCTGAACGCCTCCACCAGAGCTGGCACCCACGGTTCAGCGGCGTATCGGGGATGCCGGTAACCGGCCAGCCACCGCACATTGGCCACCAACACCGGATCCGGCGGCCCCGCGAGCCGATAGGACCACCCCACTGCCTCCGCAGCAGCCGCCACAACCCGCGCCCGCTCCGCCAGCCGGGCAGACGACCCGATGCGTCCCGCGCAGTCGAGCAACAGGCCGCTGCCGTCGTGAAGCCGGGCCATCAGCTGCGGCGCATGAGCGACGACCTTGCCGTCCTCATGCCACACCAGCTCCACTGGCCGACAGGCCAGCGCGACAACCGCCGGATCCCGGTCGAGCAGCATCAGCTGGGTCCGCATGACACCGGACCCGTACGCCACCAGCCGCCCACTGGTCGACGACCACCACCACCCCGGCGCCACGCGCCGCCCATACCGGACGGGAAACGACCGAATCACAGGACAGTCCTCAAAGACAACGTCCTGCGCCGCCTCAAGCCACGAAACCTGATGTGCCTTTCCCAGAGGATCACGAAAGCACGCGTCGACTCTGCCGGTAGCCACAGGTACAGCGGACACCTTGAGATCACCCGCCGCATCCACACCAACAACTCCGCCAGGCTTCATACCCGAAGCCAAGTACATGAGCAGAAGCGCAGATGTTCCGATCCTCGCCGCTCACCCGAACGGATGAGAACTCTTCGCGCAGGGCGTGGTGTCTTCGGCAGACCGGGCTTGGTCCGGCTGGACAGCGGCCCGAAGTTCGAGGTCTACGACTGGGGAGGCGATCTCGTCCTTCATGGTGTCGTCTCAGCTCTGGCATTCCTACCCGGACGCGTCCGACGGTACGGGCTGGACGACGGCTTCACCCGCCGGACCCGCGCCCCCAGGCCGACTCGGCACCGGCGCGGTCACTGCCCAGGGAACGTCCAGTGCAGCGAGGGCGGCCTGCTGCTCCTGGGCGAGCTTGCCCCACCTCGATTTGGTGTTCGAGACCCACACGCCCAACCTGACGGCCACCGGCTCGATTTCGCCGTCGACCGTGATCTGTTCGGTGTGGCCGCGCGGGACCGGCCGGTCCGCGCCTTCCCGTTCCACCCACTGCTTGAGGGCCGTGAGGCCGCGTTGGAATGCTCGCTGCGCCTTGCTCGGGCCCTTCGCCGTACGAGGAGCCGCGGGGGCGGGAGACGGTGCCTCAACGGGCTTGATGCCCAGCCGGGACAGCCGTTCCTGCTGCTCGGCGGAGAGTTGCGTCCAGGTGCTCGCTTCTCTTTGCCGCGTGAGCCATCGTCCGATGTCGTCACCGTCGAAGACCACTCCGGGTGCGATGTTGGGCAGCACGCCGTCGGCGTCGACCAGGTCCGCGATCACCTTGTAGTGGCGTTGCCAGTCGAGTGGCCAGGGGCAGTTCCAGTCCGGGTCGATCTCCGCGAGTTGCGCGGCCCGGGTCTCCGCGCGCTGCGGGTCTTTGCCGAGGCCGTTTTTGCGGCGGAGGTTGGCCATGTGCTGCCCGATGGGCAGCTGCTCACGGTCGCCCTCGCCCCAGAGGGCGTCTTGGCGGGGTGCGAGGTGCCCGGTGGCCCGCCGGTAGGAGCGGAGTGCGGCGAGTTTGTTCTCCCATGCTTCGTCGCCGGGTTCCCACACCATCCCGGCCTCGTCGAGGAGGGTTTTGCGGTGAGGGTCGAGTTCACCGGCCCGCAGCGCTTTCCGCTGTTGCTGCACCCATCGCCCCAGCGGAAATGCCTTAGTCGTCCCGACCTCGGTCTCGGTGTCGTAGGGCACGGCGTGCAGCCCGGTGATTCCGTTCTCGGTGCGCCACCGGACCAGGGCCTGGTAGCCCTCGAGCCAGACGAGGGACTGGGGGCGGATGACGCGGCAGCGGGTGAGGGCGGCGATGTCGGCGGCGTCGCGGGGGGAGGCGAAGTTGACCACGACCGAGGTGACGCGGTCGACCTCCTGCTGCGTCTGGCTGGTCTCCTCGGGCATGTCCCCGTTATCCGGGCCGGCCACGGTCGCGGGGGAGGGGCGGACGTGGAGGCGCCGCCGTTCGGTACCGCGGGTCAGGGCGCGGGAGGCGAGCTGGTCGACCATGCGTTCCGAGTGCGAGCGCAGGGCTTGGAGGATGTCGACCAAGGGCTGGTAGCTGGCCGAGGCGACCATGTCCTTCGGGTCCTCCCCGGGCTGGAGGAAGACGGGGATGATGATCCGCGCGGTCTTGGTCGTGCCGTCCGGGTTGGGGCGCAGCGCACGTCCGATGTTCTGGACGACGTCCACCTGGGAGCTGCGTGAGCCGACGATGCACACGGCCTCGACCCCGCGCAGTCCGGCGATATCGACCCCGACCCCGAGGGCGCGTACGGAGGACAGGAACGCCCGGTGCACCCGCCGGTTCTGGGCGTCGATGCCGTTGGCGAACCGCTGGATCACCGCACGCCGATGCGCGATGGGATGGTCCCCGCACAGCCAGTCCGCCCACACCCGGTCCGCAGGCACGTGACGGCCCTCCTCCAGCTCGTACAGCTCGGCGTCGATCGACGACGCGGGCAGCTCCTCCGCACCTACCAGCGCCGCCGCGGAGGCCTCAGCGGTGTACAGCTCGGCGGCCGTGCGCGGCATCTGCTCGGCGAACACTGCGGCTTCTTCGACCCGCTGGTGGAACACCATGGTGGTGTGCAGATTCTGCTGCGCCGCGTGCTCCAGCAGTGCGGCCTGGAGCAGGGCCATGCGCCGGCCGCGCAGCGCGTCCTCGGACAGGCCGAGGATCGGGTCGGGGTCGCGGATCTCGAGCACGTCGATCTCGAAGCCAGCGAGGATCGAGCGTTCTACCGCCTCCGCCAGCCCAAGATCAAAAATCCGGGTGCCGTAGGTGCTGGAGTCGTCCTCCATCGACGCGATGACCAGCTCCCGGCCGTCCCGCCCGCGCTGCGGCCGGGGCGCGGCGAGGATCCGCGGGGTGGCGGTCAGGTAGAGCCGGAAGTCGACAGGGATCCGGCTGTTGTCGTGGATCGCCGCCCACGGCCGCCCCATGTCCCCGGCCGTCATGTGCCCCTCATCCAGAATGGCCAGGTCAAACGGAGCCATCCGCTGCCCGTACAGCCGCTCCCCGCCCGCCAGAGCCGCCTCCAGCGGCCCGCGCACCGTCCGCCGGCCCGAAGGGTCCTCCGGGTCCTCTCGATCGACCAGGGAGGCGTACGTGGCGAACACGACCACCGGCCCCGATCCCGCCCACAGCGCGAGCTGGATCGGATTGGTCGTGGTACGCACTCCCAACTGCTCCAGGACCTCGTCCTTGTCCACCGAGCACACCGCGACCATGGGCGCGCGGTGCCCGACCCGGCGCCAAGACTGCGCGCTCTGCACGATCAGATCCAAGGTGGGCACCATGACGAGGATCCGCCCGTCCGGAAAACACTCCAGAGCGCTCGCGGCGGCCGTGATCGTTTTCCCGGACCCTGTCGCGGACACCCCCATGGCGCGCGCCCCCTCTGGGGGCACAGCTGATCTTGCAGGCAATCCCACCCATTTACGGAACGCTGACTTCTGGTAGATCTGGTGTTCCCTGAGCTGGACCCCGAACATTTGCTGCCTTCCCTTTATCGATAAGGTCGCTGAATTTCAGGCCAGCGGGGACAGCCCGGCTGAAGCCCGGCCGAAACCCCAGGTACGCCGATCGCGTCGTGTACCGGCCCTCCTGCTCCTGCCCGCAGCGGACTGGAGCCCGAGGGCCTCATGGCGGCCTTGCTGCGGCAGACCACGGTCTCCTCCACAGGACAGCCCCCAGGGGAGGGGCACTTCCTACCCGGCCGTAGGCTCACCGGCATGATTCACCCCGTCTCAGGGCCCCCTACATGGAGGCACCTTGTCTCCGCTCTAGCGCTCGCCTCGATGGTCGCGCTCTGCTGGTACGCCACGCGGCCGCTGTATGCGGACTGCGTATATTTCGGCAACTATTCCATCGAGGAAGCTGTCGAATCCGGAAAATGCGACCCTCACCAGATGCGTTGGAGGACATGGACAGGATGACCAATTGACCCGCTGGGTGTCACGTACTTTTGCCAACTCTACATGCTGCATCAACCTGAGACAGACCCCCACCTAGACCCCCACCCGCACGGTCAGCTCGGCCCAGGCGGCAGGGGCCCCCGAGGAACTGAAGACGCAGCCGGCAAGCTCGCGTCAGCTCGCCCCAGAGAGCGAGCGTCAGCGGCCCGTGGGGAGCTGAAGACGCAGCTGAAGCCCGGGCCGGCGCCCCAGGTGCAGCGGGAAAACCCGCGCCGGCGGCCCCAGGTGTAATCGGAGAGCCCGGGTCGGTGGCTGCGGGCGCAGCGGGAGGACCCCGCACCCGCGAGAGAGCGTGGACGCCCGGACGGCAGGCGCCACAAGGACAGTCAAGCCCCGCCTGGTGGATTGCGTGGTTGGGGGTACACGGGCTGGCATGGCACCGAAGAGTGAACACCCGATGTCCCTGCGGGCCGTACGGCAGCTGCGCCGGATCCGCGCCTTCTACGCGGCAGGCGTCTTGCTGTGGGCGGCCGCCGCGGCCTGGACGGGATGGACCCACCCCGGGGGCCGGCAGATGTGGGTCTCCCTCCTCCTCCTAGCCGTCTTCACCGGCCTGCTCGCCACCGCCTCTCTCTGGGTGCACCGCCTCCAAGCCACTCCAGGACACCAGCCGGCCCATCGCGCCGCACCCCGACGAGCCGTCACCCCCCGCCACGCAAACGCCTGAGCCGCATAAGCCCAGAGCACCCCATCCTGTAGCCAGCCGGGCCCGCGTCAGCGGGCCCAAACGGTCCTGAAGGCGCAGCCGAAGGACCGTCAGGCGGGGGAGCGCAGCGGACCCGCCACAGCCGGCCCGGAGCGAAGCGGAATGGCCGGCAGCCCCACCAGCTCCGAGAGCGCAGCGAACGGAGCATCAACCCGAGGGCGCAGCCCTCGGGCTGAGTGGGACGCGCAGCGTCCCACTCAGCGCTCCCGCGGAGCGGGAGCGCAACACCCGCGCGCAGCGCGGGTGTTCGCTTGCACATCGCGCAGCGATGTGGTACCCGCTCCGCGGG
>NZ_JBIWIO010000014.1:0-207457 GCF_044764665.1 Streptomyces sp. NPDC093795
AACGCCCGGTTACATTCCGAACCCGGAAGCTAAGCCTTTCAGCGCCGATGGTACTGCAGGGGGGACCCTGTGGGAGAGTAGGACGCCGCCGAACACCCGCCCTTTTAGCTCAGTCGGTAGAGCGTCTCCATGGTAAGGAGAAGGTCAACGGTTCGATTCCGTTAAAGGGCTCCATAGAAAAAGGCCCCCGCCTCGTGGCGGGGGCCTTTTTGCGTTCCCGTACAGCATGCACAGCTGTGGCCGGCGATCCCCTTGCGAGGGATCGCCGGCTTTCGTCAGCGGTCGTCGGGCTCTCGGAGGCGCATCGCCAGGATGGCCATGTCGTCGGAGGCGGGGGCCTGGGCGAAGCGCTCCACGGCGCGGAGGACTCGGGAGGCGACCGCGCCGGCCGTGAGGCCCGTGCAGGTCTTGAGGACCTCGGCCAGGCCGTCGTCGCCCAGCATGCGGGTGCCCTCGCGGCGTTCCGTCACGCCGTCCGTGACGCAGAGGAGGACGTCACCCGGGTCGAGCGTGATCGTCTGCTCGTACAGCTCCAGGTCCTCCATGACGCCGAGGAGCGGCTGGGGCTCGGCCGACGGCTCTACCGTGCCGTCCGGGCGGAGGCGCAGCGGGAGGGGATGCCCGGCGCAGACGACCTTGAGGATCGCCGAGCCGTCCTCCTGCGGGCGCATCTCGCCGTACAGCAGGGTCAGGAAGCGGCTGCGGGCGCCCTCGTCGAGGATCGCCGCGTTGAGGCGCTCCAGGACGGCCGGGCCGCCGAAGCCCTCGCGGGCCAGGAGACGCAGGGCGTGGCGGGCCAGGCCCGTGACGGCGGCGGCCTCGGGGCCCGTACCGCAGACGTCGCCGATGGCGAAGCCGTAGGCGCCGTCGCGGATCGGGAAGAGGTCGTAGAAGTCGCCGCCCACCTCGTTGCCCTCGCCGGCGGCGCGGTAGATGACGTCCACCTCGACGCCCGGAATGTCGGGGAGGCCGGGCGGCAGGAGGCTGCGCTGGAGGGACTGGCTGATGGCCACCCGCTCCGAGTACAGACGGGCGTTGTCCAGGGCGAGGGCGGCCCGGCGGGAGAGGTCCTCGGCGAGCTCCAGGATCTCCTGGCGGAAGTGGTCGTCCGACGGCCTGCCGAGCGTCAGCATGCCGATCACGCGGTTCCGGGCGACCAGCGGCAGGACGACCGTCTCGCCGGCAACCGTGCTCGCGGTGGCCAGGGTGGTGTCGATGCCGGAGGACAGCGGGCTCGTGGGGTGGTCGAGGGCGCGGACCGAGGCGCTGAGCGCGGCCCGGTGGGCGGCGTCGCCCGGCGCGGTCCAGACGCGAGCGCCGGGGGTCGGCACCGGGTCGGGCGGGGCGATGGAGGAGAGCAGGTCCTTGAGGCCGTCGATGCGGTCCTCGTCCTCGTGCAGAACGTAGGAGAGGTACGGATCGGAGGTCTGGTCGGCGATCGTGTAGACCGCGCACCAGGTGGCGAGGGTCGGGACCGTCATCTGGGCCATCAGGGCCAGCGTCTGGTCGCGGTCGAGGGTGCCGGCCAGGAGGTCGGAGGCCTCGACGAGGAAGCTGAGGGAGCCGCGGCGCAGACGCTCCAGCTCGCCGAGGCGGGCGGACTCCACGGCCAGGGCGATGCGGTCGGCCGCGAACTGGAGGCGGAGTGCCTCCTCGTTGGAGTAGCGGTTCGCGCTCTCGGCGGCCACACCCAGGGAGCCGGTGAGCCGGCCCTCGACCTTGAGCGGGACGGTGACCACCGAGCGCATGCCGGTGCCTTCGAGGAGCGGGACGGCGCCGGGGACGGCGGCCAGGTCCTCGTGGACGGCGGGCATGCGGGCGGAGCCGTAGCGGCTGGCGCCGGTCTCGACGGGGACGCGGGCGAAGCGCTGGCGGGCGGCCGGGAGGCCGGTGGTCGCCCGTACCTCCAGTTCCGTCTCGTCGTCGGTGGCGAGGAGGAGGAAGGCGGCGTCGCCTTCGAGCATGTCCCGGGCGCGTTCGACCGTGCGCTGGAGCAGGCCGTCGAGGTCGTCGGGGGCGGGGGAGCCGATGAAGACCTCGAAGGGGTCGGCGGCACGGCTCTCGGCGCCCGGCTCGGCGGTGGGGCGCTGCGGCGTCTGGAGGACGGCCCGCTCGTGCTCGCGTACCAGGAGGCAGACCGTGGAGGGTTCGCCCTGGGCGTCGCGGACCCGGAGGTGTGAGGCGTAGACGGGGATGACGCGGCCGTCGGCGCAGCGGATGCCGTAGCTGCCCTCCCAGCGGGAGAGGCGCAGGGCTTCGGCGAGGCCGGTGCCGATGCCGGGGGTGTGGGGCCAGGCGGCGAGGTCGCCGAGGGGTTTGCCGGTGACCTGCTCGGAGGCGTAACCGAAGAGTTCCTCGGCGTGCTCGTTCCAGGCGGTGATGGCTCCGCCGCGGTCGATCTGGGCGACGGCGACGCGGACGCGGCTGTCGGTGACCGGGAGGAGCGCGTCGGGCAGGACGGGGCCCGCGGAGCGGGTGCCGACCGGGCGCCTGGGGAGGTCGAGGTGGAACCAGACGTGCTTGCGGGTGGGGGAGTAGTCGACGCCCCAGCGGTGGGCGAGGGCGGCGCAGAGCAGCAGGCCCCGGCCGTTCTCGCGGTCGGGGCTGCCGAGGGTCCGGCCGCTCTGGACGGGAATCTCGCGCTCGGGGTAGCGGTCGGCGACCTCGACGCGGATGCTGTCGTCGGCGCGGAGACAGAGGACTTCGGCGGAGGTGCCGGCGTGGATGACGGCGTTGGTGACGAGTTCGCTGGTGAGGACGACGGCGTCGTCGACGAGCTCGGGGTGTCCCCAGCCCTGGAGGGTGTCCCGGACGAAGGCGCGGGCGGCCGCGACCGACCGCCCGACGGGCTCGAAACTCGCAGTCGCCCGCGCGGTGATCACAGCACTCCTCGTACGCGTCTCGACGCCCGGCTCTGCCATGCTCGGTCTGTCCCTCCCGCTGCCCGGTGGTCGTACGCGCGGCTCACCGCCCCCGCCGGGCTGACCGGGGCGGTTGGACAGCCGGAAGCCAGGTTACTTACCTTCACTGTCCCAGCGGATGCCGGTCACGCTGATTCCGTCCCCCGGGGGTAGGGACGCATGTGCGAAGCTGCCGAACTGTTATCGCCTGGTTCGGTGGCGGTGAAACACTGGGCAGGCTACCGGCGGGAGCCGGAGCGGTACGGTCGACCCCTTTCGGGAGGGACACGGTGGAACCTGGCACGGCGGCGCGGCGCGGCGGAGGCAGTGGCACGCGCGCGAGGGGCGGGCGTTCCCGTGGGGGGACGGTGCAGGTGGACGCGGCGGCACTGGAGCGGTTGCTGGCCGCGCTGGTGTCGATGCGGGACGGGAATTTCCGCAGGCGGCTCACGGTGTCCGGCGACGGGGTCATGGCGGAGATCTCCGCCGTGTTCAACGAGGTCGCGGACCGGCAGATGCATGTGACGGGAGAGCTGTCGCGGGTCCGCCGGGTGGTGGGGCGCGAGGGCAAGCTGTCCGAACGTCTTGAGGCGGGAGCCAGTGAGGGGGCGTGGGCGGCGGCGATCGAGGCCGCGAACGCGCTCGTCGACGATCTGGCCCGGCCGGTGTCCGAGGTGGGGCGGGTGCTGTCGGCGGTGGCCGAGGGTGACCTCGACCAGCGGATGGACCTGCGTTCGGAGGGTGCCGACGGGGCGGTACGGCCGCTGCGTGGGGAGTTCCTGAAGGTCGCGCGTACCGCCAACAACCTGGTCGACCAGCTGTCGGTGTTCGCCTCGGAGGTGACCCGGGTCGCCGTCGAGGTGGGGACCGACGGCAAGCTGGGCGGTCAGGCGCAGGTGCGTGGGGTGTCGGGATCGTGGAAGGACCTCACGGACTCGGTCAACACGATGGCGAACCGGCTCACGGCGCAGGTGCGTGACATCGCGCTGGTGACGACGGCGGTCGCCGACGGTGATCTGTCGCAGAAGGTCACGGCGAACGTCGCCGGCGAGATGCTGGAGCTGAAGAACACCGTCAACCGGATGGTGGACCAGCTGTCGTCGTTCTCCTCGGAGGTGACCCGCGTCGCCCGTGAGGTGGGTACGGAGGGTGAGCTCGGCGGTCAGGCCGAGGTGGCCGGGGTCGCCGGTGTGTGGAAGGACCTCACGGACTCCGTCAACACCATGGCGGGCAACCTGACGAACCAGGTGCGGGGCATCGCCGAGGTGACGACGGCGGTCGCGAACGGCGACCTGTCGCAGAAGGTGCGGGTGTCGGCGCGCGGGGAGATCGCGCAGTTGGCGGACACCATCAACCAGATGACGAAGACGCTGCGGACGTTCGCCGACGAGGTGACCCGGGTGTCGGGTGAGGTAGGTGCCGAGGGTCTGCTGGGCGGGCAGGCGCAGGTGCCGGGGGCGGCGGGGACGTGGAAGGACCTCACGGACTCGGTCAACACGGTCTTCCGGAACATCACCACGCAGGTGCGTGACATCGCGCAGGTGACGACGGCGGTGGCCAACGGTGACCTGTCGCAGAAGGTCACGGTCGATGTGGCCGGCGAGATGCTGGAGCTGAAGAACACCGTCAACACGATGGTGGACCAGCTGTCGGCCTTCGGTTCCGAGGTGACCCGGGTGGCCCGGGAGGTCGGTGTCGAGGGCCTCCTCGGCGGCCAGGCCGAGGTGCCGGGGGCGGCGGGGACCTGGAAGGACCTCACCGACTCGGTGAACACGGCCTTCCGTAACCTGACCGGTCAGGTGCGTGACATCGCGCAGGTGACGACGGCGGTCGCCAATGGTGACCTGTCGCAGAAGGTCACGGTGGACGTGGCCGGCGAGATGCTGGAGCTGAAGAACACCGTCAACACGATGGTGTCGCAGCTGTCGTCGTTCGCGGACCAGGTGACCCGGATGGCACGGGACGTGGGCACCGAGGGCCGGCTCGGCGGTCAGGCGCGGGTGGACGGCGTCTCCGGGCGCTGGCGGGAGCTCACCGACTCGGTGAACTTCATGGCCGGCAACCTGACCTCGCAGGTGCGGCAGATCGCGCAGGTGACGACGGCCGTGGCCCGCGGTGACCTGTCGCAGAAGATCGACGTGGACGCGCGGGGCGAGATCCTGGAGCTGAAGAACACCATCAACACGATGGTCGACCAGCTGTCCGCCTTCGCCGACCAGGTGACCCGGGTGGCCCGCGAGGTGGGCACGGACGGGCGGCTCGGCGGTCAGGCGCAGGTGCCGGGTGTGGCCGGGGTGTGGCGTGATCTGACGGATTCGGTGAACGGCATGGCCGGGAACCTCACCACCCAGGTCCGTAACATCGCGCAGGTCGCCACGGCCGTGGCCCGGGGTGACCTGTCGCAGAAGATCGACGTGGACGCGCGGGGCGAGATCCTGGAGCTGAAGAACACCCTCAACACGATGGTGGACCAGCTCTCGAACTTCGCCGAGCAGGTGACCCGGGTGGCCCGCGAGGTGGGCACCGAGGGCATCCTGGGCGGTCAGGCCGAGGTGCAGGGTGTCTCCGGCACCTGGAAGGACCTCACCCAGTCGGTGAACTTCATGGCGAACAACCTCACCATCCAGGTGCGGAACATCGCCGAGGTGACGACGGCCGTCGCCAAGGGCGACCTGTCGAAGAAGATCACGGTCGACGCCCGGGGCGAGATCCTGGAGCTGGTGACGACCGTCAACACGATGGTCGACCAGCTGTCGAACTTCGCGGACGAGGTCACGCGGGTGGCCCGCGAGGTGGGCACGGAGGGCATCCTCGGCGGTCAGGCGCGGGTGCGCGGGGTCACCGGCACCTGGAAGGACCTCAGCGACAACGTCAACCTGATGGCCAACAACCTGACCAGTCAGGTGCGGAACATCTCCCGGGTCTCGGCGGCCGTCGCCAACGGTGACCTGACGAAGAAGGTGACGGTCGAGGCGCGGGGCGAGGTCGCCGAGCTCGCCGAGACCGTCAACACCATGGTGACGACCCTGTCGTCCTTCGCGGACGAGGTCACGCGGGTGGCCCGCGAGGTGGGCACGGAGGGCGAACTGGGTGGCCAGGCGCGGGTGCCGGGTGTCTCGGGCACCTGGAAGGACCTCACCGAGTCGGTGAACTCGATGGCCGACAACCTCACCGGTCAGGTGCGGCAGATCGCCGCCGTCACCACCGCCATCGCCAAGGGCGACCTCACCAAGAAGATCGACATCGACGCGCGCGGTGAGATCCAGGAGCTGAAGAACACCATCAACACGATGGTCGACCAGCTGTCGAACTTCGCCGAGGAGGTCACCCGCGTGGCCCGCGAGGTGGGCACCGACGGGCAGCTCGGCGGCCAGGCCCGGGTCCGGGACGTGGAGGGCACCTGGAGCGATCTCACCGAGTCCGTGAACGAGATGGCCGGGAACCTCACCCGGCAGGTGCGGGCCATCGCGGCCGTCGCCACCGCGGTGACCCGCGGCGACCTCAACGTCAAGATCGACGGTGTGGACGCGGCCGGCGAGATCCAGGCGCTCCAGGACAACATCAACACGATGATCGCCAACCTGCGCGACACCACCCTCGCCAACGACGAGCAGGACTGGCTCAAGAGCAACCTGGCCCGCATCTCCGGCCTCATGCAGGGCCGCCGGGACCTCGACGACGTGGCCTCGCTCATCATGAGCGAGCTGACGCCGGTGGTCTCGGCCCAGCACGGCGCCTTCTTCGTGGCCATGCCGACGGGTTCCGCCCACAGCGACGCCGAACTCGTCGGTGAGGGCGACGGCTCGTACGAGCTGAGGATGCGCGGGAGTTACGGGTACTCCCCGGGGTCCATGCCGACCTCGTTCCGGCCCGGCGAGACGCTCATCGGCACGGCGGCGGA
Source organism: Streptomyces sp. NPDC093795 (assembly GCF_044764665.1). Lineage (NCBI taxonomy): Bacteria > Bacillati > Actinomycetota > Actinomycetes > Kitasatosporales > Streptomycetaceae > Streptomyces > Streptomyces sp. NPDC093795. The sequence continues at coordinate 6,802 of NZ_JBIWIO010000014.1, forward strand.
CGAGAAGCGGACCATCCAGCTCCACGTACCGCCCGGCTATCTGAAGATCTCCTCCGGGCTCGGCGAGGCCTCGCCGGCGCATGTGATCGTCCTTCCGGTCCTCTTCGAGGGGAAGGTCCTCGGTGTGATCGAGCTGGCCTCCTTCCAGCCGTTCACCCAGATCCAGCGGGACTTCCTCAACCAGATCGCCGAGCTGATCGCCACCACGGTCAACACCATCAGCGTCAACACCAAGACCGAGGTGCTGCTCCAGCAGTCGCAGGAGCTCACGGAGCAGCTCAAGGAGCGTTCGGCCGAGCTGGAGCACCGGCAGAAGGAGCTCCAGGGCTCCAACCTGGAGCTGGAGGAGAAGGCCGAGCTGCTCGCCCGGCAGAACCGCGACATCGAGGTGAAGAACACCGAGATCGAGGAGGCCCGGCAGGTCCTGGAGGAGCGGGCCGAACAGCTCGCCGTCTCCATGCGGTACAAGTCCGAGTTCCTCGCCAACATGTCGCACGAGCTGCGCACCCCGCTCAACTCGCTGCTCATCCTGGCCAAGTTGCTCGCGGACAACGCCGAGACGAACCTGACGCCCAAGCAGGTCGAGTTCGCGGAGACCATCCACGGAGCGGGTTCCGACCTGCTCCAGCTGATCAACGACATCCTCGACCTGTCCAAGGTCGAGGCGGGCAAGATGGACGTCTCGCCGACCCGGATCGCGCTCGTCCAGCTCGTCGACTACGTGGAGGCGACCTTCCGGCCCCTCACGGCGGAGAAGGGGCTCGACTTCTCGGTGCGGGTCTCGCCCGAGCTGCCGGCGACGCTCCACACCGACGAGCAGCGTCTGCTCCAGGTGCTGCGCAACCTGCTCTCCAACGCGGTGAAGTTCACCGACACGGGCGCGGTGGAGCTGGTGATCCGGCCGTCCGGCGCGGACGTGCCGCAGTCGATCCGCGAGCAGCTCCTCGAGGCCGGTTCGCTGCGCGACCCGGAGGCCGACCTGATCGCGTTCTCGGTCACCGACACGGGCATCGGGATCGCGGCGAGCAAGATGCGGGTCATCTTCGAGGCGTTCAAGCAGGCCGACGGCACGACCAGCCGGAAGTACGGCGGTACGGGTCTGGGGCTCTCCATCAGCCGGGAGATCGCGCGGCTGCTCGGCGGCGAGATCTTCGCCGCGAGCGAGCCGGGCCGTGGTTCGACGTTCACGCTCTATCTGCCGCTGAGTCCGACGGAGCTGCCGACGGGGGCCTACGGGCAGGGGCCCCAGGACATGGACGATCCGCAGCAGGGCGCCGAGGAGGGGACGGCCGGTGGCGTCCACCCGTTCCCGCACTTCCCGCCGCCGCCCGTACGGACGGAGGCGCGGTCGGGGGCCGGTGCGCTGTTCCGGCACCGGCGGAAGGCGGCGGCGGAGGCGACCGGGGCGCGGACGGCGGTGCCGGGGCAGTCCGGCAAGGAGGCCGGGGCCGACCGGGTGGAACCGGAGATGGAGGCACCCGAGCCGCGGCGTACGTTCAGCTTCTCCGGCGAGAAGGTGCTCATCGTCGACGACGACATCCGTAACGTCTTCGCGCTCACCAGCGTCCTGGAGCAGCACGGGCTCGCGGTGCTCTACGCGGAGAACGGGCGGGAGGGCATCGAAGTCCTGGAGCAGCACGACGACGTGACGATCGTCCTGATGGACATCATGATGCCGGAGATGGACGGATACGCGACGACGACCGCGATCCGGCGGATGCCCCAGTTCGCCGGGCTGCCGATCATCGCGCTGACGGCGAAGGCGATGAAGGGCGACCGGGAGAAGGCGATCGAGTCGGGGGCCTCCGACTACGTGACCAAGCCGGTCGACCCCGATCATCTGTTGTCGGTGATGGAGCAGTGGATGCGGGGCGCGTGACTCCGCGCCGGGGGCCCGTGCGGTGCGCCGCGCGGGCCCCCGGCCTCCGCTGACGGACTGTCGCCAGAGGGGTGTGAGAGGGCTGGATACGGGGAACCTTCTGGTCTCCCACCGCGTTTCAGGTACGTGCACAGTGACATCGCGGTGACAGGGTGTGGCGACGGGCGGGGTGCGGCTACGATGACCGGCACAAGGACGGACGGCGTTAGGGAGTCGTCTTCAGGGGCGGCGCCCGGTGCTTCCCCCGGTTCGGGGAGCCGGGGAGAGCCGTTGCCGGGGCGAGGAGGACGGGGCATGGTGCAGAAGGCCAAGATCCTCCTGGTCGATGACCGGCCGGAGAATCTGCTGGCGCTGGAGGCCATTCTCTCCGCGCTCGATCAGACGCTGGTGCGGGCATCGTCCGGGGAGGAAGCGCTCAAGGCGCTGTTGACGGACGACTTCGCGGTCATCCTGCTCGACGTCCAGATGCCGGGGATGGACGGTTTCGAGACCGCCGCGCACATCAAGCGGCGCGAGCGGACCCGGGACATCCCGATCATCTTCCTCACCGCCATCAACCACGGCCCTCACCACACCTTCCGGGGGTACGCGGCCGGCGCGGTCGACTACATCTCGAAGCCGTTCGACCCGTGGGTGCTGCGCGCCAAGGTCTCCGTCTTCGTCGAGCTGTACATGAAGAACTGCAAGCTGCGCGAGCAGGCCGCCCTGTTGCGGCTGCAGTTGGAGGGCGGCGGCGAGGGCAGTCACGGCAAGGAGTCCGCCGGTCTGCTCGCCGAACTCTCCGCGCGGCTCGCGGCCGTCGAGGAGCAGGCCGAGGCACTGTCCAAGCAGCTCGACGACGACTCCGCGGACGCGGCGGCGGTCGCCACCGCCGCGCATCTGGAGCGCAAGCTCACCGGCTTGCGCCGGGCCCTTGACGCGCTGGAGCCGGGGACCGGAGCCGCACCGAACCTGCCCGCCCAGGGCTGACGTACCGTCACCGGCAGCCCGTAGCCGACATGGCCGGGCGTGCACCGGTGTGATGTGGTGTCAGCTTCGCGCCGCGGCAGGGGCGACACGAACGGGTGAGGCGGACAGCCGGTCCCCACACCGGTAACCTCGGCATCATGGCTTCACGTACGTCCGGCAAGGGCTCCCAGGGCACAGCGGGCACCGCAAAGCCGCGCGCCGGCCGTACGACGGGCGCCGCGAAGAAGGCGGCGGCCGCGAAGTCCCCCGCCAAACCGCCCGCGAAGAAGGCACCGGCCAAGAAGGCCGCACCCGCCAAGCGCGCGCCCGCGCGGAAGACGGCCGCGAAGAAAGCCCCGCCCCGGCCCGCGCCGTCCCCCACCGGAGGCGTCTACCGGCTCGCGCGCGGCGCCTGGCTCGGCCTCGCCCACGGGGTGGGGGCGCTGTTCCGGGGGATAGGGCGTGGAGCCAAGGGCCTCGACCCGGCCCACCGCAAGGACGGGCTCGCGCTGCTCCTCCTCGGCCTCGCGCTGATCGTCGCGGCTGGTACCTGGTCCAACCTCCGGGGGCCTGTCGGCGACCTCGTCGAGATGCTGGTCACCGGGTCCTTCGGCCGGCTCGATCTGCTGGTGCCGCTGCTGCTCGGCGCGATGGCCGTGCGGCTGATCCTCTATCCGGAGAAGCCCGAGGCCAACGGCCGGATCAGCATCGGCCTCTCCGCGCTCGTCATCGGTGTCCTCGGCCAGGTCCACATCGCCTGCGGTTCGCCGGGGCGCGGTGACGGCAGCGAGGCCATGCAGGACGCCGGCGGCCTGATCGGCTGGGCCGCGTCCCAGCCGCTCGTCTTCATGATGGGCGAGGTCCTGGCCGTACCGATGCTGGTGCTGCTCACGATCTTCGGGCTGCTCGTCGTCACCGCCACCCCGGTGAACGCGATCCCGCAGCGGCTGCGCGCCCTCGGTGTCAGGCTCGGCCTCGTCGAACCCGCGTATGACCCGGCGGAGGCCTACGGCGAGGACCAGGAGGGGTACGGCGAGGAGTGGCGGGAGGCCCGCCCGCAGCTCCGGCCCGCTCGGCCCGTCCGGCGCCGGGGCGGCGGCCCGGCGGAGCCGTACGACGTGGACCGTGCCGAGGCGGAGATGCTGGAGCGGCGCGGCCGCCCGGCGCGCCGCACCTCCGAGCGGCCCGCGTTCGACCACGGTCTCGACCCGGTGGACGTCGCGGCGGCGGCCGCCGCCGCGCTCGACGGCGCGGTGCTCAACGGCATGCCGCCCTCCCCGATCGTCGCCGACCTCACCAGGGACGTCACCGCGGAGCGGAAGGCCGCCGTGGAGGCCTCCACCGCCGAGGCACCCGAGCGGGGGGCGTCGGCCTCACCCGTACCGCCGGCGCGGGGTGGGGACCAGCGCTCCGGCGGGGGCGTACAGGATCGTTCCGGTGGAGGCGTGCCGGATCGTTCCGGCGGGGGCGTACCGGATCTGACGAAGCCCGCGCCCGAGCCGACCGACCTGCCGTCCCGGGCCGAGCAGCTCCAGCTGTCCGGCGACATCACGTACTCCCTGCCGTCGCTCGACCTCCTGGAGCGGGGCGGGCCGGGCAAGACGCGCAGCGCCGCCAACGACGCCGTCGTGGACGCGCTGTCCAACGTCTTCACCGAGTTCAAGGTCGACGCGGCCGTCACCGGTTTCACCCGGGGGCCGACGGTCACACGGTACGAGGTCGAGCTCGGCCCGGCCGTGAAGGTCGAGAAGATCACGGCCCTCACCAAGAACATCGCGTACGCCGTGGCCTCCCCCGACGTACGGATCATCTCGCCGATCCCCGGCAAGTCCGCGGTCGGCATCGAGATTCCCAACAGCGACCGGGAAATGGTCAACCTCGGGGACGTGCTGCGGCTCGCCGCCGCCGCCGAGGACGACCATCCGATGCTGGTGGCGCTCGGCAAGAACGTCGAGGGCGGCTACGAGATGGCCAACCTGGCGAAGATGCCGCACGTCCTGGTGGCGGGGGCCACCGGCTCCGGCAAGTCCTCGTGCATCAACTGCCTGATCACTTCGATCATGATAAGAGCGACCCCCGAGGACGTCCGGATGGTCCTGGTCGACCCCAAGCGGGTCGAACTCACCGCGTACGAGGGCATCCCGCACCTGATCACCCCGATCATCACCAACCCCAAGCGGGCCGCCGAGGCCCTCCAGTGGGTGGTGAAGGAGATGGACCTCCGGTACGACGATCTCGCGGCCTACGGCTACCGGCACATCGACGACTTCAACCAGGCGGTCCGGGACGACAAGATCAAGCTGCCCGAGGGCAGCGAGCGCGAGCTCAAGCCGTACCCGTACCTGCTCGTCATCGTCGACGAGCTCGCCGACCTGATGATGGTGGCGCCGCGGGACGTCGAGGACTCGATCGTGCGCATCACGCAGCTCGCTCGCGCCGCCGGCATCCATCTGGTGCTCGCCACCCAGCGGCCGTCCGTGGACGTCGTCACCGGTCTCATCAAGGCGAACGTGCCGTCCCGGCTCGCCTTCGCGACCTCCTCGCTCGCCGACAGCCGCGTCATCCTCGACCAGCCCGGCGCCGAGAAGCTCATCGGAAAGGGTGACGGTCTGTTCCTGCCGATGGGTGCCAACAAGCCCGTCCGGATGCAGGGCGCCTTCGTCACCGAGCACGAGGTCGCGGCCGTCGTGCAGCACTGCAAGGACCAGATGACCCCGGTCTTCCGGGAGGACGTCACCGTCGGCACCCGGCAGAAGAAGGAGATCGACGAGGACATCGGCGACGACCTCGATCTGCTGTGCCAGGCCGCCGAGCTGGTCGTCTCCACCCAGTTCGGCTCCACGTCGATGCTCCAGCGGAAGCTGCGCGTCGGCTTCGCGAAGGCCGGGCGGCTGATGGACCTGATGGAGTCCCGGAACATCGTCGGGCCGAGCGAGGGGTCCAAGGCGCGCGACGTGCTCGTCAAGCCGGACGAGCTGGACGGCGTGCTGGCCGTCATCCGGGGGGAGTCGGGGGCGTAGCGGAAGCGGGAGGCGTGGCGGCGGGGGAGTGGCGCGCGCCGTTCGGGCAGGGCCGGTGGAGTGACGGCGCGGGAGTGGGGGAGTGGCGGCGGGGGAGCGGGGTACCCGATCGAGACCGGGCCGAGACTCACTCGTAAGGGAACGATGGGCAACCGTTTCCCCTGGCCGTACGTCAAGTTGGACGGAGGGACAGAAGGATGTCCCAGCCTCATGGCGTACAAACAGCACCCGCCCGGTTGCCCCACCCTTTCGTACCACCCATAGACTGAACGTCCAGCAGGTGGCTACACGCTCGAAAGGCGCTCTCGTGTCCATCGGCAACTCCCCCGAAGACGACCGGACCTTCCCGGCAGACGACCGGGACTCGATCGGTCGTGCTCTCCAGCAGGCCCGCATCGCCGCCGGTCTCACCGTCGAAGAGGTCAGTGCCTCCACCCGTGTCCGGATCCCGATCGTGCACGCGATCGAGGAGGACGACTTCTCGCGCTGCGGCGGCGACGTCTACGCCCGCGGGCACATCCGTACCCTCGCGCGCGCCGTCGGCCTCGATCCCGCTCCGCTGATCGAGCAGTACGACGGCGAGCACGGCGGCCGTCCCGCGCCCACCCCCGCCGCCCCGCTGTTCGAGGCGGAACGTATCCGCCCCGAGCGTCGCCGGCCCAACTGGACCGCCGCGATGGTCGCGGCCATCGTCGCCGTCGTCGGTTTCGTCGGCTTCACGATGTTCGACGGGAACGAGCCGCCGAAGGGCTCCACGGCCGAGGGTGGACCGGCGCCCGCGCCGGAGAAGGCCACGGCCGCCGCCAAGCCGAAGCCGGTCAAGCCCGCCCCGAAGCCCACCGAGAGCGCGATCGCCGCCGTCCCGCGGGACAAGGTCACGGTCAAGCTCTCCGCGATCGACGACAAGAGCTGGATCTCGGCCAAGGACCACAACGGCAAGCTGCTCTTCGACGGTCTCCTCCTGGAGGGCGAGTCCAAGACCTTCCAGGACGACGAGCGCATCGACCTGGTCCTCGGCAACGCCGGAGCGATCGAGCTCCACGTGAACGGCAAGAAGCTCCAGGACAAGTTCGAATCCGGCCAGGTGGAGCGGCTCACGTACACCAAGGGTGACCCCGAGGCCGGATGAGCCTCGTGAGGTGACCCCCGATGTGACCTCTGTCGCGCGGGTGAACCCTGCGCGACGGGGGAACGGCCGGGACGAAGTAGTCTTGAGTCCATGCCCGAACGCCGTACCGTCGCCCTTGTCACTCTTGGCTGCGCCCGTAACGAGGTGGACTCGGAGGAGCTCGCAGGCCGCTTGGCAGCGGACGGCTGGGAGCTCGTCGAGAACGCCGAGGACGCGGATGTCGCCGTCGTCAACACCTGTGGATTCGTCGAGGCCGCCAAGAAGGACTCCGTCGACGCCCTGCTCGAAGCCAATGATCTGAAGGACCACGGCAAGACCCAGGCCGTGGTCGCCGTCGGCTGTATGGCCGAGCGGTACGGCAAGGAGCTCGCCGAGGCCCTCCCGGAGGCCGACGGCGTCCTCGGCTTCGACGACTACTCCGACATCTCCAACCGCCTCCAGACCATCCTCAGCGGTGGCAGTGTCGAGGCCCACACCCCCCGTGACCGGCGCAAGCTGCTGCCGCTCTCGCCCGTGGAGCGCCAGGAGGCCGCCGCGGCCGTGGCCCTCCCCGGCCATGGCGTCGTGGACACCCCCGAGAACGTGCCGAGCGACCTGCCGGACGGTCTCGCGCCCGCCTCGGGGCCGCGCGCGCCGCTCCGCCGACGCCTGGACACCAGCCCCGTCGCCTCCGTGAAGCTCGCCTCCGGCTGCGACCGCCGCTGCACCTTCTGCGCCATCCCCTCCTTCCGCGGCTCCTTCGTCTCGCGCCGTCCCTCGGACGTGCTGAACGAGACGCGCTGGCTCGCCGAGCAGGGGGTGAAGGAGATCATGCTGGTCTCCGAGAACAACACCTCCTACGGCAAGGACCTCGGGGACATCCGGCTCCTGGAGGGACTGCTGCCCGAGCTGGCCGCGGTGGACGGCATCGAGCGCGTCCGTGTGAGCTATCTCCAGCCCGCCGAGATGCGCCCAGGCCTGATCGACGTCCTCACCTCGACCGAGAAGGTCGCGCCGTACTTCGACCTGTCCTTCCAGCACAGCGCCCCGGACGTGCTGCGGGCCATGCGCCGCTTCGGCGACACCGACCGCTTCCTGGAGCTCCTGGAGACCATCCGGGCCAAGGCCCCCACGGCCGGTGCCCGCTCCAACTTCATCGTCGGCTTCCCCGGCGAGACCGAGGCGGACTTCGCCGAGCTGGAACGCTTCATCACCCACGCGCGGCTCGACGCCATCGGCGTCTTCGGCTACTCCGACGAGGACGGCACCGAGGCCGCCACGTACGAGCACAAGCTCGACCAGGACGTCGTCGACGCGCGGCTCGCCCATCTCTCCCGGCTCGCCGAGGAGCTCACCGCGCAGCGCGCGGAAGAGCGGATCGGAGAGACCCTTGAAGTACTGGTCGAGTCCCTGGACGACGAGGACGGCGTGATCGGCCGCGCCGCCCACCAGGCCCCCGAGACCGACGGACAGGTGGTCCTCACCACGGCCGACGGTACGAGCCCCGACCTGGCCCCGGGCCGTATGGTCAGGGCGAAGGTCGTCGGCACGGAAGGCGTCGACCTGGTGGCCGAGTGTCTTTTCGAGGAGGCAGCCAGATGACCGGAGTCCCGGCATCCGCGACGGGCGGGACCGGTAGGCCGGCGCCCCGCGGCAAGCTGGGCTCGGCGGCCGTCAACCAGGCCAGCCTGTGGAACATCGCCAACATCCTGACCATGATGCGGCTCGTGCTCGTGCCGGGCTTCGTGCTGCTGCTCCTCCAGGACGGCGGACACGACCCCGCATGGCGCGCCTGGGCGTGGGCGGCGTTCGCCGTCGCCATGATCACGGACATCTTCGACGGGCACCTCGCCCGTACGTACAACCTGGTCACGGACTTCGGGAAGATCGCCGACCCGATCGCCGACAAGGCGATCATGGCGGCCGGACTGATCTGCCTGTCCTCGCTCGGGGATCTGCCCTGGTGGGTGACCGGGGTCATCCTGGCCCGCGAGCTGGGGATCACCCTGATGCGGTTCTGGGTCATCCGGCACGGGGTCATCCCGGCCAGCCGTGGCGGCAAGATGAAGACGCTCGCCCAGGGCACGGCGGTCGGCATGTACGTGCTGATGCTCACCGGGCCGCTGGCCACCCTGCGGTTCTGGGTGATGACGGTGGCCGTCGTCCTGACGGTCGTCACCGGCCTGGACTACGTACGGCAGGCGGTCGTGCTGCGCCGCCAGGGGCTCGCGGAGGAGCGGGCGGCCACGCGGTCGGAGACGGCGACGCGATGACCGTGGCCGCCCGGGTGCTGGCGCTGCTCGCGGAGCGTGGTCACACGCTGGCCGTCGCGGAGTCGCTCACGGGTGGTCTGGTGGCCGCGGAACTCACCGGGGTGCCCGGGGCCTCGGCCTCCTTCCGGGGGTCCGTCACGGCGTACGCGACACCCCTCAAGCACGAGCTGCTCGGGGTCGACGGGGCCCTTCTCGCGGAGCGCGGAGCGGTGGACCCCGAGGTCGCGCTGCAGATGGCGGCCGGTGTACGGGACCGGCTCGGCACCGACTGGGGTGTCTCGACGACCGGGGTCGCGGGGCCCGACCCGCAGGACGGACAGGCCGTCGGAACCGTCTACGTGGCAGTCGCGGGACCGGCCGCGACCGGCGCCCGCGCCGGGAAAGTGGTCTCGCTGCGGTTGAACGGCGACCGGGCGGACATCCGTAGAGAGAGTGTACGGAGCGTGCTGGAACTGCTCCATGAGGAACTCTCGGGAAATGCGCGGGCACAGGATACGGAACACAACGGGGGGAATGGATGTTTGCAGCCCTGAGTGAACACGACATCGCTCCCCGCACGGCCGCAGCGCGAGGCGGTACGGTGGGGCATGAAGGATGCGGCTACGCGGTCCGAGGAGGGAGCCACCGATGATTCTGCTCCGTCGCCTGTTGGGTGACGTGCTGCGTCGGCAGCGCCAGCGTCAGGGCCGTACTCTGCGCGAAGTCTCCTCGTCCGCCCGAGTCTCGCTCGGCTATCTCTCCGAGGTGGAGCGGGGGCAGAAGGAGGCTTCCTCCGAGCTGCTCTCCGCGATCTGCGACGCGTTGGACGTACGGATGTCCGAGCTCATGCGTGAAGTGAGCGACGAGCTGTCACTGGCCGAACTGGCCGAGTCGGCGGCGGCGAGCGAACCGGTGCCGACGCCGGTACGCCCGAGGCTCAATTCGGTGTCGGTGACGTCGGTGGCACGTGTGCCCACCGAGCGGGTGACCATCAAGGCGCCCGCGGAAGCGGTCGACGTCGTCGCTGCCTGAACCGAAACGGGGAGAAGCCCCGGTCGGTACCCCCTGGTGGGGTGCCGACCGGGGCTTCTCTTGTTTCTCCCGCTGTCTTTGGGATGAATTGTTTGAGATGCCGGGTTCCGGTCAGGCGTGCCATGGTGGGGGAACGTTCGACTGGTTGGAGATTTCGCAATGTCTGTCGTGAAGAGTCCGCTGTCCGAGACCGACCTCAAGACGGTCGGCAACGCGCTCCAGGGGGCGCTGGTCGACCTGGTCGATCTCGCCCTGGTCGCCAAGCAGGTGCACTGGAACGTCGTCGGGCCGCGCTTCCGCTCCGTCCACCTCCAGCTGGACGAGGTGGTCGACACCGCCCGGCTGCACTCCGACACCGTGGCCGAGCGTGCCTCGGCCCTCGGCGTCAGCCCGGACGGACGCTCGGCGACCGTCGCTTCCTCCAGCGCGATCGGAACGGTGCCGGAAGGCTGGATCAAGGACGAGGAGGCGGTCCAGATCCTCGTCGCCGCGCTCGGTGCTGTGATCACCCGGATGCGGGAGCGCGTCGACGCGACCGGCGACCCCGACCCGGTCAGCCAGGACATCCTGATCACTCTGACGGGTGAACTCGAGAAGCACGCGTGGATGTTCCAGGCCGAGAGCGTCTAGGGCGGGGGCGGGCGGGCCGGTGACGCTTTCGGTGATGGCGCCTGTTGGGGCGATATGTGCGGTGTGCGCTGGGTCTCACCCCGGTGCGCTCTCCCGCAGGGTGATCCTGCCGGTCTAGCGTCGGCGGCAGGAGGCGGCCATGGTACGGCGACGGATACCGCCGGTGACGCTCGCGCTGGTCGCGATCGGGCTGGCGGCCGGGGGGCTCTGGTGGTGGGCGGTGCTACGCCTGGTGCTCGCACCGGGTGAGGCCGGGCCGGTCGAAGGGGCGGTGGCCGCCAGTGGCTGGGGCCTGAGCCTGCTGCCGGTGCACGTGGCCGCCTCGTCCGGGCGGCCGGGCGCGCTGGCCCGACGCCTCACCAGGGCATCGCGACGCCGCCGTTGGGGCGCAGGATCTGACCCGTCGTGAACGCGGAGGCGTCGGAGGCCAGGTGCAGGACCGCGTGCGCGATGTCCTCGGCCTCCCCGACCCGCCCCAGCGGTGAGTGACGGATCATCGCCGCTTCCGCCTGCTGCTGCGCGGCCGGCTCGTGGCGGTCCGTCATGGGGGTACGGATCCAGCCCGGCGCGACCGCGTTGACCCGGATGCCGTGCCGGCCGACTTCTGTCGCCAAGGTCTTCGTCAGCTGGACGACGGCCGCCTTGGTGACGCTGTAGCAGAGCAGGCCGGGGCTTGCGGTGTCCATCGCGCCCGAGGCCATCGTGACGATCGAGCCCGGGGTGCCGGCCGCGATCATCGAGCGGGCCGCCTCCTGGCACGCGTACAGCACGCCCTTGAAATTGACCGCGAGGACGCGGTCGAGGTCCTCTTCGCGGGTCTCCAGGGCCGAGCTCGTGTGCATGACGCCGGCGATCGCGGCCATGACGTGGAGCGGACCCGCCGCGGTGACGGCGCCGGCCAGGGCGGGCCGGTCGGTGACGTCGAGGATGTGCGGGTGCGCGATGCCTCCCGCGCGGGCGATCAGGGCTGCGGTCTCCTCGACGCCCTGCCCGTCCCGGTCCGCGCAGTGCGTTGTGGCACCGGCCTGGGCGAGGAGGAGGGCCGTCGCGCGGCCGATACCGCTCGCGGCGCCGGTGACGAAGGCGGTGCGGTGGGTGAGGTCGTATGCCGGTAGGGCCGGGGGCGTCATGGTCGGACCGTACGATTGGAACTGACGGACCGTCAATTGGTGGGGTCGGTTGAGTTGTCGGTCGAGTTGTCGGTTCGGTTGTCGGTCGGTTTGTTGTCCGGGCCGTGCTGGCAGCCGGGGCACCAGTACGTGACCCGGTCGCCCAGCTCCGCCTTGCGGATCGGGGTCCCGCAGCGCAGACACGGGTGGCCCCCGCGGCCGTAGACGTGCAGCGGGGTGCCGGCGGCGTGGCGGGTGGTCGTGGTGCGGCGGTCGGGGCGGTCCTTGTTCGCCTCCAGGAGGCGGTGGGCGGTCACGACGAGGCGGGCCGGGACATCGGGAGCCAGCTCGCCGACCGGCAGCCAGGGCGTGACGCCGGCGAGGAAGGCCAGCTCCGACTTGTACACGTTGCCGATGCCGGCCAGGTTCCGCTGGTCGAGCAGGGCCTCGCCGAGCGTGCGGGCGGGGTCGGCCGTCAGTCGGCGCACGGCCTCGTCCGGGTCCCAGTCCGGGCCGAGCAGGTCCGGGCCGAGATGGCCCACGACGCGGGACTCCTCCGTGGTGCGGATCAGTTCGAGGACCGGCAGCCGGTAGCCGTACGCGGTGGACTCCGCGTTTCCGAGGATCGCCCGGATCTGGTGGTCGGGGCCGCCGCGCGGGCGCTCCCCCGTGGCGTACACCCGCCATGCGCCGTCCATCCGGAGGTGGGAGTGGAGGGTGAGGCCGCCCTCGATCCGGGCGAGCAGGTGTTTGCCGCGGGGGGTGACGTCGAGGAGTGTCCGGCCGGTGAGGTCGGCGGTGGCGAAGCGGGGCACGCGGAGGTCTGAGCGGGTCAGGACGCGGCCGGCGAGTGCGGTGTGCAGGCGGTGGGCGGCCTGCCAGATGGTGTCTCCTTCGGGCACGGGGCCATTTTGCCGGGTCGGGGGCGCGGCCGCCCCCGCCGCCCGCCGTGTGCCCACCCGTTCCGCCCCAGCGGAACGAATGCCCACAACGGGGGGTGGCGGGGATACGGGGGCGGCTCTGGGCGCGGCCCATGACGGGGGGCGGGGTGCGGGTGGGCGCCCGCGACGGGGGTGAGGGGGGTCGTGCCGGCTCCGGGCGCAGCTTGCGAGGGGGGCGTCGTGGGGGTTAGGCGCGGAGGCGGAGGCCTTTTGGGGTGGGGCGGAAGCCGGCTGTTTCCAGGGGGCGGGACAGGGGGGACGTCAGGGACGTCGTGCCGTTGATTCTTTCCACCGTGACCGTGCCCAGAGTTCCCGCACGCGCCGGCGCCGCCAGCGCCTCCGCCGCCGCCGCCAGGGCGGGATCGTCCGGCTCGGTCGCCCAGCACAGCAGCGTCTTGCCGCCGCGCTCCATGTAGAGCGTGAGCTCACCGTCGACCAGGACCACCAGCGCGCCCGCCTTGCGCCCCGGCTTGTGCCCGGCGCCGGTCGGCGGCTCGGGCCAGGACAGGGCCGCCCCGTACGCGTTCGCCGGATCGGCCGCGGCGAGGACCAGGGCCCGGGGACCGGCCGCCGCCTCGGCGCCCCGGTCGCGGGCCGTCGCCGCGGCCCGCAGCCGGTCCACCGCGCCGTCCATCGCGAACTGGGCCGCGCCGAGGCCCTCCACGACATAGCCGCGCCGGGCCTGGCCGCTGTCCTCGAAGGCGGCCAGGATCCGGTACGTGGCCGAGAAACCGCCCTCCACACCCTCGGCGGCCACCGCGCCCCGGGTGACCACCCCGTGCCGGTCCAGGAGGGTACGGGCCAGGGCGTGCGCCCGATGGGTCGGCTCCGGTTCCAGCGGGGGCAGCAGCGACCAGCGGCCGGAGACTGTGGGCGGCCCCGTGCGGGAGGCGGGGCGGGCGGCCGCCGTCAGCGTGCCGTACCGGCCACGCGGGACCGTGCGCCGCGCGCGGTGGGCGGTCGATCCGGCCGTACGGCCCGAGCCGAGGAGCGCGCGCAGCGGCGCCAGGGTGTCGTTGGTGAGCCGGCCCGACCAGGCCAGGTCCCAGACGGCGTCGGCGAGCTGGGGGTCGGTCGCGTCCGGATGGGTGGTGGCCCGGATCTGGTCGGCGATCTGGCGGAAGAACAGACCGTACCCGCCGGAGAGGGTCGTGAGCACCGACTCGTGGAGCGCGGACAGCTCCAGCGGATGCGCCGGCGGGAGGAGCAGCGGCGCCGCGTCCGCGAGGTACAACGAGACCCATCCGTCCTTGCCGGGCAGCGAGCCCGCTCCCGCCCAGACCACCTCGCCGGTGGTCGTCAGCTCGTCGAGGAGCCCCGGGGCGTAGCCCAGGACCCGGGACGGCAGGATCAGCTTCTCCAGGGCCGACGCGGGCACGGGCGCGCCCTGGAGCTGCTCGATCGCGCGGGCGAGGCCGTCGATACCGCGCAGGCTGTTGCTTCCCAGGTGCTGCCACTGCGGCAGGAAGGTGGCGAGTGCCGCCGGGGGCACCGGCTCCAGCTCGTGGCGCAGGGCCGCGAGGGAGCGGCGGCGCAGCCGGCGCAGGACGGTCGCGTCGCACCACTCCTGGCCGATGCCGGAAGGGTGGAACTCGCCCTGGACCGCCCGGCCCGAGGCGGCGAGCCGCTGGAGGGCGCCGTCGGTGACGGCCGCGCCCAGGCCGAAGCGGGTCGCGGCCTGGGAGGAGGTGAACGGGCCGTGCGTCCGCGCGTACCGCGCGAGGAGGTCGCCCAGCGGGTCCTTGACCGGTTCGGTGAAGGCTTCGGGTACGCCGACCGGCAGAGCTGTGCCCAGGGCGTCCCTGAGCCGGCCGGCGTCCTCGATCGCGGCCCAGTGCTCCCGGCCCCCGATCCGCACCCGGATCGCCCGGCGCGCGGCCGCGAGGTCGGGCGCCCAGCCCGCCTCGGCGCCCCGCTCGACCAGTTCGGCGTCGGTGAGCGGGCCCAGGACCCGCAGCAGGTCGGCGACGCCCTCGACGTCCTTGATCCGCCGGTCGTCCGTCAGCCACTGGAGCTCCCGCTCCAGCTCGGTCAGGACGTCCGCGTCGAGGAGCTCGCGCAGCTCCGCCTGGCCGAGCAGCTCCGCGAGCAGCCGGGAGTCCAGGGAGAGCGCGGCCGCCCGACGCTCGGCGAGCGGGGAGTCGCCCTCGTACAGGAACTGCGCCACGTAGCCGAAGAGCAGGGAGCGGGCGAACGGGGACGGCTCGGGCGTGGTGACTTCGACCAGGCGGACCCGGCGGGCCTCGATGTCCCCCATCAGCTCCTTGAGACCCGGCAGGTCGAAGACGTCCTGGAGGCACTCGCGGACGGCTTCAAGGACGATCGGGAACGAGCCGAACTCGCTCGCCACCTGGAGGAGCTGGGCCGCGCGCTGCCGCTGCTGCCAGAGCGGGGTGCGCTTGCCGGGGTTCCGCTTGGGCAGCAGCAGGGCGCGCGCGGCGCACTCGCGGAAGCGGGACGCGAACAGCGCGGAGCCGCCGACCTGGTCGGTGACGATCTGCTCGATCTCGCCTTTGTCGAAGAGGGCGTCGGCCGCCCCGACGGGCGCCTTGTCGGCGTCGTAGGTGGTGTCGAGATGCCGGCCGGGGTCGACCGGTTCGTGGTCGAGGAGGTCCAGACCCATGTCCAGGCCCATCAGGTCGGCGTCCGGGAGACGCAGCACGATGCCGTCGTCCGCGTGCATCACCTGCGCGTCCATTCCGTACCGCTCGGCGAGCCGGGCGCCGAGCGCCAGCGCCCACGGGGCGTGCACCTGCGCGCCGAAGGGGGAGTGGATGACGACCCGCCAGTCCCCGAGCTCGTCCCGGAAGCGCTCGACGAGGATCGTCCGGTCGTCCGGCACATGGCCGCAGGCCTCGCGCTGCTCCTTCAGATACGCCAGGACGTTGTCCGCCGCCCAGGCGTCCAGGCCCGCGGCGAGCAGCCGCAGCCGGGCGTCCTCGTCCGCGAGGGCGCCGACCTCGCGGAGGAACGCGCCGAGCGCCCGGCCCAGTTCGAGCGGGCGGCCCAGCTGGTCGCCCTTCCAGAACGGCAGCCTGCCCGGCACGCCGGGCGCGGGGGAGACGAGTACCCGGTCCCGGGTGATGTCCTCGATCCGCCAGGAGGTCGTGCCCAGCGTGAACACGTCGCCGACCCGCGACTCGTACACCATCTCCTCGTCGAGCTCACCGACCCGGCCGCCGCCCTTCTTCGGGTCGGAGCCCGCGAGGAACACGCCGAACAGGCCGCGGTCGGGGATCGTGCCGCCCGAGGTGAC
Source organism: Streptomyces sp. NPDC093795 (assembly GCF_044764665.1). Taxonomy (NCBI): domain Bacteria; kingdom Bacillati; phylum Actinomycetota; class Actinomycetes; order Kitasatosporales; family Streptomycetaceae; genus Streptomyces; species Streptomyces sp. NPDC093795. Next base: position 22,977 of record NZ_JBIWIO010000014.1, read on the forward strand.
GGCGAGCCGCTGCGCGCCCGGCCGCCCCGTGACCGTCCCGGCGACCCGGTCCCAGACCACGCGCGGGCGCAGCTCGGCGAACGCGTCCGACGGATAGCGGCCCGCGAGCATGTCGAGCACGGCCGTGAACGCCGACTCGGGAAGCGACGAGAACGGCGCCGCCCGGCGCACCAGGGCGAGGAGGTCGTCCACCTGCCAGGTGTCGAGCGCGACGATCGCGACGATCTGCTGGGCGAGGACGTCCAGGGGGTTGGTGGGGATCCGCATCGACTCGATGGCGCCCGAACGCATCCGCTCGGTGACCACGGCCGCCTGCACCAGGTCGCCCCGGTACTTGGGGAAGACCACGCCGGTCGACACCGCGCCGACCTGGTGCCCGGCACGGCCCACGCGCTGGAGTCCGGAGGCCACCGACGGCGGCGACTCGACCTGCACGACGAGGTCGACCGCGCCCATGTCGATGCCCAGCTCCAGACTGGAGGTGGCCACCACGGCGGGCAGCCGGCCCGCCTTCAGGTCCTCCTCCACCTGGGCGCGCTGCTCCTTCGACACCGAGCCGTGGTGGGCGCGGGCGAGCAGCGCCGGGGTGCCCTGTGCCGCCCCCGACTGGGCCATGATCTCGGCCGGGGAGCCCGTGTCCGGGAGGGGCTCGCCGGTAGCCCGCTCGTACGCGATCTCGTTGAGCCGGTTGCACAGGCGCTCGGCGAGACGGCGGGAGTTGGCGAAGACGATCGTGGAGCGGTGGGCCTGCACGAGGTCGGCGATCCGCTCCTCGACGTGCGGCCAGATCGACGGCTTGTCGCCGCCGTCCTTGCCCTCGGACGCGGGGGAGCCGCCCAGCTCGCCCATGTCCTCGACGGGGACGACGACGGAGAGGTCGAACTCCTTTCCCGACGGCGGCTGGACGATCTCCACGGCGCGTCCCGGTGACAGATAGCGGGCCACCTCGTCCACCGGGCGGACGGTGGCCGACAGGCCGATCCGGCGCGCGGGGCGGGGCAGCAGCTCGTCGAGCCGCTCGAGGGACAGGGCCAGGTGCGCGCCCCGCTTCGTGCTCGCGACCGCGTGGACCTCGTCCAGGATGACCGTCTCCACGCCCGCGAGGGCCTCGCGGGTGGCGGAGGTCAGCATCAGGAACAGCGACTCGGGCGTGGTGATCAGGATGTCCGGCGGCCGGGTCGCGAGCGACCGGCGCTCGGCGGGCGGGGTGTCGCCGGACCGGATGCCGACCCGCACGTCCGGCTCGGGCAGTCCGAGCCGGACCGACTCCTGCCGGATACCGGTCAGGGGCGAGCGCAGGTTCCGCTCGACGTCCACGGCGAGCGCCTTGAGGGGGGACACGTACAGCACGCGGCAGCGCTTCTTCGGCTCGGCCGGAGGAGGCGAGGAGGCGAGCCGGTCCAGGGAGGCCAGGAACGCGGCCAGTGTCTTGCCGGATCCGGTCGGCGCGACGACGAGCACGTCGGAGCCGGCGCCGATGGCCTGCCAGGCGCCCTCCTGCGCCGCCGTGGGCGCGGTGAAGGCCCCGGTGAACCAACCACGGGTCGCGGGGGAGAACGAGTCGAGCGCGGACCTGACCATGCCCCCCATCGTGCACCCGGCCACTGACAACCGCCCGGACCTGGGGAGAAACCTGCCCCTGACAACCGCCCGGACCTGGGGGAAAGCCGGTCCGGCGGCGGCGACGCCAGGGGCCCTGGCGCAGAATGGAGGCATGGCGAGCGGGGAGCGGGCACGGTACTGGCAGTACGCCGAGCTGCCCGGGGTCGACCTGCTGCACGCCCACTACATCCGCAAGGCCTTCGCCCGGCACACCCACGAGACCTTCGTCTTCGCCGCGATCACCGAAGGCGTCGAGGCCTTCCACTACCGCGACGAGCTCGTCCACGCGGCCCCCGGACAGATCGCCCTGGTCAACCCCGACACCCCGCACACCGGGCACGCGGGCGTGCCCGAGGGCTGGACGTACCGCACGATCTACCCCGACGCGGAGATCGTCCGGTCCATCGCCGCCGACACCCTCGCCCTGCGCGGCTCCGTCGGCTTCACCGCGCCCGTCGTCGACGACCCGTACGCCGCCCGGCTCGTCGTCGGCGTCCACCGGGCCGCGGAAGAGGGCAACGCGCTCGCGGCCGACAGCCTGCTCCGGCTCGTCACGGCCCGCATGCTCCGCAGTCACGGCGGACTCGTCACCCCGCTCCCGGCGCTCTCGGCGGGCGCCCGGAACGCGGCCCGCGCGCGTGCCGTCCTGGAGGACCGCATGGTCGAACCGCCGACCCTGGAACGGCTCGCCGGAGAGCTCGGCACCAGCCCCTTCGCCCTCCTCCGGGCCTTCCGGGACGCGTACGGGATGCCGCCGCACACCTGGCTCACCGACGCGCGCGTACGGAGGGCCAGGCAGCTCCTGGACACCGGTACGGCCCCGGCGGCCGCGGCCGCCGCCGTCGGCTTCACCGACCAGTCGCACCTCAACCGGCACTTCACCCGCAGTGTCGGGGTGCCGCCGGGGGCGTACCAGCGCGCGCGTGGCGGCGGCGGAAACGCCTCCGGCTTCGCCGCAAGAACGTACAAGACCGGGCCGCCGACGCCCCCGTAACGTCCCTGACGTGGCAGAACAGACAGCACCCCCCGTCATACGCGACAGCACACCGCCCAAACCCGACGCGGCCGTCGTCCGCGACGCCCTCGGTGTCGGCGTCGCCGTCGGCCTCTCCGGCTTCGCCTTCGGCGTGACCTCGGCGGGCTCGGGACTCAGCGTCCTCCAGACCTGCGTACTCAGCCTGCTCGTCTTCACGGGCGCCTCGCAGTTCGCCCTCGTCGGGGCGCTCGCCGCGGGCGGAAACCCCTTCACGGCCGCCGCCGGCGCCTTCTTCCTGGGCACCCGTAACGCCTTCTACGGACTGCGGCTCTCCCAGCTCCTCGCCCTGCCGAAGGCCGTCAGGCCGTTCGCCGCGCACTGGGTGATCGACGAGACCACGGCGGTCGCCCTCGCCCAGCCGTCCCGCCGGGCCGCCCGGATCGGCTTCACCGCCACCGGTCTCACGCTGTACGTCCTGTGGAACGCGACCACGCTCCTCGGGGCGCTCGGCGCCGAGGCGATCGGCGACACCGCCGCCTGGGGGCTCGACGCGGCCGGCCCGGCCGTCTTCCTCGCCCTGCTCGCCCCCATGCTGAAGTCCGCGACCGAGCGGGCCACCGCCGGGATCGCCGTCCTGCTCGGCCTCGGGCTGCTGCCCGTCCTGCCCGCCGGAGTCCCGGTCCTCGCCGCGGCCCTGGCCGCGCCCCTGGTGCTCTGGTTCCAGGGCCGCCGCATGGCCCCGGCCGCACGAGAGAAGGACCCCCGATGACCGTCTGGATCGCGATCGCCCTGACCGCCGCCGGGTGCTACCTGGTCAAACTGGTCGGCCTGCTCGTCCCCGCCGGAGCTCTTGAGCGACCGCTCGTGCAGCGGCTCGCCGCCCTGCTGCCCGTGGCGCTGCTCGCCGCGCTCACCGCCCAGCAGACGTTCGGGGCGGGCAGCGCGGTCGTCCTCGACGCCCGCGCCGCCGGACTCGCCGCGGCGGCCGTCGCGCTCGTCCTGCGCGCCCCGTTCCTCGTGGTCGTCGGTGCGGCCGTCGCCGTCACGGCGGGGGTACGCGCCCTGGGCTGGTGACACCGCCGGGTACGGGGGCGAGTGCGGCCCCCGTACCCGTACGGCCCTCCCTCAGTGCGCCACCGGCACCCCCACCGACGGCGTCTCCGGGACCCCCAGCCGCTCCGCGTCCCGCTCGGGGCGCAGGAACAGGGCCGTCACAGCGCCCGCGACCGCCAGCAGACCGGCGGTGAACAGCCAGCCGTTCTCGTAGCCCTGGGCCGCCGTCGCGCCCGCGTCCACGATCCCGCCGAGGACCAGCGGCGCGAGGACACCGCCCAGGGCGAAGACGCACACCACCGCCCCGAGCACCACACCCCGCTGCGAGGGCGGGGTGATCCGGGCGACCGCCGTCTGGCTCACGGTCATCATCGGCAGCGCGAGCGCCATCGGGCCGAACATCATCGGCACCCGCAACCAGTCCGCGTCCGCCATCGCGAAGACCGTCACGGCGGCGGCCGACAGCAGGAGCAGCACCCCCGCGCCCGAGCCCGCGGGCAGCCGCCCCGGCCGACCGCGCCGGGCCGCCCGCTGCGCGACCACGCCGTGGACCAGCAGGACGACGCCGTTGGCGACGGCTCCCGCGCCCACCATCAGACCGGCCCGGTGCGCGTCCCAGCCGAGTACCGTCTCCAGGTAGTCCGGCAGCCAGGTCAGCTTCGAACTCATCAGCCAGTACGCGGCGAACGAGCCCGCGCACGCCGTCAGGAACGTGCCGCTCAGCAGGACCCGCCGCAGTGGCACCTCCGGAACACCCGTGTCCTCCCGCCCGCGTGCGCCCACCGGGGGCGCGAGCGGGCCCTCGGAGCCGTACCGGCGCCAGATCGCCGCCCACACCAGGCCGATCACGCCGACCGTCCCGAAGGCCCAGCGCCAGCCCCACCCGGAGATCACCGCCGACAGGACGGGCGCGGCGACCGCGACCCCCGCCGCGGCGCCGACCATCAGGACCGCCGTGGGCAGGTTGCGGTCCCGCTGACCGAACCAGCCGTGCAGGTGGTGGACCGCCACAGGGGCCGCCGGGCCCTCCGCCGCGCCGAGCAGCACCCGGGTCAGCACCAGCGTGCCGAACCCGGCGGCCGCCCACACCATCGGCAGCTGGGCCACCGACCACAGCAGCGCCATCCCGAGCAGCAGGACGGACGTCCGCACCTTCCGGGTCAGGGCCGACACGGCCAGCGCCGACACCGAGAACAGCGCGAAGAACGCGGCCTGCGCGGCCCCGAACTCCTGCCGGGAGATGCCGAACTCGCGCATGATGCCCGGTCCGGCGAGACCGAGGACCGCCTTGTCCGCGAAGTTGACCAGCATGAACCCGAGCAGCAGCCACGTCGTGCCCCAGGGGCTGCTGCGTGCCGCCCCGCCCGTCGCCGCCCCGTCCGGTGTCGGTGTCCCGCTCACCCGCAGCACTGGTCCTCGTCGGCGACGACCCCCACGCTGATCGCGCCCGCGGCCCGGTCGCGGCCCTCGGCGGTGCGGGTCAGCTCCGTCGTGACGTCGGTGCCCTCCGCCACCGCCGCGGACTCCGCCGCCGCCCAGTGGAAGACCCCGCGGGCCATCGTCGACGTCTCGCGGCCCGCCCGCGTCCCGTACACCCGGACCCTGATCCGGGCGACCTCGACGTCCTCGGGGGCCGCGAGGGCGGCCGTCTCCGCCAGGTGCGAGGCCAGCCGCAGATCGCCCTCCGCGAGGAGCCGGGCCGCCCGCTCGGCGAGGGCGAGCGCCCCGCCCGCCGCGTCCGCGAACTCCGCCGCGACGGCCGCCTCGGGCGCCGGCTTCAGGTGGGCCGGATTCTGGTCGTACCAGCCGCCCCACAGCCGCCACAGGTTCCGTACGACGAACTCCGGCTCGTCGTACGCGGGGTGGAGGTACGGCTTCGCGAGCAGCTCCTGCGGGACCTTCACCCCGTGGATGACCGCGTCGAGGCGCAGCCCCGCGTTCATCAGGTCCCGGGTCTGCGTGCACAGCGACTCGAGCAGGCTCGCCGTGTCGTCGAGCGCCCGCGCCACCCGGTCCGCGCCGACGATCGGGATGCCGTGGCCCGGCAGCAGCACCTCGGCGCCCAGCTCGCCCATGGCCCGCAGCGCCCGCGCCCACTCCTCCGGGTAGCGCTGCGCCTTCTGCGGGTTGCCGGCGTTGGGGGAGTTCCAGATGAAGAGGTCGCCCGTGCAGAGGGTCTTGAGCTCCGGGACCCATACGTAGGTGTGGTCGTCGGTCTCCCCGCGCGCGTGGATCAGCTCGAACGTCAACTCGCCGTGACGCATGGTCAGCCGGTCGCGGAACGTCGTGTCCGGGTAGCGGTACTCGGTGGGCCACTCAAGGCCCGGTACGCCGAACTGGCGCCGGTTGATCCAGGTGTTGTAGCCCGAGGTCGCCACGTACCGGTCGAAGCGGGCGGCCACCGCCTCGTGCGCGATCACCTCGGGGCGGACCCGCTCGGCGTCGAAGTGCGCGGTGCCGAAGACGTGGTCGACATGGCCGTGCGTGAAGACGACCGCCCGCACCGGGTCCTGGCTGAACGAGCGCACCGCCGTGTGCAGCAGCTCGGCCGTGCGCACGTCGCCCGAGTCCACCAGGACCAGACCCGAGCCGGTGTCGAAGACGGCCACGTTGGCGAAGGCGGGGAAGAACCCGATCCGGTCGCGGACCCGGACCAGCTCCTCCGAGGTGAACGCGCCCGTCAGATGCGGCAGCAGGGTCTCCTCGCCCCGCCACACCCGGTCGGTGTAGTCGAGATACGTGCGGGGGTTGTGCTCGGTCATACCAGCAGCTCCTTCGGTGCGGTGCGGCGGAACGCCTGGGCACCGAGTTTCGGCCTGTCAGGTGAGCGGCGACATCCCGCGGCGTCACAGCTTTCGGGGCCGGGTACTGTGACCCATCACACTCGGGGGTGGGAGGACAGGAGGAACGGTCGTGCCGGAGGTCTCCGAGGCGGCCCGGGCGCTCGCACTGCGCTGCGAGGCCCGGGTGAACGAGCTCGCGCGCAGGATGACCAGGGACTCCTTCGCCCGGCTTCCCGGCTACGACCGGCTGCCCGACGAGATGAAGGACGTGGAGATCGCGGCGACCGTACGCCACGGCGTACGGCTTTTCCTGCGCTACGCCCTCGCGCAGGGGGCCGGTGAACCCGGCGCCATGCGGCTGTTCCGCGAGCGGGCCGCGCAGCGCGCCGAGGAGGGGATGCCGCTGCACCTGCTCCTGCGCAGCCACAGTCTCGGCGCGTACATGCTGTGGCAGGCCCTGCGCGAGGTGGCAGGCCCCGGGGAGGAGGCGGCCCTCGTCGAACTCGCCGACCTGCTCTTCGCGTCCCAGCCGGCTGTCGTCGGCGGTGTCGCGGAGAGGTACCTCGACGAGCGTTCGGCCCTGGAGGCGGAACGGTGGGCCCAGCGCCGTTCCCTGCTGCGCGGGCTCCTCGACGGGACGCTTCCCGTGGCCGGGCTCGCGACCGCTCCGTTCGGCCTCGACGGGCCCTGCCTCGTGCTCGCCGTCGGTGCCGTCGCCGCGCCCGACGAGGGCGAGGTGGCGGCCCGGCGGCGGCTGCGCCGCGTCCAGACCGCGCTCGACCACTGCTTCGGCGTGGAGGTGCCGGCCCTCCTCGACAGCGGTACGGAGCCGGGGCGGGCGATCGTGCCCGGTGCCGCGGAACCGCCGGAGGACCTGGCGCGGCGGCTCTCCCTGGCCGCGGGGACCGCGCTGCGGGTCGCCGTCGTGGCCGCCGGGGGCCCGGGCGAGGTGCCGGGGGCCGCCCGTACCGCTGGGGAGGTCCTGCGGGTCGCCGCCGGCTGCGGACTGCCGCCAGGACTGCACCGGCTCGACGACGTGCTCCTGGAGTACCACCTGTCCCGGCCCGGGGAGAGCGGCCGGCGGATCGCCGCCCTCCTCGATCCTGTCGCCGACCGCCCGGAGCTCCTGGAGACCCTCCGCGTCCACCTCGCCCACGGGCAGGACCGGCGCGCCACGGCCGCCGCGCTCGGGCTGCACCCCAACACCGTCGACAACCGGCTCGCCCGGACCGCCGAACGGACCGGCATCGATCTGGCGACACCGAGGGGCACGGCCACCGCCCTCGCGGCCCTCCTGCTGCGCGATGCCCCGGAAGGGTAGGGCGACCGCGGCTTCGCCCCCGGGTCAGCCGACCGGGCGGCCGTGGGCGCGCAGGGTGCGCAGGGCCTCGACGGTGACGATCGGCCGCCACTCCAGGGCCGAGCCGGGGGCCCAGGCGCGCCAGCGGATCGGCCAGCCGCCGTCCTCCTCCTGGTCGGCGGCGAGCCGGTCGAGCGAACGGGCCATCTCCTCCTCCGTGAACCAGCGAGCGGCCAGCGAGTCCGGCACGCGCGCGTAGTCGTGCGGGAAGTGGTGCTCGCCGGGCGCGTAGCCGTCGGGCAGGGGGTAGTCCTCTTGCCGGTCGGGGTCCAGGACGGCGAGCCGCTGCTCGCGGACCAGACGGCCGAGGCGGTCGGCGGCCGCTTCCGCGCGCGAGCGGTCCGGGGCCCCGTCCAGGAAGGCGACGGCGGCCTCGATCTCGTACGGGTGGGACTTCTCCAGCGACTCCACGGCCGTCCAGCAGAACTCGGTGGCCCGGAACAGCCACGCGTGCCACACCTGGTTGCGGTGCAGGAGCCCGACCACCGGGCCGGTCGAGAGCAGCGCGCTCGGCGGCAGGTCGACGACAGGGACGAACGGCGCGGACGGGTAGTCGCGCTGCGACGGATGGATCGCCGGGAGCGCGCCCTCGTGGGTGGAGACCTCCGTGAGGTAGCGGCAGATCCGCTCCACGCGCAGCCCGCCGCAGCGGCCGATGGATTCCAGGACCCGCAGCGCGTGCGCGGTGTGCAGGGGCTGGCTGACCGGCCCGCGCAGATCGGGTTCGAGCGCGTGACCGTACCCGCCGTCCTCGTTGAGGTACGCGGCGAGGGCCGTCTCCACCTGATCCGCGCCGCCGCGCAGGAAGTGGTAGGCGAACCTGCGCTGTTCGAGGACTCGGGCCGTCAGCCAGACGAAATGCTCGGCGCGGGCCAAGGGGGTCGCGGGCGGGGAGGAGGAGAGGGGTTTTTCGGACATGCTCCGACCGTAGGGCGGAAAGGCACGGTGACAAGGCCTACGGAGCGGGCTGCACTCTTGGGAGCGGGATACTGGGGTCATGCGGTTGACGATTTTCTGGGAGCGGATGGCCGACCACTTCGGTGCGTCCTATGCCGAGTCCTTCGCGCGGGACCATGTGATGGCGGAGCTCGGGGGCCGGACGGTACGCGAGGCGCTGGACGCCGGCTGGGAGGCGAAGGACGTGTGGCGGGCCGTCTGCGCGGCCGTCGACGTGCCGGCCGACAAGCGCTGACGGCTCGCCGGGGGGCGGGCCGACCCGCCCCCCGAGCGGCACTGCGGCTACTCGGCGCGGTGTGGGTGTCCGGCGGGGATGTACGGGGTCACGGGTGGAATGTCCGTGCGGTGCGCGAGACTGGCGGGGTGGCCCCGACTGACGACACCGAACCGACTGAACCGACCGGACCGACCGGACCGACCGGACCGACCGGACCGACCGGACCGACCGACCCGACGGCAGCGACCGCTTCGACGGCACCGATGGCTTCGACCGCTTCCACCGGGTCGACCGCTTCGACGGCTTCCAGCGGGTCGACCCTTTCCACCGGCTCGACTGTTTCCACCGCGTCGACCGCTCCCGTGGCCTCGGCCGGCAGAAGCGGCGGCGGCGACGGTGGTGGGGGCGACGGCGGCGGTCCGACGTCCGCGCCCGCCGCTCCGGCCGCCAGGATGCCCCGCTGGCTGCCCCGCGCGCTCGTCCTCGCCTTCGCGCTCTACGCCTGCTTCCAGCTGGGCAGCTGGGCGTTCCACCAGCTCGTCGGCCTCCTCGTCAACATCCTGCTCGCCTTCTTCCTCGCCCTCGCCATCGAACCGGCGGTCGGGCGCATGGCGGCCCGGGGGATGCGCCGCGGCCTCGCCACCTTCCTCGTCTTCCTCGCCGTCCTGGTCTTCAGCGTCGGATTCGTCGTCCTGCTGGGGTCGATGCTCGCCGGCCAGATCGTGGACATGGTCGAGAACTTCCCCAAGTACCTCGACTCGGTGATCAAGTGGATCAACCAGAGCTTCCACACGGACCTGTCGCGGGTCGAGGTCCAGGACAGCGTCCTGAGCTCCGACTGGCTGCAGAAGTACGTGCAGAACAGCGCGGCCGGCGTGCTCGACGTCTCCGCCACCGTCCTCGGCGGCCTGTTCCGCCTCCTGATGATCTTCCTGTTCTCGTTCTACTTCGCGGCCGACGGGCCCCGGCTGCGGCGCGCGCTCTGCTCCGTCCTGCCGCCCGCCCGGCAGACCGAGGTGCTGCGGGCCTGGGAGATCGCGGTCGACAAGACGGGCGGCTACCTCTACTCGCGCGGTCTCATGGCCCTCATCTCGGGCTTCGCGCACTTCGTGCTCTTCGAGATCCTGGACGTGCCGTACGCGCCCGCGCTCGCGGTGTGGGTCGGCCTGGTCTCCCAGTTCATCCCGACCATCGGCACCTATCTGGCCGGCGCGCTGCCGATGCTGATCGCCTTCACCGTCAACCCCTGGTACGCGCTGTGGGTGCTCTGCTTCGTCGTGGTCTACCAGCAGTTCGAGAACTACGTGCTCCAGCCGAAGCTCACCTCCAAGACGGTGGACATCCACCCGGCGGTGGCGTTCGGCTCGGTCATCGCGGGTACGGCGCTGCTCGGCGCCGTCGGCGCGCTGATCGCCATCCCGGCCGTCGCCACCCTCCAGGCCTTCCTCGGCGCCTATGTGAAGCGGTACGACGTGACGGACGACCCCCGCGTCCACGGCCATCGCAGATACGGCGAGGCGGTGGTGGCCCGGTTGCAGAAGGCCCTGCACCACAAGAAGGAGATCGGCGGGCCCGAGGATTCCTGAGTCCACGGCTCAGAGGTACGAAGGCCGGGTACTTCGTGGCAGGCCGCGCGCCGGCGCGGTCCGGGGCCCCGGGCGCGTACGGAACCCTAGGCGTGGGCCCGTTCCATGAGCGGGTTGGGCACGGGGAGGTAGTGGGGGGCGGTCGCCTCCGCGCCGATCCAGCGGGAGAGCAGGTTGGCCTTGCCGGGGAGGGTGGGGGAGTCGAGCAGTTCCTTGACGTCGGGGAGCGCCGGTAGCCGCCCGACCCGCTCGAACTCGGCGCGGGCCAGGGCCCACAGGGCCGGGGCGGATCCCGGGAAGCGGTGGGTGAGGGCGCCGGCGATCTCGGAGAGGTTGTTGACGACGAGGCAGTAGACGAGTCTCCGCCAGGCGGCGGCGCGGGGCGTCTGAGGGATCGTTTTCGCGCCCTCCGCGTCACGGAAGACGGACTGGACGGGGATGCCGTGCGCGTCCACGGCGATCAGCGTGTTCTGCAGGTGGCACTCCACGACGACGCCGAAGCGGGCGAACGCCTCGAGGACGGGGGCCACGACACACCGCAGATACGCCGACCACCAGGGCAGGGGATCGTCGATCCGGTCGAGGGGGTTGCCGTGGAAGCCCTCGGCGAGCGCGGCGGCGAGGACGGCGGTCGAGCCCGGGGCCAGATGCTGGTCGAGACCGTCCCGGACGACGACGGCACAGGTCTCGAAGAGGCCGTCCACCGTGCGGTAACCGCGGTCGCTCAGCCAGGCCGCCGGGCCGTCCAGGGCGGCGAAGGCGGCGGCGACCAGCGGGTCCGTGCGGCGCACGTGGAGCAGTTCGTGGCGGCGCATGCGGCGGATGTCGTTGGTGATCCGGACGTCCAGGCTGAACTTCAGGAACAGGTCCCCGCCGTCCCGTGAACCGTCGCCCGGCAGGTGCAGCGTGCGCACCGAGGCTGTCGGCCGCGCGGGCCGGGGCGTGACGCCCAGCCGGATGAGGAGGCCCTCGGCGAACGCGGCACGCACGCGCGTGGTCCGGCCGGACAGTTCGAGCTGCCAGGGGTGGGCGGGCAGCAGGCGGTAGCCGGGGGGAGCCTCGCCGAGGGCGTCCAGGGCCGCGGTGTCGCCGTCCTCGACGACCGCGTCGTCGCGTACGCCGAGCAGCACGAGCGGGAACTGGGCGTACGCCTCGGGCGCGTAGCGCAGCCAGGCGGCAGGGGGGCCGTCGCAGGTGCGTGCCTTGGGGGCCGGGTGGCACGGGTGGCCCATGACCAGTGCCTGTTCGGAGCGGAGCCAGGGGTCCTCGGGCGGGGCCGTACGCGCGCGCGCAGCGAGCACGGCCCTGACCGCCGTACGGCTGGCGGCCATCTCGGCGGCCAGGGCGGGGTTGGGGCGGCCGGTGGAGGCGTGCATCTCCTGGACGGCGAGGTCGACGAGCCCGGCATGGCGCAGAGGCCGCCAGGTGCGCCCCGTCCACAGCTCGGCGCCGGAGGGGCGGTGACCGGGGCGGACACGGAGGAGCCGGCCGCTGCTGCGGAGGCGGTGGACGGTGTACTCGGGGGAGGGGGGCGAGGCGGGACCGGTCGCTGGGTCCGTGGCCGGCTCCGTGGTCGCGGCCGTCACCGGGTCCGGGTCCGTCGCCGGAGCCGTGGCCTCGCGGAGCAGGCAGTTGAGCAGGGGTGTCACCGCCAGCGCGTCCGCGGTCCGCGTGAGTGTGTCCATCGATATCAGTATGTGCGGATCGGTAGGTGAGGATCGCGTTATGTGTGGATGGCAGGCGACTGCGATAGAACATCCGCATGTGCCGAACCGCCGCGGAGCGGACCCTCGCCGCCGAGCTTGAGCCGGTCCGGCCCGGGCTCACGGACGCGTACGCCGCGGGGCTTCCCGGCGCCCGGGCGGCCGTGCTGACCCGGCTGTGGCGCGGCCTCGTCCACGAGCCGCTGCCCTGGGTCGCCGCGCGCACGACCGACCGCGAAGGCGTCACCCTCCGCCTGGACGACGGGCGGCGGCTGCGCGGTCCGCTCTCCGATCCGTGGGCGACGGCGGCCTCGGTGACCGGGCTCGACCTGGACGGGGTCCGGTACGACCATCCGGCTGAACTGGTGGCCGCCCTGGCCGTGCCGAGAGGCGGTCGACTGGCCGCCGAACTCGATCACAGCGTCGCGTCGCTGGCCCTCTCGCGCACGGCGCCCCGGCGAGCGGCCCCGCCGGCCCACCCCTGGGAGTGGGAGCAGACGGAGACCGACGGGCATCCGTACCACCCGGGCTGCCGCTCCCGGCCCGGTTTCTCCGCCGCCGAGCAGCTGGCGTACGCACCCGAGCACCGGCCCGTGGTCGACCTGCGGCTGGCCGCGGTGGAGGGCGCGGCGGTGTCGGGGGAGTGGCCCGGAGAGCTGCGCGACGGCACCGCCGTGCTGATCCCCGTCCACCCCTGGCAGGCCGAGCACGTCCTGACCGGCCTGCCGCTGCGACCCGGCCCTTCCGCGCACCCGCTCCTGTCGCTGCGTACGCTCGACATCGGCGGGGACACGCACGTCAAGACGTCGCTGAGCACGCGGCTCACCTCGACCGTGCGGGACATCTCGGCGTACACCGTCACCCACGCCGTGGCGACGTCCGGCTTCGTCGAGCATCTCGTACGCCGACTCGACGGGCGGCTGCGCATCGCGCGGACGCTCGCGGTGGCGGGGGCGGGAAACGCCGACCTGGCGGCGCTCCTGCGCGAGTCACCGCACGTCCACGCGGATACGGCGGCCGGGGAGCGGGTCGTACCGGCCGCCGTCCTTCCCGCGCTCCTCGCGCACCACGCGCCGGACGAACGGCTCGGCCGGGTCGTGGAGTTCGCGCGCCTCGCCCTCGGTGCCTGCCTGGACCTGCTCGACCTCGGCGTGGCTCTGGAGGCGCACGGTCAGAACCTGCTCGCCGTCGTCGACGCCGACGGCCGGACGAAGCGTCTCGTCTACCGGGACCTCGCCGACATCCGCATCAGCCCCGCCCGCCTGGCCCGGCACGGCATCCCGGCCCCGCCGCTGAGCGGCCGACTCCTGAACGACGACCCGGCCGCGCTGCGCCGCAAGGTCCTCGGCAGTCTGGTCACGGGGGCGCTCGGCCCGCTGGCCGGCGACGCGCCGACCCTCGGCGCCGTCCTGGAGGCGGCCACCCGGGACCTCGCCCCCACCCCGGACCTGCACGTCCTGCGGACGGAGCCGCTCCCGGCGAAGGCGCTCACCCTGATGCGACTTGACCCGGACCCGGATGGCGGCGGGGACCTGTGGACGGCACTTCCGCACCCCGCGCCGGCGAGGCGATCGTGAGGACCGGGAGGCGCCCTTCGGTCCCTACGGCGTCGACCGGTTCGACGGTGTGCCCGCCGTCTCTTCGAGGCGGTACAGCGCGGGTACGGAGACCTTGACCGGCTCCTGGGTGGTCCGAGCGATCACGACGACCGCGGGCTCGTTCGGGTCGGGGTTCTCCTCCCGGTGCGGGACGAACGGGGGGACGAGGAAGAAGTCACCCGGGCCGCCGGGGAGCCGTACCTCCTGTGTGCCGTCGTGGAAGACGAACACGGGGTGACCGCTGACCACGTAGATCCCGGCCTCCGAATCGCCGTGGTGGTGGTTGTCCGTGGAGCTCAGCGGCGGGTTCTCCACCAACCCCATCCAGAGCCTCTTCGAGCCGACCGTGCCTCCGCTGATGGCGGCGAATCCGTCAAGATCGCCGGAGCCGACGCGGTGGACGCGGTTGTTGACCGGCGTGCGAGCACCGGAGCCCGGCGCGGGTCCGGAGCCTTCATGGGTCGTCATCGTGTACCTCCCGGTTGCGGTCGCCTTGACCGGACCAGGTTGCAACTCCCGCACCGGGAGGGGCAATTGTTCTTGCCGTTCCGGCAAAGCGGGGATGGCCGGGATTCCGCCGACCACTGCCGCGATCACGGGGCGTGGTGCTCACCCCCGACCGACTCGGCGTGGGCCGTGTGGGGTCGCGTCAGTCGGTACCCCCTCCAGCCGCCGACGGCGTCCGAGCTCGACGTGAGGGCGAGTCCCGCCATCGCGACGGCCTCGCCGATCTCGTCGGGTTCGACGTGGCCGGGCTTGCCGGTCATCGGGGTGAGGATCCAGATCACCCCGTCGTCCGTCGTCGGAGCGATGGCGTCCGTCAGGACATCGGGCAGGTAACCGTCAGCTTCGCGCCACCACAGGACGACCATGTCGGCGATCTCGCCCGCGTCCTCGTCGAGCACCTCGCGTCCCGTCACCTGCCGGATGCCGTCCCGCAGGTCGTCGTGCGCGTCGTTGTCCCAGCCGAGTTCGTACACCACCTGCCCGGCCTTGAAGCCCAACTTCTCCGCGGTGTTCTCCGGCGTCGTCATGACACTCCTCGGTCCGCCCCGCCCATCGCGACCGGCGCGTGGGACTCGGTCGTCGACCACCATGGCGGAGTGCCTGCGGCGCGTCGAGAGTGACTGCGGCCCGCTGTCCTGGGCCACGTACGGGTTTCATGCGCTCGGCGCCTGGCTCTCCGCGTTTTGCGGCAGGGCGTCACAACCGTCTGCCACTCTGGGTGGCGGGACGGTTACCCGCCGCGCGCGACAACGGAGAGGACGGCGCGCGACGCCACCGGCGCCCCCAGGCTCACCACGCCTCTTGATGTGCAGTCGGTCCCCGTCGGGACCCCGGTCGCGGCCGGGGTCGCCTGCTCGGGGAGTGGACGGCGGGGCTCGCTTGACAGTGAAATCGAACATCCATTCTCATGGAAGTCCGGCCCCTGGAATCGCGGGCTCGTCGTCGGCTTGCCGGCGAGTTGTCCACAGGCTGGAGGGGACGTCGGGGCCCATTGTCAGTGGCAGGGGTTAGCGTCTTTCACATGAAGCGATCGACTCAAGCAAACCGGGTGGAACCCATGGCAGGAACCGACCGCGAGAAGGCGCTCGACGCCGCGCTCGCACAGATTGAACGCCAATTCGGCAAGGGCGCCGTGATGCGCATGGGCGACCGCACCATGGAGCCGATCGAGGTGATCTCCACCGGGTCGACCGCGCTCGACATCGCCCTCGGCGTCGGTGGCCTGCCGCGCGGCCGTGTCGTGGAGGTCTACGGACCGGAGTCCTCCGGCAAGACGACCCTGACCCTGCACGCCGTCGCCAACGCCCAGAAGGCCGGCGGCCAGGTGGCCTTCGTGGACGCCGAGCACGCGCTCGACCCCGAGTACGCCAAGAAGCTCGGCGTCGACATCGACAACCTCATCCTGTCCCAGCCGGACAACGGCGAGCAGGCCCTCGAGATCGTCGACATGCTGGTCCGCTCCGGCGCCCTCGACCTGATCGTCATCGACTCCGTCGCCGCGCTCGTCCCGCGTGCGGAGATCGAGGGTGAGATGGGCGACTCGCACGTCGGTCTCCAGGCCCGTCTGATGAGCCAGGCGCTCCGGAAGATCACCAGCGCGCTCAACCAGTCCAAGACCACCGCGATCTTCATCAACCAGCTCCGAGAGAAGATCGGCGTGATGTTCGGCTCGCCGGAGACCACGACCGGTGGCCGCGCCCTGAAGTTCTACGCCTCGGTGCGCCTCGACATCCGTCGTATCGAGACCCTCAAGGACGGCACGGACGCGGTCGGCAACCGCACCCGCGTCAAGGTCGTCAAGAACAAGGTCGCGCCCCCGTTCAAGCAGGCCGAGTTCGACATCCTCTACGGCCAGGGCATCAGCCGCGAGGGCGGTCTGATCGACATGGGCGTGGAGCACGGCTTCGTGCGCAAGGCCGGCGCCTGGTACACGTACGAGGGCGACCAGCTCGGCCAGGGCAAGGAGAACGCCCGTAACTTCCTGAAGGACAACCCCGACCTCGCCGACGAGATCGAGAAGAAGATCAAGGAGAAGCTGGGCGTCGGCGTCCGGCCCGAGGCCGCGAAGACCGAGCCGGCGACGGACGCGGCGCCCGCCGCGGACGCGGCCGGTGCGGACGACGCCGCCAAGAGCGTCCCGGCACCCGCGAGCAAGACCGCGAAGGCGACCAAGGCCACCGCGGTCAAGAGCTGAACCGGTGACCGGTCGCACCGAATGGCCGGGTGACAGCCCCGACTCGTCGAGGGCCGAGAAGGAGCTGTCGCCCCAGGATCCGGCTGAGCGGGCGCGGGCGATCTGTCTGCGCCTGCTCACCGGGACCCCCCGCACGCGCAAGCAGCTCGCCGACGCGCTGCGCAAGCGGGAGATCCCCGACGAGGTGGCGGAGGAGGTCCTCTCCCGCTTCGAGGACGTCGGGCTCATCGACGACGCCGCCTTCGCGGGGGCCTGGGTGGAGTCCCGCCACCACGGCCGGGGCCTCGCCCGCCGGGCCCTCGCCCGCGAGCTGCGGACCAAGGGCGTCGAGCCGACCCTCATCCAGGAGGCGGTTGAGCAGCTCGACTCCGAGCGGGAGGAGGCCACGGCGCGGGAGCTCGTGGCCCGCAAGCTGCGCGCCACCCGCGGTCTCGACCGCGACCGCCGACTGCGCCGGCTCGCCGGGATGCTCGCCCGCAAGGGGTATCCCGAGGGCATGGCCCTCCGCGTCGTCCGCCAGGCGCTGGAGGCCGAGGGCGAGGACACGGACGGGCTGGGCGAGGAGTCCTTCTGACCCCCCTCGGGGGGGAGGGGTCAGGAGGGGTCCGTCGTCCGGTCCGGGGCGGCCGGGGCGGCCGGTTCGGCTCGGGGTGCCCGGCGGGGTCCGGAGTGTCCGGGGCGTCCGGGGTGTCCGGCGCGGCCCGGGTGTCCGACGCGGTCCTGCTCGTCCGGTTCGGCTCCAGGCGTCCGGTTCGATCCTTCCGTCCGTTGCGGTCCTGCCTGCCTGCCTGCCTGCCGGCGCGTCCGTTGGCTCGGGCCGGCGCCGTGTCTCAGTCGCCCGTGGTCGGGGGAAGTACCGGGAGACCCTCGGCCTTCCATGCCTGGAAGCCGCCGATCACGTCGGTCGCCCGGTGAAGACCCAGCCGGCGCAGTGATTCGGCCGCGAGGGAGGAGGCGTAACCCTCGTTGCAGAGGACCACCACCCGCAGCTCGTGGCTGACCGCATCCGGCGCCCGATGGCTGCCCTGGGGGTCGAGCCGCCACTCCAGTTCGTTGCGCTCCACCACCAGCGCGCCCGGGATCAGCCCGTCCCGTTCGCGCAGGGCCGCGTAGCGCGTGTCCACCAGGAGCGCGTCACCCGCCTCGTACGCCTCATGGGCGGCCCGGGCGCCGATCCGGTCGAGGCCCGACCTGACCCGCTCCAACAGCTCGTCGATGCCCACGCGTTCGTCGCTCACTGCCAGTCCTCCGGACGCTCGACCTGCTCAAGACGGAGCACCGCACCCGCCCGGCTGAACCGCCGGATCAGCGGGAGCGGCGGATAGTAGGCGTGCACGGACACCGCGTGGGTGTCCGGGGACTCGTTGAGCACCTCGTGCACATGGTGGGTTCCGAAGGCGCGGCCCCCGCCCTGCCCGAGGCGGCGGGAGCGGTCGAGGCCGTCGGCGAGTTCCAGGGTCTTCCAGCCGCTTGCCGGCAACCGGACGGCGAGCGCGTTCTCGGTCAGCGTGCCGCGCGCGGTGGCGAAGGCGCCCAGGGACTCGGCGTGATCGTGCCAGCCGGTACCGGTGCCGGGCGGCCAGCCGATGAGCCAGGCCTCGCTGCCGCCGGGGCCTTCGAGCCGCACCCAGGTGCGGCCCTCGGGGTCGAGCGGCAGGGAGTCGACCAGTTCCTGGTTCGCCGCCGTACGCCGGACGAAGTCGAGCAGATCGGCGGCCGTCGGCGGGTGGGAGGGAGTCGGAGTGGCGGGAGAAGCCGGGGCGGGCGACGGGGTGGGCGCGGGAGGGCGTGGAGACACGGATGACCGTCCTGAGGTTCGCGGAGAGCGCGCGCGACGGCACCCGGACGTACACGGATACGTACGTGTACGCGTATGTGCGCGAGTACATGTGCTCGTACGCGGACACGTACTCGGACGTGCGGAGACGGATGTGCGTACGTCGGCTGCGAGGCGCGCTGAGGGAAAGGCGAGATCAGCGGGACGGGCGACACACGCAGCCCGCATAGCGGACGAGGTCCATATGGACCCTCCGCCACAGGCGCACATCGGTGTCGGTCACGCTCCGGAGTACACCATGCGCGCCCGCGGGAATCAATGCATGTCCGCCGTGCGGTCACCCTTCGCGGCCGCGGGCACCGAGGCGGGAACCTCGGCTTCCACCCCGGTGCCCGACTCGTCACTCGGCTCGTCGCCCGGGGACTCGTCGTTCACCTCGTCCGTCGCCGTACCGCCGCGGGCCGCGTCCGCCGCCGCGTACAGCTCCTCGGGGCGGACCCCGGAGAAGGCGGCGACGAGGTGCCCGTCGGGCCGTACGAGCAGGACCGCGTGGGCCGGAGCGCCCGGGTACGCCTCGGTCACCAGGATCTCCGCCTTCGCCGGGAGCGCGCGGACCGCCTCGTCGAGCCGGGGCATGATCCCCGCCCCTTGCCAGTGGCGCCGGTCCCACACCCCGGTGCCGGGTGCGACCAGGAGCACCAGGAGGCGGCCCTGGCCGAGCCGGTCCCTGAGCCGTACGGTCGAGCCGTCCGGGGCGGTCACGCGGACGTCCTCGACCGGGGCGCCCACCGGGGTGCCCACGGGGGCCCGGCCCTCGGTGTACGGAGCCGCGAGGGGGGAGTGCGGGTAGGCGGGGGGCGCGCCGAGCGGGCCGCGCCCCACATGGCCGTCGGTCAGCAGGGCGTCGTGGCCGCGCCCCGTGCCGGGGAGGTAGGTCCGCAGCCCTCCGCCGCCGCGCAGGACCGGCAGCGACTGGTCCGCCGCCCGCAGCCGATGGGCGACGGCCGAGCGCCGCTCGCTCTGGTAACTGTCGAGCAGCCGCTCCGGGGCGCCGTGGTGCCAGGTGTGGGCGAGCTTCCAGGCGAGGTTGTCGACGTCCCTGAGCCCCTCGTCGAGGCCCTGGGTGCCGACCGCGCCGAGCAGATGGGCCGCGTCCCCGGCGAGGAGGACCCGGTCGACCCGCCAGCGGCGGGCCAGCCGGTGGTGCAGGGTGTGCACGCCGGTGTCGATGAGTTCGTACGGAGGTGTCACCCCGTCGCACCAGCCGGCCAGGGTCTCGCGGATCCGGGCGACCAGCGCGTCCGGGGTGACGAGGTCGCCGCGGGGCGGCAGCAGCCAGTCGATTCGCCACACCCCGTCGGGCAGCGGGCGGGCGGTGATCTCGTCTGCGGCGCCCCGCCACGGCGGCTGCCGGTGCAGCAGGGCCTCGCCGGGCCAGGGAAGTTCGGTGCGCAGGGCGGCGACGGCGTGCCGTTCCACCGCTGTACGGCCGGGGAAGCGGATCCCGAGGAGCTTGCGTACGGTCGAGCGGGCTCCGTCGCAGCCGACGAGGTGGCTGCCGCGCCACCAGGTGCCCTCCGGCCCCCGGGTGTGGGCGACGACCCCGTCGCGGTCCTGCTCGATGGTGTCGAGCCGGGCCTCGGTGACGACCTTGACGAGCTTCTGGTGGGCGATGGCGTCGCGCAGTCCGCGCGCGAGGGCGTGCTGGGGGATGTGCAGCGGCGCGGCCGGGGCGGAGGGCGAGGCGGGGTCCTCGGACCACTCCTCCGTACCGCCGAGCCCCAGGTCGAGTTCGAGGTGTCGCACCTGCTGGCGGCGGCGCATACCGCGCCAGCCGACCCAGCGGACACCCTCGTCACGGAGGGTGGTGCAGCCGAGCCGCTCGACCATGGCGGCCATGTCGGCGCGCAGGACGACGCTCCGGGCGGGGCGCGGCTCGTCCTTGCCGGAGCCCTCGTCGAGGACGACGCTGGGCACGCCCTGCGCGGCGAGCGCGAGGGAGAGCGCGAGACCTACCGGCCCCGCGCCCACGATGATCACCGGGTCCACGGCGCGGCTCCTGAAGGCCGTACGGTCATGGGGGCAGCACAGCTGAGTGTGGCACGAGCCCGGTGCTTGATCACAGACCGTATGCAACCCACTGAGGGTGCTTGCGTCAAGCGACGGGGTGGGCGCGGTGCGGCCGACCTGAAGTCGGTACCGCTCCGGCCCACCCCTGCTGTCCCACGGACCCCGGGAGGGGTCAGGCGCCGCTGACGGCGTCGCTCTTCACGTCGGTGGGTCCGCCCTGTGCCGGGATGGCCACCGCGGCGGACTTCTTGCCCTGGCGGAGGCGCATCTCCAGACGGGCGGCGAGCCAGGTGACGATCGCGTTGACGGCGATGAAGATCAGCGCGATGACGGTGAAGGTGGCGATGGTGTTGGCGCCGTAGTTGGCCGTGATCTGCCGGTTCTGGCTGAGCAGCTCCGGGAACCCGAGCAGCGCGCCGCCGAGTGCGGTGTCCTTGACGATCACGACGAGCTGGCTGACCAGGGCGGGGAGCATGACGGTGACGGCCTGCGGGAGCAGGACGTACATCATGGTCTGGCCCTTGCGCATACCGAGCGCCTCGGCCGCGTCGCCCTGGCCGCGCGGCAGCGAGAGGACACCGGCCCGGACGATCTCGGCGATCACCGAGGCGTTGTAGAGCACCAGGCCGGTGACGACCGCGTACAGCGGGCGGAAGTCGGAGCTGACGGTCGTGAACTCGCGGTACAGGGCGGCCGCGAACATCATCAGGAGCAGCACCGGGATGGCGCGGAAGAACTCCACGACCGCGCCCACGGGGACCCGCACCCAGCGGTGGTCGGAGAGTCGGCCGATGCCGAGGAGGGCTCCGAGGGGCAGCGCGATCAGGATGGACAGCGCGGCGGCCTTGAGGGTCTCCGTCAGACCGGGCAGCAGGTAGGTCGTCCAGACCCGGGCGTCGGTGACGAACGGACTCCACTTGTCCGCGGCCAGCTGGTTCTTGTCGTTGAGGGCCACGAGGACCCACCACGCCACCAGAGCGAGGACCGCGAGGAAGCCGATCGTGAAGAGGACGTTGCGCCGCTTGGCGCGCGGTCCCGGGGTGTCGTACAGGACGGAACTCATCGCTTCACCGCCAGTCGCTTGGCCGCCCAGCCGAGGAACAGGCCGGTGGGGAGGGTGAGAACGATGAACCCGAAGGCGAAGACGGCGAAGACGGCGAAGAGCGCGTCGGCCTCGTTCTCGATCATCGCCTTCATCAGGACAGCCGCCTCCGCGGCGCCGATGGCAGCCGCCACGGTGGTGTTCTTCGTGAGGGCGATGAGGACGTTGGCGAGCGGGGTCACCGCCGCGCGGAACGCCTGCGGGAGGACGATCAGGGTCAGGACCTGGACGAAGTTCAGGCCCAGCGCACGGGCGGCCTCGGCCTGACCGGGCGGCACGGTGTTGATGCCCGAGCGCAGCGCCTCGCAGACGAAGGTGCCGGTGTACGCGATGAGTCCGAGGACCGCGAGCCGGAAGCCGATGTCCTCGAAGCTGCCGCCGCCCAGCTTGATGCCGAGGGTCTGGTTGAGGCCGAAGGAGCAGGCCACGATGACGACGGTCAGTGGCGTGTTCCGGACGAGGTTCACGTATGTGGTGCCGAAGCCCCGCATGAGGGGTACCGGGCTGACTCGCATGGCGGCGAGGGCGGTGCCCCAGATCAGGGAGCCGATCGCCGAGTAGAGCGCGAGCTTCGCCGTCACCCAGAAGGCGCCGAGCAGGTCGTACTGCCCGGAATCAAGAAAGTCGAACACGATGCCCCGCGCTCTCCCCTGGTGGTCGGTCGGTGTGGAGGCCGGTGCGTGGGCAGCGGCCGGTGCCGGTGCGACGGCCGCCGCCGAGCGGGGCGGCCGTCACGGACCGGGTGGGACGGGTCAGCCGGCGATCTTCGGCGCGGGGTCGTTCTTGTAGCCCGACGGGCCGAAGTGCTGCTTGACGAGCTTGTCCCAGCTGCCGTCGGAGACCATCTTCTCCAGGGCCTTGTTGATCTTGCCCTTGAGCTCGGCGTCGCCCTTCTTGAGGCCGATGCCGTAGTTCTCGTCGCTCATGGAGAGGCCGGCGAGCTTGAACTTGCCCTGGTGCTCCTTCTGCGCGGCGTAGCCCGCGAGGATGGAGGCGTCCGTGGTCAGGGCGTCGACGGCCTTGTTCTCCAGGCCGGTCAGGCACTCGGAGTAGCCGCCGAGCTGCTGGAGGTCGGCCTTGGGGGCCAGCTTGTCCTTGACGTTCTGCGCGGAGGTCGAGCCCGTGACCGAGCAGAGCTTCTTGGAGTTGAGGTCCTCGACCTTGGTGATCGAGCTGTCGTCGGCGCGCACCAGCAGGTCCTGGTGGGTCACGAAGTACGGGCCGGCGAAGTCGACCTCCTTGAGGCGCTTCTCGCTGATCGAGTAGCTGGCGACGACGAACTTGACGTCACCGTTCTTGATCAGGTTCTCGCGCTCGGAGCTCGGCGCCTGCTTCCAGTTGATCTTGTCCTCGGCGAAGCCGAGCTCCTTGGCGACGTAACGGGCGACGTCCACGTCGAAGCCGGCGTACTTGCCGTCCGGGGTCTTGAGACCCAGGCCCGGCTGGTCGAACTTGATGCCGATGTTGATCTTGTCACCGTTGCTGCCCGAGTCGGAGCCGCCGCCACAGGCGGTGGCGGTCAGGGCGAGGACGACGGCGGCCGCGGCGGCGGCAGGGGTGCGGCGAAGCTTCATCGAGGAATGTCCCTTGGTCTAGAAGTGAGTTGGGAAGAATAGGCCCGAACTCGCTCAGTGGTGAAGGATCTTGGAGAGGAAGTCCTTGGCCCGGTCACTGCGCGGGTTGCTGAAGAACTCCTCGGGCGTCGCCTGTTCGACGATGCGACCGTCCGCCATGAAGACGACCCGGTTGGCCGCGGAGCGCGCGAAGCCCATCTCGTGGGTGACGACCACCATCGTCATGCCGTCCCGGGCCAGCTGCTGCATGACCTCCAAGACCTCGTTGATCATCTCGGGGTCGAGCGCGGAGGTCGGCTCGTCGAAGAGCATGACCTTCGGGTCCATGGCGAGCGCGCGGGCGATCGCCACGCGCTGCTGCTGACCGCCGGAGAGCTGAGCCGGGTACTTGTCCGCCTGGGTGCCGACCCCGACCCGGTCGAGCAGGGCACGGGCCTTGGTCTCGGCGGCCTTCTTCTCCGTCTTGCGGACCTTGATCTGCCCCAGCATCACGTTCTCGAGCACCGTCTTGTGCGCGAAGAGGTTGAACGACTGGAACACCATGCCGACGTCCGACCGCAGCCGGGCCAGCTCCTTGCCCTCCGCGGGCAGCGGCTTGCCGTCGATGGTGATGGAGCCGGAGTCGGTGCTCTCCAGCCGGTTGATCGTGCGGCACAGCGTCGACTTGCCGGACCCGGACGGTCCGATGACGACCACGACCTCGCCGCGGCTGATCGTCAGATCGATGTCCTGGAGGACATGCAGTGCGCCGAAGTGCTTGTTCACGCCGGACAGTACGACCAGGTCGTCCGCGGCGCGCGGGGTGTCCTCGGGCCCTCCGGGCACTGGCTGGGACACAGACTCTCCGCTCATCGGGCTCTTGCTCCGTCCTCGTCGGTTGGGGAGGACACTAGAGACCCACTGTGATGACCGTCATCACATCTGAGCGGAAATTGAGGATAACGATCGGGCCTCAACCGGACACACTGTGTGCACGGGGCGCCCCGGGCCGTACCGGCTGCATAACGGAAACGCGGGCGTCACAGGGGGACACTTGACTGAGACCCCGAAGATCGGCGTTCATGCCCTGGTACCACCTGGTACACAGACTCGTACACAGAGAGCCGCTACCGGCGCGTACAGCCGCAGCCGGCACATCACCACGGAGGAGGTACGTATGCGACTGCTGCTCGTCGAGGACGACGACCACGTCGCCGCCGCCCTCTCCGCGATCCTCGCCAAGCACGGCTTCACGGTCACCCACGCCCGCAACGGCGAGGAGGCGCTCCAGGCCGTCCTGCCCACCGCCCAGGGCGAGCGCCCCTCCTACGGGGTGATCCTGCTCGACCTCGGCCTCCCCGACCAGGACGGCTACCAGGTCTGCGGCCGCATCAGGAAGCTCACCACCACCCCGGTGATCATGGTGACCGCGCGCGGCGACGTACGCTCCCGGATCCACGGGCTCAACCTCGGCGCCGACGACTACGTCGTCAAGCCCTACGACCCCGGCGAGCTCCTCGCCCGCATCCACGCCGTCAGCCGTCGCAACTCCGGCACCGAGGACACGGCGGGCACCGGCACGCCCGCCGAGGGAACCCAGCTGCGGCTCGGCTCCGTCACCATCGAGCTGCCCACCCGCCGGGTCAGCGTCGACGGCGAGAGCGTCCCCCTCACCCGCAAGGAGTTCGACCTGCTTGCCCTCCTCGCCCAGCGCCCCGGAGTCGTCTTCCGCCGCGAACAGATCATCAGCGAGGTCTGGCGCACCAGTTGGGAGGGGACCGGCCGCACCCTGGAGGTGCACGTCGCCTCCCTGCGCTCCAAGCTGCGGATGCCCGCCCTGATCGAGACCGTGCGGGGCGTCGGCTACCGCCTGGTCGCCCCCTCCGCGTAACCGCCGGACGGCCCCTCCCGTGCGCACCCGCCTCCTCCCGCTGCTCATCATCCTGATGGCCGGCGTCCTGCTCGCCCTCGGCTTCCCGCTCGCCGCCAGCCTCGCCGCCTCCGAACAGCAGCGGGTCGTCGTCGACCGCCTCGACGACGCCGCGCGCTTCGCCGCGCTCGCCCAGTTCGTCAGCGAGACCGACCCGGGCACCGACGAGCGGCGCACCACCCTCGGCGGCGAACTCGCCAGCTACCACGACGTGTACGGCATCCGCGCCGGGATCTTCTACCGCAACAACCGCGCCATGGCCGCCGCACCCGAGGACTGGGTCGTCCCGTACGAGGGTGAGGGCCGCCGCGCCTTCCGCGAGGCGCTCCTCGGGCGCCGCAGCCACGACCCGCCCCAGGTATGGCCCTGGCAGCCGCACGCACGGCTCACCATCGCCTCCCCGGTCGTCCGGGACGGGGACGTCGTCGCCGTCGTCGTCACCGACTCGCCCACCGGGCAGCTCCGGTCCCGCATCCTGCGCGGCTGGCTGCTGATCTTCGCGGGCGAGTCCGCCGCCATGCTGCTCGCCGTCGGCGCCGCCTTCCGGCTCACCGGCTGGGTCCTCCGGCCCGTCCGCGTCCTCGACTCCGTCACCCATGACATCGCCACCGGGCGCATGAACTCACGGGTCGCCGCGACCGGCGGACCGCCCGAACTGCGGCGGCTCGCGCTCTCCTTCAACGAGATGGCCGACAACGTCGAGGAGGCGCTCGAACAGCAGCGGGCGTTCGTCGCCGACGCCTCCCACCAGCTGCGCAACCCGCTGGCCGCGCTGCTCCTGCGGATCGAGCTGCTCGCCATGGAACTCCCCGAGGGCAACGAGGAGATCGCCTCCGTACGGACCGAGGGCAAGCGCCTCTCGCAGGTCCTCGACGATCTCCTCGACCTGGCGCTCGCCGAGCACGCGGCCGCCGAGCTGCACCTCGTCGATGTCGGCGCGCTCACCGCCGAGCGGGTCGTGTCCTGGCGGCCGGTCGCCGAGGACAAGGGCGTCCTGCTCACCGGGGAGTGCGGGGCGGTCACGGCCTGGGCCGATCCGGTGGCCCTGTCCAGCGCGCTGGACGCGGTGATCGACAACGCGCTGAAGTTCACCCCGGCGGGGGAGGAGGTCGGCGTCACGGTCGCGGTGTCCCCGGGCGGGGCGACCGTCTCCGTCGTCGTCGCCGACCAGGGGCCCGGCCTGACGCAGGACGAGCTGGCCCGCGTGGGCGACCGCTTCTGGCGCTCCGGGCGGCATCAGAACGTCAAGGGGTCGGGGCTCGGCCTGTCCATCACGCGTGTCCTGCTGACGGCGGGCGGCGGCAGCCTGACGTTCGCCCCGAACGAGCCGCACGGGCTGCGGGTGACGGTCACCGTGCCGCGGCACGCGCCGCTGGACACGGGGGAGCGGGACTTCGGCGAGCGGTAGGAAGCGGGAGGAGAGGCGCGGCTCTGTGGCTCTACGGTTTCACCGAGTGGTTACGGTTTCACCCCGTGGTTACGGTTTCACCGAGCGGTAGTAGCGCCGGGCGCCCTCGTGGAGGGTGAGCGGTTCGGTGTAGACCGCGGTCCGCAGGTCCACCAGCTGGGCCGGGTGGACCTTGCTGCCGATCCGGTCCCGGCTCCTGATCACCGTACGCGTGAAGCCCTCCACCAGGTCCGTGTCGGCCTCCACGGTGGTGACCAGGAGGTTCGCCACGGCGAGGGTGTCGATCGGCTGGCCGTCCTGCGCCTTGGCGTACGCGTCGGCGGGGATCCTCGCCGACCGGTAGTGGCGGGTCGAGTCGCCGACGTCGTGGAGCCGGTCGACCAGGGCCGTGTCCAGCGGGAGCAGCCGGATCTCGTAGCGCTCGGACAGTTCCTGCACCGCCTGCGTGGGCAGTCCGCCCGACCAGAAGAACGCGTCGAGGCCGCCCCGCTCCAGGAGCCCGGGCATGGTGTCGATGCCCGCCGACACCGCCTTGACGTCGCGTACGGGGGTGAGGCCCGCCGCCGCGAGGACCCGGTCCGCTATCAGCCGCACACCGGAGCCGTCCTGGCCGACGCCGACGCGGAGACCCCGGAGGTCCTGCACCTTCTGGAGCGACGAACCCTTGCGCACCACGAGCTGCACATAGTCGTCGTAGAGGCGCGCGCAGCCGCGCAGCCGCTCGAAGCCGGGCCTGCGCTCGCGCTGGTACTGGGCCACCGCGTCGGCCGTCGCGACGGTGAAGTCGGCTTCGCCCGAGGCGACCCGGGCCAGGTTCTGCTGGGAGCCCTCGCTGTCCTTCAGCGTTATCGAGACCTCGGGAAGGTCCTGGGCGAGGGCCTGCTTGAGCAGCTTCCCGTACCGCTCGTAGACGCCGGTGGGGACGCCCGTACTGAACGTGACCGACCCACTCGGTACGGGCGAGCCGAACGGCATCAGCCACCACACCAGCATCCCGCACACCGCGAGCAGCGCGGCTGCGGCCGTCAGGACACGGCGGCGGGCGGCACGGGACAGGGAGGCGAACATGCGGCGATCCTGCCAGGTCCCCGCCGCCCCTGGCCAGGCCGGTACGGACCCGGGCGGAGGCCCTCCCCCGACCGCCTACCCTTGGACGCATGACGAGCAGCAGCGACCGGAGCACCGCAGTGAGCGTTGACGGCACGAAGACCTATGAGATCCGCACCTACGGGTGCCAGATGAACGTCCACGACTCCGAGCGGCTCTCCGGTCTGCTGGAAGAGGCGGGTTACGTCAAGGCCCCGAAGGGCTCCGACGGAGACGCCGACGTCGTCGTCTTCAACACCTGCGCGGTCCGCGAGAACGCCGACAACAAGCTGTACGGCAACCTCGGCCGGCTCGCCCCGATGAAGACCACGCGCCCCGGCATGCAGATCGCCGTCGGCGGCTGCCTCGCCCAGAAGGACCGGGACACCATCGTCACGAAGGCCCCCTGGGTCGACGTCGTCTTCGGCACGCACAACATCGGCAAGCTGCCGGTCCTCCTGGAGCGCGCCCGCGTCCAGGAGGAGGCCCAGATCGAGATCGCCGAATCCCTGGAGGCCTTCCCCTCCACGCTGCCCACCCGCCGCGAGTCCGCGTACGCCGCCTGGGTCTCGATCTCCGTCGGCTGCAACAACACCTGCACCTTCTGTATCGTCCCGGCCCTGCGCGGCAAGGAGGAGGACCGCCGTCCCGGCGACATCCTCGCCGAGATCGAGGCACTGGTCGCCGAGGGCGTCTCCGAGATCACCCTGCTCGGCCAGAACGTCAACGCGTACGGTTCGGACCTCGGCGACCGCGAGGCGTTCTCCAAGCTGCTGCGCGCCTGCGGGCAGATCGACGGCCTGGAGCGGGTCCGCTTCACCTCCCCGCACCCCCGCGACTTCACCGACGACGTGATCGCGGCGATGGCCGAGACGCCGAACGTCATGCCGCAGCTGCACATGCCGCTCCAGTCCGGCTCGGACTCGATCCTCCGGGCGATGCGGCGCTCGTACCGGCAGGAGCGTTTCCTCGGGATCATCGAGAAGGTGCGCGCGTCCATCCCGCACGCCGCCATCTCCACCGACATCATCGTGGGCTTCCCCGGCGAGACCGAGGAGGACTTCGAGCAGACGATGCACACCGTCCGCGAGGCCCGCTTCGCGAACGCCTTCACGTTCCAGTACTCCAAGCGCCCCGGGACCCCGGCGGCCGACATGGAGGACCAGATCCCCAAGGCGGTCGTGCAGGAGCGCTACATGCGGCTCGTCGCCCTCCAGGAGGAGATCTCCTGGGAGGAGAACAAGAAGCAGGTCGGCCGCACCCTCGAGGTCATGGTCGCCGAGGGCGAGGGCCGCAAGGACGGCGCCACGGACCGCCTCTCGGGCCGCGCCCCCGACAACCGGCTCGTCCACTTCACCAAGCCGGACGAGGGCGTCCGCCCCGGCGACGTGGTGACCGTCGACATCACGTACGCCGCCCCGCACCACCTGCTCGCCGAGGGTCCGGTCGCGTCGGTACGCCGTACCCGCGCGGGTGACGCCTGGGAGAAGCGCACCGCCGAGCCGGCCGCGAAGCCGGCGGGCGTGCTCCTCGGCCTGCCGAAGATCGGCGTCCCGGCCCCACTCCCGGCAGCCGAGACCCCGGCCTGCGGAAGCCACTGAGCCGGGGACGCCGGGTGGCGGCCCGCGCGCCGTCGGACGCCGGAGCCGTTTAGTACCGGTTCCGTCGGACGCCCGGCATTGTCGGACGCCGGTTCCGTCGTACGCCGGCGCCGCCGGGTGCTGTCGGACACCGGTTCCGTAGGACAGCGGCACCACCGAGCACAGGCCCGGTGGGACACCGGTCCGGTCGGGCACCGGTCCGGTCGGGCACCGGTCCGGTCGGGCACCGGTCCGGTCGGGCACCGGTCCGGTCGGACATCGGTCCCCTCGAACACCGGCTCCGTCGCGCACCGGCTCCGTCCGCACGGCGCAGTAGGCTGCGGATCATGCTTGTCGCCGCCGCCGTCTGCCCTTGCCCGCCGCTCCTCGTGCCCGAGGTCGCGACCGGCGCCGCCCCCGAGCTGGACGCCGCGCGAGCGGCCTGCGCGGACGCCGTCGGGCTGCTGGCCGCGGCCCGCCCCGACCGGCTGTACGTCGTCGGCCCCGCCCCCGAGGGCGCCCACGGCGTCTTCCCGGCCGGTTCGGCGGGCACCTTCGCCGGACTGGGCGTCGACCTCGCCGTGCGGCTCGGCGGAGCTGACGGGGCCGCGGCCGGTGACACGCCCGCCGACGACCGGCCCCTCCCCTCCTCCCTCGCCGTCGGAGCCTGGCTCCTCGGCCGGGCCGGATGGGCCGACGCGCCGATCGAGGGTCTCGGCGTCGACGAGGGCGCCACGCCCGGCGTCTGCTCCGGGGTCGGCCGCGGGCTCGCCGACTCCGCCGGCCGGGTCGCCCTCCTGGTGATGGGGGACGGCAGCGCCTGCCGGACCGTCAAGGCCCCCGGCTACCTCGACGAGCGTGCGGCCGGCTTCGACGCGGAGGCCGCCCGCGCTCTCGGCACGGCTGACGTGGCCGCGCTGCTCGCCCTGGACCCGGAGCTCGCGTACGAGCTGAAGGCGGCAGGCCGCGCCCCCTGGCAGGTCCTCGCGGGCGCCGCGGAGGGGGCGGGGCTCGACGGTCGGCTGCTCTTCGAGGACGCCCCGTACGGGGTGGGGTACTTCGTGGCGGCCTGGTCCTGAACCGCGGCGTAACGACTGCCAGCCGCGAGAACGGCGAACGGCGGACGGCCGCGGAGCGAGATGCTCCGCGGCCGTCCGCCGTGCGGAGGGACTGTCGGGTGAGGCCGGACGTCAGAAGGTCGGCGGCGGCGGAGTCGTACCACCGGTTCCGGACGTACCGCCGGTGCCGGGCGTACCACCGGTTCCGGTCGTACCGCCGCTCCCAGGACCGCCGCTCCCGGGCGTACCGCCGGTTCCGGGACCACCGCTCCCCGGCGTGGCGTCGTTCCCCGGGGTGCCACCGGTTCCCGGCGTGCCGTCGTCCTTGTGACCGATCCGGTCCAGCGCTTCCTTGGCCTTGCCCGTGCCGGACTGGATCTTGTCGCTGTACTTGCCCTTGGTCTTCTCGTCGACCAGTTTCGCCGCCTTGTCCAGGCCGTGGTCGATCTTCTCCCCGTGCTGCTGCGCGAGGTCGGCGACCTTGTCCTTGGCCGGGCTGAGCTTGGCCTTCAGCGAATCCAGGAGACCCATGGGGCACCTTCCCTCCGCGGACCCTCGGGGGCCCGTGTTGCGTGTCCTGCCCCCAGGACCCCGGGGGCCTAGCGACGAGCGCCTTCGCCCGCCTCGTTGTCCGCGGCGGCCTCGGCCGACTGCTGCTTCGGGATCTCCACGGCCTCCGCGGCGACCGCTCCGGCCACCGCCTCCTCCGCGTCGACGCCGTCCGCGTCTTCCGCACCGTCCGCGCTCTCGACGGCGTTCGCGACCTCGACCGCGCTGTCCGTCTCCACCGGCCCGGTCACGGCCGCGGCCTCCGGAGCGTCTGTCCCGGACTCCGCGTCGCCGTCCTCCGCCGGAGCGACGGCCCCGGCTTCCTCCGACTCCGGAGAGACCGCTGCCACATCCTTCTTCTTACGGCGAAACACTGCAAAAACGCCCATATTCACTCCATAGCGTACTCGGATGGGAGGGGTTCCGTGGCGATCGGCGGCGGGAACCTCGCAACAGGCAACGAAGCCGGATGGGGCCCGTCACGTAGCTCATTCGGGGACGGGCCGGGAGGTTTGCGAGACTGGGGCGGTGAAAAGCGCAGCTCCCGCCCCGCGGGTCATCGCCGTCGTCGGCCCCACAGCGGCCGGAAAGTCCGATCTGGGTGTATTCCTGGCCCAGCAGCTCGGGGGCGAGGTCGTCAACGCAGACTCGATGCAGCTCTACCGGGGGATGGACATCGGGACCGCCAAACTGACGCCCGAGGAACGCGGCGGCATCCCGCACCACCTCCTCGACATCTGGGACGTGACCGAGGCCGCCAGCGTCGCCGAGTACCAGCGGCTCGCCCGCGCCGAGATCGACCGGCTGCTCGCAGCCGGCCGCACCCCCGTCCTCGTCGGCGGTTCCGGGCTGTACGTACGCGGGGCCGTCGACGCCCTGGAGTTCCCCGGCACCGACCCCACCGTCCGGGCCCGCCTCGAAGCCGAGCTCGACGAGCGCGGCTCCGGCGTCCTGCACGCCCGGCTAGCCGACTCCGACCCCGAGGCGGCGCGCGCGATCCTGCCGAGCAACGGGCGCCGCATCGTCCGCGCCCTCGAGGTGATCGAGATCACCGGCAAGCCCTTCACCGCCAACCTGCCGGGGCCTGACTCCGTCTACGACACGGTTCAGATCGGCGTCGACGTGGCCCGTCCCGAGCTGGACGAGCGCATCGCCACGCGCGTGGACCGGATGTGGGAGGCCGGCCTCGTCGACGAGGTGCGCGCCCTGGAGGCGCGGGGGTTGCGCGAGGGGCGTACGGCGGCCCGCGCACTCGGTTACCAGCAGGTACTCGCGGCGCTCGCGGGGGAGTGCACCGAGGACGAGGCGCGCGCGGAGACCGTGCGCGCGACGAAGCGCTTCGCCCGTCGGCAGGACTCGTGGTTCCGCCGCGACCCGCGTGTCCACTGGCTCAGCGGGGCCGTCGATCACCGGGGGGAACTCCCGGGAGAGGCGCTGTCGTTGGTCGAACGAGCGGTTACAGCCTGATCACGTGATGGCATCGGGACGCCCTGCCCGGCATTCCGGCGGTCAGGAGCGTGCCATCATCGAGCATCGATCGACCAAGTGGAGTTCCGAGTGGGGAGGGCGCGTGGCGATGGAGGCCGGCCCTCGCGACAGAGAACAGCACGAAGCGGCTCTCGGGGACCCGTTGGGTGACTCGACGGGTGACACGCCGGGTCGTCGTCCGGCGGACGACGATCTTCCGGTCAGCCTCCCCGTCAGTCTGCCGACCGGCCTCCCGGTCGGCGCCCCGGGGCTGACCCCGGACGGCCCGGACGACATGGCGGGCACCGCCGTAGAGGTGGACGCCGACGAGGTCGAGGTCGAGCTTCGTCCGCAGCGCCGGCTGCGGATCTGGCAGCTCGCCCCGATCGTGGGTCTGGCCGCCGTCGGCTCGCTGATGTTCGCCTTCCCGCTCGCCTTCGGTTCGGGGGACGGCGGCGCCGTCCTCGCCATGCTCGGGCTGCTGATCAGCTCGTGCGCGGCGGGCTGGGGCATGATGGCCGCCCGCAAGGTCGGCTACACCTGGCCGGGGCTCCCGCAGCGCGGTTCGGGCGAGCGGCCGAACTGGCGGTACCTCGCCCTGTACGTGTCGACGATCGCGGCCCTGGTCGCCCTCGCGGTCTGGCGCGTCGCCCGCCTGCGCTGAGCGCGGGACCGCGACTGTCGCCCCGGTCAGCGCGGGCGTCTCATGCGGGCCGCCCTGTGGACGACCGGGCCGCCTGTCGGAGCCACGCCGTACAGTTGATCTCGTGACCAGCACGCAGACCTCGCCGCTCCCCTTCCTCAAGGGCCACGGCACCGAGAACGACTTCGTGATCGTCCCCGACGCGGAGAACGCCGTCGACCTGCCCCCCGCGGTCGTCGCGCGGCTCTGCGACCGGCGGGCCGGCATCGGCGGCGACGGGCTGCTGCACGTCGTGCGCAGCGCCGCCCACCCCGAGGCGCGGCAGATGGCCGAAGAGGCCGAGTGGTTCATGGACTACCGGAACGCCGACGGGTCGGTCGCCGAGATGTGCGGGAACGGGGTCCGGGTCTTCGCCCGTTACCTGGAGCACGCCGGGCACGTCACCACGGGCGAGGTGGCCGTGGCCACCCGCGGCGGGGTCAAGCGCGTCCACCTGGACAAGGACGGCTCCGTCACCGTCGCCATGGGCCGCGCGGTCCTCCCCGAGGCCGGGGTCACCGTGACCGTCGACGGCCGCAGCTGGCCCGCGCGGAACGTGAACATGGGCAATCCGCACGCGGTCGCCTTCGTCGAGGACCTCGACCACGCCGGCAGCCTGATCACGGAGCCGCCGTACGAGCCCGCCGCGGTCTACCCGGACGGGGTGAACATCGAGTTCGTCGCCGACCGCGGTCCCCGTCACGTGGCCATGCGGGTCCACGAGCGCGGCGCGGCCGAGACGCGCTCCTGCGGCACGGGCGCGTGCGCCGTGGCCGTCGCCACCGCCCGCCGGGACGGCGCCGACCCGGCGGAGAGCGGTACCCCCGCGACGTACACCGTCGACGTGCTCGGCGGGACCCTGGTGATCACCGAGCACCCCGACGGCCGGATCGACATGACAGGACCCGCCGTGATCGTCGCCGAGGGCACGGTGGACCCGGCCTGGCTCGGCTAGGCGACCAGATCGCCGGATTCGAAGGAAGCGACGAAATCGAAACAGTCAACGACTGATTTGTCGCTCGAATGGGTGATCCGATTCACGCTGAGCGAGAGGGCGACTGCGCCGCGTGGTGGGGTCGGTAGCATCAAGCACCGGCCCCCAGGGCACGCCTGGCCCGCCCACCGCCGGTCGACGTTGCCGGAGGTGCCCCATGAGCGCAGAGGCCACCAACCCTGTGAGCGCGGCGGAAGCCGCCGTCACCGATGCGACCGTCCGCAGACGCGGACGCGCCAGGATCGACCTCCGCCGGCTCGGCCGCGCCGCCCTGCTCGGCGCCACCGCCGGACCGGCGCCCCGTGACCGGCTGCCCGATGCCATCAGCCATGTCGCCGAGGCGCACCGCGCCCACCACCCCGAGGCCGACCTCACGGTGCTGCGCCGGGCGTACGTCCTCGCCGAGTCCTCGCACCGGGGCCAGTTCCGCAAGAGCGGCGAGCCGTACATCACCCATCCGCTGGCGGTGACCCTGATCCTCGCCGAACTCGGCGCGGAGACGACCACCTTGACCGCCTCTCTCCTCCACGACACGGTCGAGGACACCGAGGTGACGCTCGATCAGGTGCACCGGGAGTTCGGCGACGAGGTCGCCTACCTCGTCGACGGCGTCACCAAGGTGGAGAAGATCGACTACGGCGCCGCCGCGGAACCCGAGACCTTCCGCAAGATGCTGGTCGCCACCGGTAACGACGTCCGGGTGATGTCGATCAAGCTGGCCGACCGGCTCCACAACATGCGCACCCTCGGGGTGATGCGGCCGGAGAAACAGGCCAGGATCGCCAAGGTCACCCGTGACGTCCTCATCCCGCTGGCCGAACGGCTCGGGGTCCAGGCGCTCAAGACCGAGCTGGAGGATCTCGTCTTCGCCATCCTCCACCCCGAGGAGTACGAGACCACCCGCGCGCTCATCGCGGGCAACCCGCACGCCGGTGACGCATTGGGCGCCGTCGCGGAACAGGTGTCCGCGGTCCTGCGCGAGGCGGGCATCGGTGCCGAAGTCGTCGTCCGCCCACGGCACTTCGTCTCCGTCCACCGGGTCCGCCTCAAGCGGGGCGAGCTGCGCGGCTGCGACTTCGGACGGCTTCTCGTCCTGGTCGCGGAGGACGCGGACTGTTACGCGGTCCTCGGCGAGCTCCACACGTGCTTCACCCCGGTGATCTCCGAGTTCAAGGACTTCATCGCGGCCCCCAAGTTCAACCTCTACCAGTCCCTGCACACCGCGATCGCCGCCCCGGACGGCGCCGTCGCCGAGGTCCTCATCCGGACCCACCGGATGCACAAGGTCGCGGAGGCGGGAGTCGTCGCCCTGGGCAATCCGCACGTCGGCCAGGAGGCCACCGGGCAGCCGTCGGGCACGGCGGACGGGGGCACCACGACCCGGCCGGGCGCCCTGGGCTCCGGCGGCCCCGCCCCCGACACCGAGCCGGGAAGCTCGACCCGCACGAGCGGCACGAGCCGTGCCGGCACCTCGGACCGACGCGGCACGACGGTCCAGCCCGGAACGTTCGACCGTCCCGGCCCGGCGGACGGCTCCGGCCCGCCCAGCCGCCCCGGAACCCCTGCCCGGCAAGTCACCGGCGCCCGTCAGGCCGGGCCGTCCGACGCGCCGGGCACGATGCGTCAGCCCGATACGGCCGACGGTTCAGGCATGGTCGACCGGCTGGGTGCCGCCGACTTGGCCGGGACGTCCGACGAGTCCGGCGCGACGCGCCGGCCCGCCCCTGCCGACGGTTCCGGTACGGCCGAGCGGCCGGGTGACTTGGCCGGGACGTCCGACAAGTCCGGCGCGACGCGTCAGCCCGCCCCCGCCGACGGTCCCGGCGCCGCCGGCCGGCCGGGCGTCGACGGTCTGGCCGGCACGTCCGATGCGCCCGGCGCGAACCGTCAGCCCGGCCCAGCCGACGGTTCAGCCGCCGCCGACCTCCCCGATACGACCCGTCGGCTCGGGACCTCCGATCAGCCTGGCGCGACGCGCCAGGCAGGCACGGCCGACGGCCCTGGCACCGCCGACCGGTCGGGCGCCGCCCGTCAGGCCGGAACCTCAGACCAGTCCGGCGCGACGCGCCACCCCACCCCCGCCGACCGTCCCGGCACCCCCGGCCACCCCGGCACCCCTGGGCACCCCGGCACCCCCGGCCACCCCGACCACCCCGGCCCCACATCCCACCCCGGCACCACCCCCCGCCCCGCGGCCGCCCCTCAGCCCGACGTCGCCCCTCCGCCGCACTCCACCGCGCAGCGGTGCGAGGACCCCGACCGGTCGGTCGAGGACGGTGAGCGCGTCGACCCCACCCGCCCCGGCTGGCTCTCCCGGCTTCTCGACTGGCAGCAGGCGGCCCCCGACCCCGACACGTTCTGGACCTCGCTCCGCGCCGACCTCGCCGAGGACGACGAGATCACCGTCTTCCGGGCCGACGGCAGCGCCCCCGGAACGATCAGCCTGCCGGCCGGAGCCAGCTGCGTGGACGCCGCCTACGCGCAGCACGGCGAGGCCGCCCACGCCTGCCTCGGTGCCCGAGTCAACGGGCGCCTCGCGCCGCTGAGCACCGTCCTCGGAGACGGTGACACCGTCCAGTTGCTGCTCGCCCAGGACGCCGTGTCCGGGCCGTCCCCGGAGTGGCTGGACCACGCGCGTACCCCCGCCGCCCGGATCGCGATCACCCGCTGGCTCCAGGCGCACCCGGAGAACACCGCGCCCCCTGCCCCCGCCACCGGCCCCCGCCCGCCCGCCGACCTCACCGCCGACCGCCGCGACGGCGCGGAGCTCCACGCCGACCTGGAGGGGGAGCCCCGCGCGACCGTCCGCCCCGCGGGCTGCTGCACCCCCGTACCGCCGGACGAGATCACCGGCTTCCGGGTGCGCGGAGGGTCGGTCACCGTCCACCGCGCGGGCTGCGGGGCCGTCGACACCATGCGCAGGCTGGGCCGCGACCCCGTCGCCGTCCGCTGGGGCGACACGGCGCAGGGCAAGGTCACCCTGGTAGCGGAGTCCTTCGGCCGGCCCGGCCTCCTCGCCGACCTGACCGAGGCCATCGCCGTCGCCGGGGCCGCCGTCGTCTCCGCGACCGTCGAGCCGCCCAGCGAGCAGCGGGTCCGCCACACGTACACCCTCCACCTGCCCGATGTGGCCCGGCTCGCCGCCCTGATGCGGGCGATGCGGGACGTACCAGGGGTGTACGACGTGACCCGCGCCCGCCATCGCCCGTCCCCGCAACGACGCCGGACCTGACCGCCGTACCAGCGCCCCGCGCACGCGCCGGTGCCCGACCCGACCCGCGTCCCATCCCCCCCATCCCCCGGGCCCCCGCGTGACCCCCTTCGGGTGGCAGGCGAGCGCGCCGCACAGGGGAGCGGGCGCAGCCCTGGTAGCCGTAGGGCCAGTCCTCCGGAAAGGCCTGGCCCATGCCGCTCGTCCGAACACCCCTGCGCCGTCCGCGGTGGCTCCGCTCCGCCGTCCTGGTCGCCGCCTCGGCGGGGCTCGTCGCCGCCGCCCTGCCCGCCCCGGCTCCCCTCGGCATCGGGGACCCGCTCTTCCCGCACCTCGGCAACCCCGGCTACGACGTCCTCGCGTACGACATCGCTCTCACCTACCCGGGGGCCAATACCGAACCGCTGGCCGCCGTGACCCGGATCGACGCGCGCGCCACCGACGACCTGGAACGGCTCAACCTCGACTTCACCCACGGCACGGTCTCCGCCGTCACCGTCGACGACCTGCCCGCCGCTTACACCACCCGCGGTGAGGACCTGGTCGTCACCCCCGCCGAGCCGATCGACGCGGGCGAGCCGATCGAGATCACCGTCACCCACACCAGCGACCCCAGCGGCCCCGCCGACACCGGCGGCTGGGTCCGTACCGGCGACGGCCTCGCCATGGCCAACCAGGCCGACGCCGCCCACCGGGTCTTCCCCTCGAACGACCACCCGGCGGACAAGGCGTACTTCACCTTCCGGATCACGGCCCCCAGCGAGCTCACCGCCGTCGCCAACGGGCTCCCCACCGGCCGTGTCACCCGGGGCGCCACCACCACCTGGACGTACGGCACCCGCCATCCCATGGCCACCGAGCTCGCGCAGGTCTCCATCGGCCGCTCCACGGTCGTGCACCGGACCGGGCCCCACGGCCTGCCCGTACGGGACGTGGTGCCCACCGCCGACCGGAAGCTGATGGAGCCCTGGCTGCGCCGGACACCCGGGCATCTGGAGTGGATGGAGCGGCAGGTCGGCCCGTACCCCTTCGAGACGTACGGGGTGCTCGTCGCGGACGCCCGAACGGGCTTCGAGCTGGAGACCCAGACCCTCTCGCTCTTCGAGCGCGGCCTCTTCACCGAGCCGGCCTACCCGGAGTGGTACGTCGACTCGATCATGGTGCACGAGCTGGCCCACCAGTGGTTCGGCAACAGCGTCTCGCCCCGGACCTGGTCCGACCTGTGGCTCAACGAGGGGCATGCGAGCTGGTACGAGGCGTTGTACGCCGAGGAGACCGCCGATAAGTCCCTGGAGACGCGTATGAAGGCCGCCTACGCAGCCTCGGACGGGTGGCGCGCCGACGGCGGCCCCCCGGCGGCCCCCAAGCCCCCCTCGCCCACGCACAAGATCAGCCTCTTCCGGCCCGTCGTCTACGACGGCAGCGCCCTGGTCCTCTACGCGCTCCGCCAGGAGATCGGCACCGAGGCCTTCCGCAGCGTGGAGCGCCGCTGGGTCGCCGCCCACCGCGACGGCACCGCCACGACCGCCGACTTCATCGCCCTGGCCTCCGAGGTCGCGGGACGGGACCTCACCGCCTTCCTCCGCGCCTGGCTGTACGAGGCGAAGACCCCGGCGATGCCCGGGCACCCGGACTGGCGCAGCCGCCCGGCCGGGGCCGCGAGGACCGCCCCGAAACCCGGATGACGGGCCCGGTGGGGCCGTGTCACCATCGTCATCGTCATCGTCCGGTCGGCGACGCGGCCGACGGTCCCGGGAATCTTCCGGCGGCCTCACGCGTTGCCACGGCATAAGACTCATCGCTTCATCGAGGCAATCGATGTGAAGCAATCGACGTAAGGATCAAATGACCTCCTCTTCTTCCCCTTCCCAGGACGAGCAGAGCTTCGCGGAGACGAGCCGAACCGAGAGCCTTCGGGCCGATGCCCTGATGGAAGAGGACGTCGCCTGGAGCCACGAGATCGACGGAGAGCGGGACGGCGACCAGTTCGACCGCTCCGAGCGCGCGGCACTCCGCCGTGTCGTCGGACTCTCCACCGAGCTCGAGGACGTCACCGAGGTCGAGTACCGCCAGCTGCGCCTCGAGCGCGTCGTGCTGGTCGGTGTGTGGACCTCGGGGACCGTCCAGGACGCGGAGAACTCCCTCGCGGAACTCGCGGCCCTCGCCGAGACGGCGGGCGCCCTCGTGCTCGACGGCGTGATCCAGCGCCGTGACAAGCCGGACCCGGCGACCTTCATCGGTTCCGGCAAGGCGCGCGAACTGCGCGACATCGTGGTCGAGACCGGAGCCGACACCGTCGTCTGCGACGGCGAGCTCAGCCCCGGCCAGCTCATCGCCCTCGAAGACGTCGTCAAGGTCAAGGTGGTCGACCGGACCGCCCTGATCCTCGACATCTTCGCCCAGCACGCCAAGTCCCGAGAGGGCAAGGCGCAGGTCGCGCTCGCGCAGATGCAGTACATGCTGCCGCGCCTGCGCGGCTGGGGTCAGTCGCTCTCCCGGCAGATGGGTGGCGGCGGCGGTGGCGGTATGGCCACGCGTGGTCCCGGTGAGACCAAGATCGAGACCGACCGGCGTCGTATCCGCGAGAAGATGGCGAAGATGCGCCGGGAGATCGCGGAGATGAAGACCGGCCGCGACATCAAGCGGCAGGAGCGCCGCCGTAACAAGGTGCCGTCGGTCGCCATCGCCGGTTACACCAACGCGGGCAAGTCCTCCCTGCTCAACCGCCTCACCGGCGCGGGCGTGCTCGTGGAGAACTCGCTGTTCGCCACGCTCGACCCGACCGTACGCCGGGCCGAGACGCCCACCGGCCGGGTCTACACCCTGGCCGACACCGTCGGCTTCGTCCGGCACCTGCCGCACCACCTGGTCGAGGCGTTCCGTTCCACCATGGAGGAGGTCGGCGAGTCCGACCTCATCCTGCACGTGGTGGACGGCTCGCACCCCGCCCCGGAGGAGCAGCTGGCCGCCGTGCGCGAGGTCTTCCGGGACGTCGGCGCGGTGAACGTCAAGGAGATCGTCGTCGTCAACAAGGCGGACGCGGCGGACCCGCTGGTGCTCCAGCGTCTGCTGCGGATGGAGAAGCACTCCATCGTGGTCTCGGCCCGATCGGGCCAGGGCATCGAGGAGCTGCTCGCGCTCATCGACTCCGAGCTTCCCCGACCGCAGGTCGAGCTCGAAGCCCTCGTGCCGTACACGCAGGGCGGACTCGTCTCGCGGGTGCACGCCGAGGGCGAGGTCGAGTCCGAGGAGCACACCCCGGAGGGCACCCTGCTCAAGGCCCGGGTGCACGAGGAGCTGGCGGCGATGCTCGCGCCGTACGTTCCCGCCGCGCACTGACCCACGGCTGAACGACCGAGGGCGCTGCCCCCCTCCCGTGAGGGAAGGGGGGGCAGCGCCCTCAGTCATGGTGCGTACGGCTTGCCGCAGGGCTTCTTGCCCAGGGTCAGCGGGCGAACTTCTTGCTGACCATCTCGTGGGCCGACTTGGCGCCTCGGCCCAACTGCGGTCCGGCGAGCCAGCCGTTGCCGCCGGCCGGGCCGATCGAGGTGTTCGACACGAGCGCCGTCTTGCCGTTCGACATGACGCGGAACCAGCCGCCGCCCGAGGAACCAGCGGTCATCGTGCAACCGATCCGGTACATCGTCGGCGTGGCCGGGGCCGTGATGTACCTGCTCGCCCGGTCGAGGCACTTGTGCATGATCATGCCGTTGTACGGCGGCGCCGCCGGGTAGCCCCAGACGCCCACCGTCCCCGCACTCGCGGGGGCCGGAGCGGAGAAGTCGACCGGCAGAGCGGCGCCGACGGTCTCCTCCAGGGACTTGCCGCCCCGCTGCGGCTTCACGTGCAGCACGGCGTAGTCGTACGGCCAGGCCTGGTTGGACCCGCCGGACTTGATCCACTCACCCGAGGTCACGGCCCAGTCGGCCCAGTACTGGCCGTACGGGTACACCTCGTGCGGCTTCGCGTTGTTGAGCGCGGCCGGGGACTTGCCCAGGTCGTTGAAGGCAGGGACGAAGGTGATGTTGCGGTACCAGCCGCCCTTCTTGCCCGCGTGGACGCAGTGGCCGGCCGTCCAGACCAGGTTGGACTTCC
This sequence comes from Streptomyces sp. NPDC093795, assembly GCF_044764665.1. Taxonomy (NCBI): domain Bacteria; kingdom Bacillati; phylum Actinomycetota; class Actinomycetes; order Kitasatosporales; family Streptomycetaceae; genus Streptomyces; species Streptomyces sp. NPDC093795. The sequence continues at coordinate 64,075 of NZ_JBIWIO010000014.1, forward strand.
CGGGCCGGCGCGGGTCCTTCACGATCGTGCCGGAGCAGACCATGTGCCCCTGCGGCGAGTCGAAGAAGATCTTTCCGACCGGGGCCGCGTTGCGGTGGTACGGCGTCTTCTCGCGCTGCGCCCTGACGGTGCGGGGCGTGGGGTCGCTGCCGCCTCCGGCCTGCGTGGTGATCGTCTGGTCCGGGCTCTTCGCCGACTGCATACGCGCCGGGTCCCAGAGTCCCTCGATCACCGGGTTGACGAAGTCCTCGGCCTCACGGAGCCAGGTCTTCGTGTCCCAGTTCTTCCATTCGCCGTCCTTCCACCTGTCCGGGTCGACGCCGTGCTTCTTGAGCTTGTCGGCGAGGTCCTTGGGGAGGTCGGTGCCCCCGCTGTCGGTTCCCCCGCCGTCGGTGGCCGGTGCGGAGCTGCTGGCTCCGGCGGCCGGCTTGTCCGCGGCCGGGGTCTCGGTGGGACCGCAGGCGGTGGCGGTCAGCGCGAGCGCGGTGACCAGGCCGAGGGCGGCCGGCAGGAGTCGTACGGAACGCATGTGGTGAATTCCCCCTGAGATGATTCCGCGTCCGGGACCGGCCACGTTCTCATGTGGCGTGTTGTCGCCTTGACGTTGCCATGGACGCGTCACTTGCGGTGCACAGTATGCCGGTCGGGCCGGCGGACCGGACGCGGGGGAGGCGGGGCCCGTGGACCCCGCCTCCAGTCGACCGGGCGCTACTGCCCGGCGTACTTCTTGCTGACCGCGTCGAAGATGGCCTTCGCCTCGGGGCCGAGGCGCGGACCGGCGAGCCAGCCCGCCGACGCGGGGCCGATCGAGGTGTTCGACACCAGCGCCGGCTTACCGTCACGGCCCTGGCCGACCCAGCCGCCACCGGACGAACCGCCGGTCATGGTGCAGCCGATGCGGTACATCGTCGGCTGCTCCGCCTTCAGCGACAGCCGGCCCGGCTTGTCCTCGCACTGGAACATCTTCTGGCCGTCGAACGGCGGCGCCGCCGGGTAACCGGTCGCCTCCAGGCTCGCGATCTTCGGCACCGCCGGCGCGGTGAAGTCCACCGGAAGCGCCGAACCGACCGTCTCCTCAAGGGACTTGTCCGAGCCGCCCTTCTCCGGAGTCACCTGGATGACCGCGAAGTCGTAGGGGGCACCCGCACCGCCGGTGGACGCGCCCTGGGCGATCCACTGGTCGGAGGTCTTGACCCAGTCCGCCCACCACACGCCGTACGGAGCGATCTGCTCCCGCGTCGCCTTCTCGAGGTCGGCGGTCGACAGCGCGGCGTCGTTGTAGGAGGGCACGAAGGCGATGTTGCGGTACCAGCCGCCCTTCTTGCCCTTGTGCACGCAGTGGCCGGCCGTCCACACCATGTTGGACTTGCCCGGGTGCGCGGGGTCCTTCACGACCGTGGCCGAGCAGACCATCGAGCCCTCGGGGCCGTCGAAGAAGACCTTCCCGGACTCCGGGGCGTTGGCGTGGTACTTCGGCGCCACGGCCTTCGCCCGCACCGGGTCCGGCGTCGGGTCGGTCACGCCCTCGTCACCCGAGATGTCCTCCTCCTCGACCGGCTGGTCGGGGCGCTCGGCGTCCCGCATCCGGTCCGGGTCCCAGAGGTCCTCGATGATCGGGTTGACGAAGTCCTTGGCCTCACGCAGCCACTTGTCGCGGTCCCAGTTCTTCCACTCGCCGTCGCGCCACTTGTCGACGTCGATCCCGTGCTCCTTCAGACGGCCCTTCAGGTCCTCCGGAATCTTGATCTTGTCGGCCGGGTTCTGGGCGGTCGCGGGCGCGCTGGGCTTGTCTCCCGCGTTCTCCTCGCTCGGCCCGCAGGCCGTGGCGGTGAGCGTCAGCGCCGCGACGGCGGAAGCCACCGTCAGCAGCGGACGAATCGATCGCATCTCGTGATCCCCCTGGGACTACGTCAACTTGTGCATGGACGAACAGCGGCCGTGCCCCCACGGACAGCGACCGACGGCCCCCACTATGCCGGTGCCGGAGGGGACGGCACGCGGCCGGTCGGCGGTTCCGGTCAACGTTCGGCTGTTGCCGTCCCGTGATCCGGGACACGCCAAGTTCTTGGCTCCGGCCCGTGATCCCCGGCAGTTCGCGTCGTTGGTACGTACGGGGGACACAACGGTGGTGCCGAGGGCGGCCCTTGCGGCGGCTCCACGACGCCCCGATGTGCAACGCAACCGTTACAGCGGGAGGACACCGAGCCGTGGCCGTGACCGAATCAGCTCCGGCCGTCCCACCGGCCGCGCGGACCCAGACCCGGACACCCGACGGGCCCGCCGGCGCACAGCCCGGACCGCCCGGCACCGGAGCGCGCGGCAGTGGAGCGCCGGGCACCGGGGCGTACGACCCGACGGTCCGAGGCACCCCGGACCACGGAGTTCCGGACCAGGGCAGTGGCGGATATGAGGCGATCCTGCGCCGGCAGTCCCTGCGCGAATCCGCGGCCCGTACCTACGCCCGCTCCCTGCCCATCGTCCCGGTACGGGCCCGGGGGCTGACCATCGAGGGCGCCGACGGCCGCCGCTATCTCGACTGTCTCTCCGGCGCCGGGACCCTCGCCCTCGGGCACAACCACCCCGTCGTCCTGGAAGCCATCAAGAAGGTCCTCGACTCGGGCGCCCCGCTGCACGTGCTCGACCTGGCGACCCCGGTCAAGGACGCCTTCACCTCCGAACTGTTCGCCACCCTCCCGGGTGAACTCGCCGACAACGCCCGTATCCAGTTCTGCGGCCCCGCGGGCACGGACGCCGTCGAGGCGGCCCTCAAGCTCGTCCGCACCGCCACCGGCCGCAGCGGCCTGCTCGCCTTCACCGGCGCGTACCACGGCATGACGGCCGGTGCCCTCGCCGCCTCGGGCGGCGCGACCGACGTCCGCGTCACCCGGCTGCCCTACCCCCAGCAGTACCGTTGCCCCTTCGGCGTCGGCGGCGCCCGCGGCGCCCAACTGGCCGCCCGCTGGACCGAGAGCCTCCTCGACGACCCCAAGAGCGGTGTCCCTGCCCCCGCCGGAATGATCGTCGAGGCCGTCCAGGGCGAAGGCGGGGTCATCCCCGCGCCCGACGACTGGCTGCGCCGGATGCGCCGGATCACCGCCGACCGCTCCATCCCGCTCGTCGTCGACGAGGTCCAGACCGGCGTCGGCCGCACCGGCGCCTTCTGGGCCGTCGAACACAGCGGCGTCGTGCCCGACGTGATGGTGCTCTCCAAGGCCATCGGCGGCTCCCTTCCCCTCGCCGTCATCGTCTACAGATCCGAGCTCGACGCCTGGGAACCCGGCGCCCACGCGGGCACCTTCCGCGGCAACCAGCTCGCCATGGCCGCGGGCACGGCCACCCTCGCGTACGTCCGCGAGAACAAACTCGCCGAGCGGGCCGGCATCCTCGGCGCCCGCATCCTGGGCCGGCTACGTGGCCTCGCCGCCGCCCACCCCTGCGTCGGCGACGTCCGCGGCCGGGGCCTGATGATCGGCGTCGAACTCGTCGACCCCGACGCGGCGGGCCCCGACGACCCCGTCCCGCCCGCCGCCCCCGCCCTGGCCCTCGCCGTCCAGCAGGAGTGCCTCGCCCGCGGACTCATCGTCGAACTCGGCGGCCGCCACTCCGCGGTGGTCCGGCTCCTGCCCCCGCTCACCCTCACCGACGAGCAGGCCACCGCCGTCCTGGACCGCTTCGCCGACGCCCTGGCCGCGGCCGAACGGGCCCACACCCCCCAGCTGCCCGCCGTCCGCCGGGCCACGGCCCCCCGGACCGCCCCCGGGCCGTCCCACTGACCCGGACCGCCCCCGGCCCCACCCCAAGGAAGCCCCCGTGAACGCCACGCCCCCCTCCCCGGCGCCCGAGACCGAGGCCCCCCGCACCCTCCGCGACACCACCGCCCCCGCTACGCCCCCGCCCGGCACCGAGAGTCCCATCACCGCCAGGCCCGGCCCCACCCCGCCCGGCACTGACGGGCCCGCCTCCACCCCGCCCGGCACTGACGGGCCCGCCTCCACCTCGCCCGGCACCGACGGGTCCGGCACTGACGGGTCCAGCACCGACGGGTCCGGCGCCCCCAGGCCAGGCGCCCCCACGCCCGGCACCGACGGGCCCGGCACCGACGGGTCCAGCGCCCCCAGGCCCGGCGCCCCCACGCCCGGCACCTACGGGTCCGTCGGCGCCGACGCCACCGTCCCGCGCCAGCACACCGGTCCGCACGACACCCGGCCGCACCGCCCGGTCACCGTCGCCGACCCGCTGGACGACCCGGACCCGCAGCGCGCCGCCGACGCGGCCACCATCGAGAACCTGCTCCGCTGCTGGGTCCGGGAGAAGAACCTGCCCGCCCCCGGCTCCACCACCCTGCGCATCGCCCTCGACGCCAGCGGCACCGCCCTCCTCGTCCCCGTCCGCTACTGGTCGCCCACCGGCTGGCACCGCTTCGGCGCCCCCGCCCTCGAAGGACTCCCGGCCACGGCTCCGACCGTCGACGCCGTGACCGTGGCGGCCCTGCTGAGCCGGGAGACCGGTCGCCCCGAGGGCACCGAACTCGTCGGCAGGGTCGCCGACTCGGCCCGCCGCACCGCCGACTTCCTCATCGAGCGCCGCCACCGGCCCCAGCCGCACCCGGACGCCGACCTCTTCCTCGCCGCCGAACAGTCCCTGCTGCTCGGCCACCCCCTCCACCCCACTCCCAAGAGCCGCGAAGGCCTCTCCGAGGCGGAGGCCCGGCTCTACTCACCCGAACTGCACGGCTCCTTCCCGCTCCACTGGTTCGCCGTCGACCCCTTCGTCCTGGCCTCGGACTCCGCCTGGACCGAACAGGGCCGTCCCGTCACCGCGGAGCAACTCGCCACCGGCCTCGCCGAAGGGCTCACGCTCCCCGCCGGCACCGCACCCCTGCCCCTGCACCCCTGGCAGGCCCGCGAACTCCTGCACCGCCCCGACATCCACGCCCTTCTCGACGCCGGGCTTCTCCACGACCTCGGTCTCCACGGCAGCCCCTGGCACCCCACCTCCTCCGTCCGTACCGTGCACCGCCCCGGCGCACGGGCCATGCTGAAACTCTCCCTCGGCCTACGGATCACCAACTCCCGCCGCGAGAACCTCCGCAAGGAACTCCACCGGGGCGTCGAGGTCCACCGACTGCTCCGCACCGGCCTCGTCGACGAGTGGCAGGCCGCCTACCCGGGCTTCGACATCGTCCGCGACCCCGCCTGGCTCGGCGTCGACACCCAGGACGGCACCCCCGTCCCCGGACTCGACGTCATGATCCGCCACAACCCCTTCGGTCCCGGCGACGACGCCGTCTGCATCGCCTCCCTCACCACCCCCCGCCCCTGGCTCGGGGCCACCACCATGCACTCCCGCCTCGCCGACGTCATCGGCCGGCTCGCCGCCCGCACCGGCCGCCCCCTCACGGCCGTCTCCGCCGAGTGGTTCCTCCGCTACCTCGACCACGTCGTCCGCCCGATCCTCTGGCTCGACGGACACGCCGGCATCGCCCTGGAAGCCCACCAGCAGAACACCCTGGTACTCCTCGACCCCGACGGCTGGCCCGTCGGCGGCCGCTACCGCGACAATCAGGGCTACTACTTCCGCGAGTCCCACCGGGGAGAGCTGGAGAGCCGTCTCCCCGGCATCGGCGCCGACAGCGACACCTTCGTCTCCGACCAGGTCACCGACGAGCGCTTCGCCTACTACCTCGGCATCAACAACGTCCTCGGTCTGATCGGCGCGTTCGGCTCCCAGCACCTCGCCGACGAACGCGTCCTGCTCGCCGCCTTCCGCAGTTTCCTCACCTCCGCCACCAGCCTGGGCTCACCCCTGCCACACCGGCTCCTCGAAGCCGCGACCCTGCGCAGCAAGGCCAACCTCCTCACCCGACTCCACGGCATGGACGAACTCGTCGGCCCCGTCGACACCCAGTCCGTCTACGTCACCGTCACCAACCCCCTCCGCCCCTGAGCCCGCCCACCGAGGCCCACGCCCCGACCGCACCGCCGAGAGGAGAGCGACACCGTGTCACCCACCCGCCCACCGGCCGACCCGCCCGGCGACGACACGCTCGACCTGAGGCTCGACGACCTCGTCGCCCTCCTCGAAGGCGGTCACCTCGACGCCGAGGTCCTCGACGGCGACCTACTGGACTCCATCGCTTCCTGGAACCCGGCCGATACCCCTGTCGGCACCTTCCGGCTCGTCCCCGTACGACTCGACAGGGACCTGCCACTCCTCACCCGATGGATGAACGACCCCGCCGTCGCCGCCTTCTGGGAACTCGCCGGACCCGAGACCGTGACCGCCGAGCACCTCCGTTCCCAGATCGAAGGCGACGGCCGCAGCGTCCCCTGCCTCGGCGTGCTCGACGCCACGCCCATGAGCTACTTCGAGATCTACCGCGCCGACCTGGACCCGCTCGCCCGGCACTATCCGGCGCGCCCCCACGACACCGGTATCCATCTACTGATCGGAGGCGTCACCGACCGGGGCCGCGGCGTGGGCACCACCCTTCTGCGCGCCGTCGCCGATCTCGTCCTCGACCACCGTCCCCGATGCACACGCGTCGTCGCCGAACCCGACATCCGTAACACCCCCTCCGTCTCGGCCTTCCTCAGCGGCGGCTTCCGCTACGCGGCGGAAGTCGACCTCCCCGACAAACGAGCGGCGCTCATGATGCGTGACCGCGCCCTCCGTCACGTTCTGTGAACAACCCTCTGTCTTCTATACACCGCTCGGCCCACAGCGGTTCCCACCCCGAGGAGTCCTCGTGTCGACGTCCCCTGCACCCCACGACTCCGCTCACTCCACAGCGCCTTCCCCGTCCCCCACGGGCGGACCGGCGCCCGCACCCGACCTGCTCGCGCCCCCCGACCTGCTCGCGCCCCCCGAGCTGCTAGCGCCCCCCGAGCTGAACGCCGCAGCCTGGACCCGGGCCTCGACCCGCCTCCTCACCAAGGCCCTCGCCGAGTTCGCCTACGAGGAGATCGTCGAACCCGTCCCCGCGGCCGACGGCGCACCCGACAGCCACGCCCTGCGGCTCGACGACGGCTCCACCCTCACCTTCCGCGCCCGCCGCGGCGCCTACGGCAGCTGGTACATCGCCCCCGGCTCCCTCACCCACGAGGGGCGGCCCATGACCGACCCCCTCGACTTCCTGGTCCGCGCCCGCCGACTGCTCCAGCTCGACGGCGCCACTCTCGGCCATCTCATCCGCGAGCTCTCCGCCACCCTCGCCGCCGACGCCCGTCTCGACCACACGGCGCTCACCGCCGCCCGCCTCGCCGACCTCTCCTACGCGGAACTCGAAGGCCACCAGACCGGCCACCCCTGGCTCGTCCTCAACAAGGGGCGCATCGGCTTCTCCGCCACCGATGCCGCCCGCTGGGCCCCCGAGGCCCGACGCGCCACCCGGCTGCCCTGGATCGCCGTCAGCAACCGCATCGCCGCCTACCGAGGCGTGACCGGCCTCGAGACCCCGGACCGCCTCTACGCCCAGGAGCTCGACCCCGAGGTCCACGCCGCCTTCCGCGCCGAGCTGACCGCCCGCGGCCACCAACCGGACGGCTACCTGCTGCTGCCCGTCCACCCCTGGCAGTGGGACGAGATCCTGCTGCCCCTCTACGCCCCGGCCGTCGCCGCCGGAATCGTCGTCCCGCTCGGAACCGACGGCGACCTCCGACTTCCCCAGCAGTCGGTCCGTACCTTCCTCAACACCAGCAGCCCCGGCCGGCACACCGTCAAACTTCCGCTGTCGGTGCTCAACACCCTCGTCTGGCGCGGCCTGCCCACCGAACGGACCCTCGCCGCCCCGGCCGTCACCGCCTGGGTCCACGGCCTGCGCGACGCCGATCCGTTCCTGCGGGACGAGTGCGGAGTGGTGCTCCTCGGCGAGGTCGCATCCGTCACGGTCGAGCACCCCCTGTACGACCGGCTGCCCGAAGTCCCGTACCAGTACAAGGAACTCCTCGGCGCGATCTGGCGCGAACCGCTCCGGCTGCCCCCGGGCGAGCGGGCCCGTACGCTGGCCTCCCTGCTCCACACGGACCCCGACGGACGGGCCTTCGTCGCGGAACTCGTCGAACGCTCCGGACTCGCCCCCGCCGTCTGGCTCCAGCACCTCTTCGGGGCCCTGCTGCCCCCACTGCTGCACTTCCTCTACCGATACGGCACGGTCTTCTCCCCGCACGGCGAGAACGCCATCGTCGTCTACGACGGCGAGGACGTTCCGGTACGTCTGGCGATCAAGGACTTCGTCGACGACGTGAACATCAGCGCCCAGCCGCTTCCCGAGCACGACACGCTGCCGGACGACGTGCGCGCCGTCCTTCTGACCGAAGAACCCGGCTTTCTCGTCCAGTTCATCCATTCGGGGCTCTTCGTCGGCGTCTTCCGCTACCTGGCACCGCTCTGCGAGGAGCAACTCGACGTGCCCGAGGAAGAATTCTGGGCCCTCGTCCGATCGGAGATCATCCGCCACCAGACGCGCTTCCCCGAGCTGAAGGAACGGTTCGAGCTCTTCGACCTCCTCACCCCCCGGATCGAGCGGCTCTGCCTCAACCGGAACCGTCTGCACCTGGACGGCTACCGGGACCGCCCCGAGCGCCCCCACGCGGCCGTCCACGGGACCGTCCCCAACCCGCTCGCGTAGGGCGCGCGCGTGCCGTGGCTGTCAGTGGCGCCCCGTAGGCTGGAAGGGCTATGACGAAGCCATCCCTCCCCGACCTCCTCCACGCCGCCGTCACCGCTGTCGGCGGCACGGAGCGGCCCGGCCAGGTCACCATGGCCGAGGCCGTGGCCGAGGCCATCGAAGACAACTCCCACCTCCTCGTCCAGGCCGGCACCGGCACGGGCAAGTCCCTCGGCTACCTGGTGCCGGCACTGGCGCAGGGAGAGCGGGTGGTGGTGGCCACGGCCACCCTGGCGCTGCAGCGCCAGCTCGTCGAGCGCGACCTTCCGCGGACGGTCGACGCACTGCATCCGCAGCTGCGGCGCCGCCCGCAGTTCGCCATGCTCAAGGGCCGGTCGAACTACCTGTGCCTGCACCGGCTCCATGAAGGAGTCCCGCAGGACGAGGAGGACGGCCTCTTCGACCCCTTCGAGGCGGCGGCCCCCACGAGCAAGCTGGGCCAGGACCTGATGCGGCTCCGGGACTGGTCGGACGAGACGGAGACCGGCGACCGGGACGATCTGACCCCGGGCGTCTCCGACAAGGCCTGGGCCCAGGTCTCGGTCTCCTCCCGGGAGTGCCTCGGCGCGAGCAAATGCGCGTACGGGGCGGAGTGCTTCGCCGAGGCGGCGCGTGAGCGTGCCAAGCTCGCCGACGTCGTCGTCACCAACCACGCCCTGCTCGCCATCGACGCCATCGAGGGCGCCCCGGTGCTCCCGCAGCACGAGGTGCTGATCGTCGACGAGGCGCACGAGCTGGTCTCCCGGGTCACCGGGGTGGCCACGGGCGAGCTCACTCCCGGCCAGGTCAACCGCGCCGTGCGCCGGTCCGCGAAGCTCGTCGACGAGAAGGTCGCCGACCAGCTGCAGACCGCCGCCGAGGGGTTCGAGCGGGTCATGGAGCTGGCTCTGCCGGGGCGCCTGGAGGAGATTCCGGAAGACCTCGCGTACGCCCTGATGGCGTTGCGGGACGCGGCCCGCGCGGTGATCTCGGCCTTGGGTTCCACCCGCGACCGGTCTGTGCAGGACGAGGACGCCGTACGCAAGCAGGCCATGGCCTCGGTGGAAAGCGTCCACGGCGTCGCGGAGCGGATCACGCAGGGTTCGGAGTGGGACGTCGTCTGGTACGAGCGGCACGACCGCTTCGGAGCCTCGGTGCGGGTCGCGCCGCTGTCCGTCTCGGGGCTGCTGCGGGAGAAGCTGTTCACGGAGCGGTCCGTGGTCCTGGCCTCGGCCACGCTCAAGCTGGGCGGCGACTTCAACGGGGTCGGCGCCTCTCTCGGGCTTTCTCCCGAGGGCACCAAGGGCGACGACCTGCCCGTCTGGAAGGGCATCGACGTCGGCTCCCCGTTCGACTACCCCAAGCAGGGCATTCTCTACGTCGCGAAGCACCTCTCCCGTCCCGCCCGCGACGGGGACCGCGGCGACATGCTGGACGAGCTGACCGAGCTGATGCAGTCGGCCGGCGGACGGACCCTCGGACTGTTCTCGTCCATGCGCGCGGCGCAGCAGGCCGCGGAGGAGCTGCGGATCCGGATCCCGGAGCTGCCGATCCTGCTCCAGGGCGAGGACACACTGGGCGAGTTGATCAAGAACTTCGCGGCCGACCCCAAGACATGTCTGTTCGGGACGCTGTCGCTCTGGCAGGGCGTGGACGTCCCAGGAGCCAGCTGTCAGCTGGTCGTGATGGACAAGATCCCGTTCCCGCGGCCGGACGACCCGCTGATGAGCGCCCGTCAGAAGGCCGTCGAGGAGGCCGGTGGCAACGGCTTCATGGCGGTCGCGGCGACCCACGCGGCCCTGCTGATGGCTCAGGGCGCCGGCCGGCTGGTGCGGGCGACGGGAGACCGGGGTGTGGTGGCCGTCCTCGACCCACGGCTGGCGACGGCCAGGTACGGCAGCTATCTGAAGGCCTCGCTGCCGGACTTCTGGTACACGACCGACCGCAATCAGGTCCGGAAGTCGCTCGCGGCCATCGACGCCGCGTCGCAGGCCGCAGGTACCTGACGTTTACCCCCACCGGGGCTCGGGCCGTGCTTCCGGGCCCCCGCCGGACACGGCAGGGCCCCGGGACCGGCGCAGGAGGTCCCGGGGCCCGGTCAGAGCCGGCGTGGTGTGTCACACCCGCCGCAGTACCGCCACGACCTTGCCGAGGATGGTGGCCTCGTCGCCGGGGATCGGCTGGTACGCCGCGTTGTGCGGGAGCAGCCAGACGTGGCCGTCCTCGCGCTTGAAGCGCTTGACCGTGGCCTCGCCGTCCAGCATGGCGGCGACGATGTCGCCGTTCTCCGCGACGGGCTGGCGGCGCACGGTGACCCAGTCGCCGTCACAGATGGCGGCCTCGATCATCGAGTCACCGACGACCTTGAGGACGAACAGTTCGCCGTCACCGACCAGCTGCCGGGGGAGGGGGAAGACGTCCTCGACGGACTCCTCGGCCAGGATCGGGCCACCGGCGGCGATCCGGCCGACGAGAGGCACGTACGACGCGGCGGGCTTGCCCGTCGTGTCCGTCGGCTGGGTGCTCGGCTGATCGGAGCCTCGAACCTCGTACGCCCGAGGCCGGTGCGGGTCGCGGCGGAGGAAACCCTTGCGCTCCAGCGCCATGAGCTGGTGCGCCACCGAAGAGGTGCTGGAGAGGCCGACCGCCTGCCCGATCTCACGCATCGACGGCGGGTAGCCGCGCCGCTGGACCGAGTCGCGGATGACTTCGATGACCCTGCGCTGCCGGTCGGTGAGACCGGAGCTGTCGGCGCGGATGCCTGGAGGTCGCCCGGGGAGGGCGCGGGCAGGTCGCCCGGGGTCCTCGCCGTTCATGCTCACTTCATTCATGGCGTGTACCGGCTCGAGTCGGCCCTGGGAGCGGTCCTGGGCGGTGATGGTGGCACTGTCTGCGGTGGTGGTCACGTCGTCGGCCCCTCTCGAATGGTCTCCCTGGCTGGCACAACGGTAGTGGCTTTCGAAAGGTTGCGCCAAACACACGTTCGAGTGAAAATTCGCAGATTGCCTTATGTCTGTTCGCATACGGGTGTATGAGCGCACTCGCGCCGCCGTCCGAATCGAACGCTACGGTAGCCTTCGCCGCTGGGCAGCGGGCAGCCGGTACTCCCCTTCAGTGTCGCACCCGATGGGGTCGAATCCCGGGAGCGGGCGCGCCGCGACACGCGGAGGCCTCAAAACGCCCCCGACCCAAGATCTAGTGGTTGGATGGCATCGGCCACCCAGGGGTAGTGGTCCCCGGTCCTCCGGGGGCGCCCGCATCGCCTATGCTGGTGGTCGCTTCGCAGGGCCTTTCCGGGCCGGGCGAGGTTCACCAGTCGTGCCGTGAGGGAGGGTCGGAACCAATGCACTGCCCCTTCTGCAGGCACCCCGACAGCCGAGTCGTCGACAGTCGCACCACCGACGACGGGACGTCGATCCGGCGCCGGCGCCAGTGCCCCGACTGCTCCCGTCGTTTCACGACGGTGGAGACGTGCTCGCTCATGGTGGTGAAGCGCTCCGGAGTCACCGAGCCCTTCAGTCGTACCAAGGTCATCTCCGGCGTCCGCAAAGCGTGCCAGGGGCGACCGGTCACCGAGGACGCCCTCGCCAAGCTCGGCCAGCGGGTCGAGGAGGCGGTGCGCGCCACCGGCAGCGCCGAGCTGACCACCCATGACGTGGGTCTGGCCATCCTCGGCCCGTTGCAGGAGCTCGACCTCGTCGCGTACCTGCGCTTCGCGTCCGTTTACAAGGCTTTCGACAGCCTCGAAGACTTCGAGGCCGCCATCGTGGAACTCCGCGTGCGGCCTCCCGCTGAGAACCGCGGGGCCGGTGCGACCCCTGGGGTCCCCGTTCCCGCCACCGCCGCCGACTGACCGGCGGTCCGGGCGGCAGCGCCCGGCAGCCGGCCGCCGCGCGGCCCGGCAGACGTGCCCCGAGCGATCCCCCGTGACGTTCGTGGCGGCAGTACAGAACAACGACGTACAGAAGACGGTGCCCTGGGACTATCTGGGCGCCAAAGTGTGTTTTGCCCGTATATGGGAGGCGGCATGACAGAGACGGCGAGCGGTCCGGCACGTGGTTCTCGTTCCAAGGGAACCAAGGCGACGAGCAAGGGCCTGCGCATCGAGCGCATCCACACCACCCCCGGCGTGCATCCGTACGACGAGGTGGCCTGGGAGCGCCGTGACGTCGTCATGACCAACTGGCGCGACGGCTCGATCAACTTCGAGCAGCGTGGCGTCGAGTTCCCCGACTTCTGGTCGGTGAACGCGGTCAACATCGTCACCAGCAAGTACTTCCGGGGTGCCGTCGGCACCCCGCAGCGCGAGACCGGTCTCAAGCAGCTCATCGACCGGATCGTGAAGACGTACACGAAGGCAGGCGAGGAGTACGACTACTTCGCCTCGCCCGCCGACGCCGAGATCTTCGAGCACGAGCTGGCCTACGCCCTCCTGCACCAGATCTTCAGCTTCAACTCGCCGGTCTGGTTCAACGTCGGCACGCCGCAGCCCCAGCAGGTCTCCGCCTGCTTCATCCTGTCCGTCGACGACTCCATGGAGTCCATCCTCGACTGGTACAAGGAAGAGGGCATGATCTTCAAGGGCGGCTCCGGCGCCGGCCTGAACCTCTCCCGCATCCGCTCCTCCAAGGAGCTGCTCTCCTCCGGCGGCAACGCCTCCGGCCCGGTCTCCTTCATGCGCGGTGCCGACGCCTCCGCGGGAACGATCAAGTCGGGTGGCGCGACCCGTCGCGCCGCCAAGATGGTCATCCTCGACGTCGACCACCCCGACATCGAGGACTTCATCGAGACCAAGGTCAAGGAGGAGGAGAAGATCCGCGCCCTCCGTGACGCGGGCTTCGACATGGACCTGGGCGGCGACGACATCACGTCCGTCCAGTACCAGAACGCCAACAACTCCGTCCGTGTGAACGACACCTTCATGAAGGCCGTCGAGGCCGGCGAGAAGTTCGGGCTCACCTCCCGCATGACCGGTGAGGTCATCGAGGAGGTCGACGCCAAGGCGCTCTTCCGCAAGATGGCCGAGGCCGCGTGGGCCTGTGCCGACCCGGGCATCCAGTACGACGACACGATCAACCACTGGCACACCTGCCCCGAGTCGGGCCGGATCAACGGCTCGAACCCGTGCAGCGAGTACATGCACCTGGACAACACGTCCTGCAACCTCGCCTCGCTGAACCTGATGAAGTTCCTCAAGGACGACGGCAAGGGCAGCCAGTCCTTCGACGTCGAGCGCTTCGCCAAGGTCGTCGAGCTCGTCATCACCGCGATGGACATCTCCATCTGCTTCGCCGACTTCCCCACCCAGAAGATCGGTGAGAACACCCGCGCCTACCGCCAGCTCGGCATCGGTTACGCCAACCTCGGCGCCCTGCTGATGGCGACCGGCCACGCGTACGACTCCGACGGCGGCCGCGCCCTCGCCGGTGCCATCACCTCCCTGATGACCGGCACCTCGTACAAGCGCTCCGCCGAGCTCGCCGCTGTCGTCGGCGCGTACGACGGCTACGCCCGCAACGCCGAGCCGCACCAGCGCGTCATGCGGCAGCACGCCGACGAGAACACGAAGGCCGTCCGCGTGGACGACCTCGACTCGCCGATCTGGGCCGCCGCCACGGAGGCCTGGCAGGACGTGATCCGCCTCGGCGCCAAGAACGGCTTCCGTAACGCCCAGGCCTCGGTCATCGCCCCCACCGGCACCATCGGTCTCGCGATGTCCTGCGACACCACCGGCCTCGAGCCCGACCTCGCCCTGGTCAAGTTCAAGAAGCTCGTCGGCGGCGGCTCGATGCAGATCGTCAACGGCACCGTCCCGCAGGCACTGCGTCGCCTGGGCTACCAGGAGGAGCAGATCGAGGCGATCGTCGCCCACATCGCCGAGCACGGCAATGTGATCGACGCCCCCGGTCTGAAGACCGAGCACTACGAGGTCTTCGACTGCGCCATGGGCGAGCGCTCCATCTCCGCCATGGGCCACGTCCGCATGATGGCCGCCATCCAGCCGTGGATCTCGGGCGCCCTCTCCAAGACCGTGAACCTGCCGGAGACGGCCACGGTCGAGGACGTCGAGGAGGTCTACTTCGAGGCCTGGAAGATGGGCGTCAAGGCGCTCGCGATCTACCGCGACAACTGCAAGGTCGGCCAGCCGCTCTCCGCCAAGAAGAAGGAGAGCGAGAAGGCCGAGGTCACCGCGAAGTCCGAGGCGACGATCCGCGAGGCCGTCGAGAAGGTCGTCGAGTACCGTCCGGTCCGCAAGCGTCTGCCCAAGGGCCGCCCGGGGATCACCACCTCCTTCACCGTCGGTGGCGCCGAGGGCTACATGACCGCCAACTCCTACCCGGACGACGGTCTCGGCGAGGTCTTCCTCAAGATGTCCAAGCAGGGTTCGACGCTCGCCGGCATGATGGACGCCTTCTCCATCGCCGTCTCCGTCGGTCTGCAGTACGGCGTCCCGCTCGAGACGTACGTCTCGAAGTTCACCAACATGCGCTTCGAGCCGGCCGGCATGACGGACGACCCGGACGTGCGGATGGCGCAGTCGATCGTCGACTACATCTTCCGCCGCCTGGCCCTGGACTTCCTGCCCTTCGAGACCCGCTCCGCCCTCGGCATCCACTCGGCCGAGGAGCGCCAGCGGCACCTGGACACCGGCTCGTACGAGCAGTCCGAAGAGGACGAGGTCGACGTCGAGGCCCTGGCCCAGTCCGCGCCCCGCACCCAGGAGCTGAAGGCCGTCGCGCCTCCGGCCCCGAAGATCGAGGTCCCGGCCCCGAAGCAGGCCCCCCACACCTCGGCGGAGCTCGTCGAGATGCAGCTCGGCATCAGCGCCGACGCGCCGCTCTGCTTCTCCTGCGGCACGAAGATGCAGCGCGCCGGCTCCTGCTACATCTGTGAGGGCTGCGGCTCGACCAGCGGCTGCAGCTGACACCCGACGGGTCCACGCCGGACGTGATGTCCGGCGTGGACCGAGCGGGTGGCTGACCAGCGCACCAGCGCGTCACGAAGGGGGCCGGCCTTGGGGCCGGTCCCCTTCGCCGTGTCCGCGGCCTCAGGGGCGAGCGGAGCCCAGCAGCTGGGCGAAGTCCTGAGGACCGGCGTCGAAGCCCTGGCTGAGCGGGCGGTACGTCCAGCCCTCGGCCCCGTCGCGGGTGAACTCGACGACCGTCGCCGACAGGGCGTCCGGCACGTCCGCGAAGTCATGGACCAGCAGGTCCGTGTAGCCCTCGCGGACCCGTACGCCCGTGTTCGCTATGTCGGCGAAGGTCCGTCGCCCACCGCCCTGCTGTATGGCGACGCCCACGACCACGCGCGCGTACCGCGGTGCCAGCCTGTCCAGCTCCAGGGTCATGGCCTCGTCATAGCCGAATCCCTGGCCCGTACGGCTGTCGCGGTGCAGGGTGATCGTGCCGTCGGGGGAACGGCTGCCGAAGTGCACCAGATGGACCGGCGCTCCGTGCGGATCGTCCGCCGCGAAGACGCCGGCGACGATATCGAGGTCGTGGGCCGGCGCGCCGGTCGGGGCGGGGTCCCACCTGAGCGTCACCTCGACCTTTCCCACTCCCTTGTTGAGTCCGCTCATGGTGCTTCCCCTCTCCGCGTACGCCCCCGCGCACGCTTCGCGTCGTACCGTCGACCCGCTCGAAAGCCCGTGGTCGTAAGCCGATTACTCATGGTGTCATGGGGCTACGACAGTGGACCGAGGGTTGAGGGGGGAGAGCGGTGTGTGGAGCGGTGAGGAGCTGGATCTCGACGCATATCTGGCTCGAATCGGATACGAGCCTGAGCGGGACGGTGAACTCGTCCCCGACCTGCGGACATTGACGTACCTGCACCGGGCCCACGTCGGAGCCATACCGTTCGAAAACCTCGACGTGGCCCTCGGGAAGCCGGTTTCCCTGGACCTGAAGAGCCTTCAGGACAAGCTTGTCGAGAGGCGGCGGGGAGGCTACTGCTACGAGCAGAACTCCCTGTTCGCGGCCGTTCTCGAACGGATCGGCTTCGTGGTGGCCGGGCGCGGAGCCCGTAACCGGTCGAGGGGTGCGGTGCTGCCGCCGATCACGCACGCCCTTCTCGTCGTCACGATCGAGGGCGAACAGTGGCTGGCCGACGTCGGTTTCGGCTGGCAGGGGCCGCTGGAGCCGGTGCCCCTGCGCGACGGGGCGCGGGTCGAGCAGAGCGGCTGGACGTTCGCGGTCGGGGTCGAGGAAGAGGGCATCCATGTGCTGCGCTCCCTGCGGCCGCAGGGCTGGACCGACCTGTACGCCT
The DNA here is from genome assembly GCF_044764665.1 of Streptomyces sp. NPDC093795. NCBI lineage: Bacteria > Bacillati > Actinomycetota > Actinomycetes > Kitasatosporales > Streptomycetaceae > Streptomyces > Streptomyces sp. NPDC093795. The sequence goes on from NZ_JBIWIO010000014.1 coordinate 80,987, forward strand.
TCGCCCCGCAGACTCTCTACCCCGGTGACTTCATCGTCATGAACCACTACAGCTCCAGCCATCCGCAGTCCCGTTTCCTCGGCCAGGTCGTGGCCCAGCGGCCGGGCGCGGAGGTGCGCAAGGCGCTGGTGCGCGAGACGCTCTCGGCGGTGCGGACGGACGGCGTCGGCGAGGAACGGATCGTGAGCGCCGACGAGTTGACAGCCACCCTGAGGACCGAATTCGGGATCGAACTGGACGAGGAGGAGCGCGCGGGTCTGGAGCGAATGCACCCGGCGAGAGTCTGAAGGGGCCTGCCGGGGCGGTCGCCGGGCCCGTACGATGGCGCGGTGCTGGTCAAGTGGATTCGCTGCACCGTGGTGGACCGTCGAGGGTTCGAGCGGGGGCAGCGGAAATGGGCGGGGCTGCTCGGTGAGCCGGGTTTCCGGGGGCAGGGCGGCGGGTGGAGCCGGGGTCGGCCGGACGTCGCCCACGTTTTCGCGTTCTGGGAGAGCCGGGCGTTCTACGACTCGTTCATGGCGCGCTCGCACGATCGTCTGGCGACCACGCAGGCCGGCACGTTCAAGGACAGCCAGGTCAAGCTGTTCGACCACCGTTTCGACGTGAAGACGGGGTTCGAGCCGCGGTTCTCCGACGCCGACGTCGCGCGCGTGGCGCACTGTCGTGTCCATGAGGACCGCGCCGAGCACTTCGCACTGATGCAGGAGAAGGTGTGGAACCCGGCGATGGCCGGATCTCCCGGCATGCTGCGGGGTCTGTTCGGGGAGGCGCCCGGCAGTGAGTTCCTGGTGCTCTCGATGTGGAAGTCCGCCGCGGAGCACGGAAAGTACCGGGTGGAGCGGATCGAGCGGCTCGGGCTTCGGGCCGGGACCGCGGCCGACGTGGCGGCGCTGGCCGGGGACGTGGTGAAGCTCGAACCGTCCTGGACGGTCTGAGGCGGCTCCCCGCCCTGGGCGCGAGCGACGGCACCGGCCGGGCGCTCACCGGACACATACGCCGGATGGACTCCGGGCGCCCCCTCGGCTGAGCCCGCCCGCGACCGGCGATCTAGGGTCGGGGTATGGCACGACCGCGGCGCATCGTTCTCGTACGGCACGGAGAGTCCGAGGGCAATGCCGATGACACGGTGTACGAACGGGAGCCCGACCACGCGCTGCGGCTCACCGCGGCCGGGTTGCGGCAGGCGGAGCGGACGGGGGAGTGGCTGCGGGAGCTCTTCGGGGACGAGACGGTGAGCGTCTACGTCTCGCCGTACCGCCGCACCCACGAGACCCTCCGCGCCTTCCGGCTGCCCTCGGAGAGGGTCAGGGTGCGGGAGGAGCCACGCCTCCGGGAGCAGGACTGGGGCAACTGGCAGGAGCGGGACGACGTACGTCTCCAGAAGGCCTACCGGGACGCGTACGGACACTTTTTCTACCGCTTCGCGCAGGGGGAATCGGGTGCGGACGTCTACGACCGTGTCGGGGCGTTCCTGGAAAGCCTCTACCGCAGCTTCGAGGCACCCGACCATCCGCCCAACGTCCTGCTGGTGACCCATGGCCTGACCATGCGCCTGTTCTGCATGCGCTGGTTCCACTGGACGGTCGCGGACTTCGAGTCGCTCTCCAATCCGGGCAACGGCGAGACCCGCGTTCTCCTGCTCGGTGAGGACGGGAGATACCGCCTGGACCGGCCGTTCGAACGCTGGCGTACCCCGGAACCGTACGGCCCTACCGGATAGAGTGGCAGACCGATGACCGCTGACTCCTCATTCGACCGGCGCTTCGACCGCGCCCTGGCCAGCCTGCGCGGGCTGTCCGTGGGAGACGCCCTGGGCTCCCAGTTCTTCGTACCCGCCCACTACCCCCTGCTGAAGCGCCGCGAGCTGCCCGACGGCCCCTGGCAGTGGACCGACGACACCGAGATGGCCTGCTCCGTCCTGGCCGTCCTCGCCCGCCACGAGCGGATCGACCAGGACGCCCTGGCCATGTCCTTCGCCCAGCACCACGACTTCGACCGGGGCTACGGACCGGCCGTCAACCGGATGCTCCGGCTCATCCGGGAGGGGGGCGACTGGCGGGAGCTGGCCGCCGCGCTCTTCCAGGGGCAGGGCTCCTGGGGCAACGGGGCGGCGATGCGGATCGCCCCGCTCGGGGCCTGGTACGCGGAGGACCCGGAGCAGGCGACGCACCAGGCCGAGATCTCCGCGTACACGACCCACCAGCACCGCGAGGCCGTGGTGGGCGCGATGGCCGTCGCCGCCGCTGCCGCGCTGGCCGCCGACCCCGCAGGGCCGCCCACGCCCGAGGCGCTGCTCGACGGGGTCATCGCCCTCGTACCGCGCAGCGCGGTCGGCGCCGGCCTGCGCCGGGCCCGCGACATGCTCGACTACGGCGACGCGGGCACGGTCGCCGCGGTGCTCGGCAGCGGCCGGCGGACGAGCGCGCACGACACGGTTCCGTTCGCCCTGTGGTCGGCCGCACGTGGCCTGGGCGATTTCGAGCGGGTGTTCTGGACGACCGCGCAGGTCGGGGGCGACGTCGACACGACCTGCGCCATCGCCGGAGGTGTGGTGGCCGCCGCGGCGACCGGTGCGCCGCCGGCGGAATGGCTGCGGCAGACCGAGGCGCTTCCCGAGTGGGTTCCGGTCACGGCCGCCTGAAACGGCGCGATGCCCCCTGAGCCCCAGCCAGGGGCCCGGGGGGCGTCGGTGTGCTCAGGCGACCGGCCCGCAGGGCATCGGTGCGCGCTCAGGCGACCGGTCCGGGGGCGTCGGTGTGCTCAGGCGACCGGTCCGGCGGCCTCCGCGCGGCCGCTGAGCGCTTCCAGATCGCTTTTGCGGACCCTGACCATCAGGACGGCTGTGACCAGCGCGATCAGCACCATCGCGACGGCCGCCATGAAGGCCGTGGAGATGCCGGAGGTCAGCACTTCGTGGCCCCAGGGCGCCGGCAGCTCCTGATTCTTCAGGGCCTCGGCCTGCTGCTCGGGAGTCGCGGCCTTCAGGAAGCCCGGCATCTGCTTCTCGCTCTCCTCCCGGCTGGCCGTGCCGAAGACCGTGACCAGAATGGACAGGCCGAGCGAACCGCCCACCTGCTGGGTGGCGTTGAGCAGGCCCGACGCGGCGCCCGCCTCGTGCTGGGCCACGCCGGAGACGGCCGTGAGCGTGAGCGTCACGAAGTTGAGGCCCATGCCGAAGCCGAACAGGACCATGGGGCCGAGGACGCCGCTCGCGTAGCTGCTGTCCGAGCTGATGAACGTCAGCCAGAAGAGGCCGGCACCCGTGATCGCCGAACCGGCCACCATGAACGGCTTGGGCCCGAGGACCGGCAGCAGCCGCTGAGCGAGCCCCGCGCCGGTGACGATCGCGACGGTCACCGGCAGGAAGGCGAGCCCGGACTGGATCGGGCTGTACCCCAGCACGCCCTGGACCCACAGCACGATGAAGAAGAACATGCCGAACATGGCGGCCGACAGGCTGAGCATGATGATGTAGGTGCCCGAGCGGTTGCGGTCCGCGAACATCCGGAGCGGGGTGATCGGCTCCTTGGCGCGTGACTCCACGAGGGCGAACGCCACGAGGAGGATGACCGCCGAGACGAAGGAACCGATGGTCAGCGCGTCCTTCCAGCCCTTCTCGGACGCCCGGATGAACCCGTAGACCAGAGCGGCCATGCCGAGTGTGGACGTCGTGGCGCCCGCGATGTCGAACCGACCGGGGTGGCGCTCGGACTCCGCGATGTAGCGGGGGGTCAGGAAGGCGATCAGCAGGCCGATGGGGACGTTGACGAAGAGGACCCAGCGCCAGTCCAGCCACTCCGTGAGCATGCCACCGGCGAGCAGACCGATGGCGCCGCCACCGGCGGAGACCGCGGCGAACACGCCGAACGCCCGGTTGCGTTCCGGCCCTTCGGGGAACGTCGTGGTGATCAGCGCGAGCGAGGTGGGTGAGGCGATGGCGCCGCCCACTCCCTGCAGGGCCCGGGCGGCGAGGAGATGCCAGGGCTCCTGGGCGAAGCCTCCGAGCAGCGAGGCGAAGGTGAAGAGCAGGATGCCGGCCAGGAACACCCGGCGGCGCCCCAGGATGTCTCCCGCGCGTCCGCCGAGGAGCAGCAGACCGCCGAAGGTCAGGGTGTAGGCGCTGAGCACCCACGACAGGTCGGTGGTCGAGAAGGAGAGCGCGTCCTGGATGTGCGGAAGCGCGATGTTCACGATGGTGGCGTCGAGGACGACCATCAGCTGACAGGCGGCGATGACGGTCAGGGCGATACCCGGCCGGCCTCCGGCGCGCGCAGGTCCGTCCTTGGTCTGTGTGTCCACCGGAGAAGTTGTCACTATGGATCCCCCACGGAAGAATTAGTGAACGCACCCGTTCACTGTCCACCACGGTAGTGAGTCCCCCTCAGTGAACGCAACCGTTCACTGAGCGCTGCCGCCGACAGACATCGCCTCAACGGAGAGATCCTGATGGTTACTTCGCGCTCCGCGGCCGCCGCCCGGCCGGGAGGGGCGTCGCTGCGACGCCGCGGCCCCGTGCTCGAACGGGCCATTCTGGAGGCCACGCTCGACCAGCTGGGAAGTGTCGGCTGGAACGGTCTGACGATGGAGGGTGTCGCGGTCGGCGCGCAGACGGGCAAAGCCGCGGTGTACCGGCGCTGGCCGTCGAAGGAAGATCTCGTCGTGGACGCACTCCGGGCCGGACTGCCGACGCTCGACGAGGCGCCGGACCTCGGGGGCGTGCGTGACGATCTGTACGAGCTGTGCCGCCGAGTGCGCGACGTCATGTACTCCAAGCCCGGCTTCGCTCTGCGTGCCGTGCTTCACGAATGCGACGCCGAGGCCGCCGAAAGATTCCATGGCGTGATCGTCACAGGGGTGGTCGAACCCTCGACTCGACTCTTCCGAACCGTCCTGATGCGGGGAATCGCACGGGGCGAGGTGCGGGCCGACGCGAATGACGACCTGGTGCTCGATGTCATTCCTGCCATGATGATGTACCGATCCAAGGTGTGCGCGAGCGAATGGTCGGACTCTGAGATCGCCGAACTGGTCGACAGGATCATGGTGCCGCTGCTCCGTCCCTGACGCGGGTGGGAGCTGCTTTCCGGAAGTGGCTCGTGCGGTCTCGGGGCCCTGGGCGGATTCCCCTTGGGCGCCCGAGGGGAATCCGGGTATCGCGCGGGGCACCAGGCGGCGTAACCTGTCAGGCGCCATGCCGTACGAACCACCCACCCACACCGTTGAGCGATCGCTCCGAGCCACCACCGGCGCCAAGATCGTCGCCGGAGTCGACGAGGTCGGGCGCGGGGCCTGGGCCGGCCCCGTCACGGTGTGCGCGGCCGTCACCGGCCTGCGCAGGGCGCCCGAAGGCCTCACCGACTCCAAACTGCTCACCCTGAAGCGCCGGACCGCGCTCGCCGTGGAACTGGAGCGGTGGGTCACGGCGTACGCGCTGGGCGACGCCACTGCGCAGGAGATCGACGAGCTGGGGATGACCGCGGCGCTTCGGCTCGCCGCGGTCCGGGCCCTCGAAGGCCTCCCCGTCCGGCCCGACGCGGTGATCCTCGACGGCAAGCACGACTACCTCGGAAGCCCCTGGCAGGTCCGCACGGTGATCAAGGGCGACCAGTCCTGCATCTCCGTGGCCGCCGCCTCCGTCATCGCCAAGGTCCGCCGGGACGCCGTCATGGCAGAGCTGCAGACCGGAGCCGAGGAGTACGCGGCGTATGCCTTCGGGGCCAACGCGGGCTACCCTTCGCCGGTCCACAAAGCGGCGCTCGCGGAGCTGGGGCCCACCCCTCACCACCGTCTGTCCTGGTCGTACCTGGACGCGATGCCCAGGTGGCGCCACCTCAAGAAGGTCCGCCTCTCCGCCGAGGCGGCCGCGCTGGAGAGCGGGGGCCAACTCGGCTTCGACTTCTGAACTTCCGGTCGCGGGACCCTGTCGAGGGGCCTCCCCAACGGCCGGGGTGCACATGTGTGCCCACCCGCCGATGCCTTGTGCAGCGGCGTTTGATAGACATCCAGCCATGCCTCTCATCCCCGAGGAGTCTCAGATTCACGAGAGCGCCCAGGGTCCCCGCGCCACCGCGGCCGCCGGCCGCCCCGCGACGACCCCCCGCCCCGTACCCGGCCCGCGTTCCGCCGCCTCTCCGCGGCCCGGACGCCCCGTTCCCGGGCCGGCCAGGCCCGCGTCTCCGGCGCCGCGTCCGCACCCCGGTGCCGGGCCGTCTCCGGCGCACACCCCGGAGAATCGTTCCGACCAGCGATCCACGCCGCAGCTCCAGCTGGTCCCGGCCCCCGTCGACGGGGCGCTCGACGCCGCCGAAGAGGCCCTGGACCTGCTCCTGGAGAGTGGGCGGGCACCCGGCGAGGTCCTCGTGCTCACCACCGGCGACCCGCATCCGTGGACCGCGCACGAGCTGTCCTTCGGCGAGGCCGCCTACTGGGCCCAGCAGGACGCCGGTGACGACGTGTTCTTCGCGCACGCCGCCGCCGTGGAGCAGGCGAAGTCCCGTCCTGTGGTGATCGTCGCCGTCAACGGCGGGGACGACGAGACGGCCGCGAAGGCCCTGCCGTCGGCGATGGCCCGCGCGAGCGTGCTGCTCGTCGTCTGCGGTGACCCGCAGCGCGTCTCGGCACTGCTCGGAGCGGGCGCCGGCGTCTGACCGACCACCCCTCCGCCGGACCGGACCGGCTCGGACTGGGCCGGGCCGGCGGAGGTCGACGTCGTCCGTGCGGTCAGCGCGCGGCCGCCCTGCGTAGGGGCTCGGTCGCGCCGCTCGCGGTTCTCGGCGTGAGCCGGCCGAGTTCGGCCGGCCCGTCGCCGAGGGGCAGGGGGAGGGAGTCGGAGCTCGGACGACGACCGCCCCGGCCTTCGCCGAGTACCTGCCAACCTCCCCGGGTCAGCGTGATGTACGCGCCGCAGCGGAGCCCGTGCAAGGTGCAGGCGTCCCGGAGCCCCCACATCCAGGCTCCGTCCTCCTCCGTCCAGCGCTCGTCGCCGTCACGGCAGTACAACAGGACCGCGGTCCGTACGGGCGTGCGCCTGCGCAGGTCGTGCGGAATGACCCGCCGCAGATGCGCGAGGAGCGCGTTGCGGAAGTCCCAGCCGTCCGCCGGGGAGGGGCGCCGGACGAACGACGCGCTGGCGGCGAGCCGTTCCTCGTGGTCCAGAACCGCCAGGACGGCCATCGAGGGCGTGGGCGTGTGACGGGAGTGCAGGCCGCTGACGACCTCGCGGGGGTTGCGCAGCAGCGGGATCCCCGCCGCTGACCACTCGGCCGGTTCGAGTATCCGAGCGAGGCGGCTGGCGGACTCGGACGACGATCTGAGCGAGGCGGCTGTGGGCGGAGCGAATCCGAGGGTCACGGTCCTCCCTTCGGATACGCGCCCGCGAGGCGGGCAAGGTCGGGTGAGGGCGCACCACGGCACAGTCCTTCCGGGCCGCTGACGGGCCGTGCGAGGCGGTTTCCCAATTCTTGCTGGCCCGTGCGCGAGCGGCAACGAGCAATTGAGGCAGCTGACGGGAATGAGTTGGTATGCCACTCATATCCCTGCCCAGTTGCCCATTGTTCACTCCCCGTTTCCCCTCCTGTTTCACCCCTGGACGGCGAGCACCAGCGGAAACACCCCTTCCGCTCCGGCCTTCCGCAGGAGCCGCGCCGCGACCGCCAACGTCCAGCCGCTGTCGGACAGATCGTCCACGAGAAGAACCGGCCCACCCGCCGAGGCCAGGCGCTCGCCCAGCTCGGCGGAGACCGTCAGGGTCCGCTGCAAGCCCACCACCCGCTGGGCGCTGTTGGTCCGGGGCAGCCGCAGCCCATCCGCTTCGGGCGTGTACTCCACCGCACCGAGCAGGGGCATTCTGCCGATCTCGGCGATGCGCTCACCGAGCGACCCCACCAGGCGCGGCCGGCGATGGGAGGCGACGGTGACCACCCCGGCAGGCCGGGTCGGCGCGTCGGGCGCCCCGGAGGCCCAACCACCGGGCCCCTTCGCCCAGTCGGCGAGGACATGCACCACCGCCTGCACGACATCATCCGGCACGGGCCCGTCCGAAGCGGTGTCGGCCAGCAGCGGACGCAACCGGTTGCCCCAGCCGATGTCCGAAAGCCGCCCCAGGGCCCGGCCACCGAAGGCCTGCTCGCCGGGCGGGATACGGCCCTTCAGATCGACCCCGACCGCCGCGAGCCCCGTCGGCCACATCTTGCGGGGCTCCACCTCCACTCCCGGCCGCCCCAACTCGCCCTTCGCGGCGTCCAGAGCCGCGTCCGACACCTTCGGGTCGAACCGGTTTCCCGCGCAGTTGTCACAGCGGCCGCACGGAGCGGCCTCCTCGTCGTCCAGCTGGCGCCGAAGGAACTCCATCCGGCATCCCGTCGCCGCCGCGTAGTCGCGCATCGCCTGCTGCTCGGTCGCCCGCTGCCGCGCCACCCAGGCGTACCGCTCCGTGTCGTACACCCACGGCCGGCCCGTGCTCTCCCAGCCGCCCTTCACCCGCCGCACCGCGCCGTCCACGTCGAGGACCTTGAGCATCGTCTCGAGCCGTGTCCTGCGCAGCTCCACCAACGGTTCCAGAGCGGGCAGGGACAACGGCCGGCCCGCCTGCGCGAGCACATCGATCGTCCGGCGCACCTGCTCCTCGGGCGGGAAGGCGACCGACGCGAAGTAACGCCAGATCGCCTCGTCCTCCTGCCCGGGCAGCAGCAGCACCTCCGCGTGCTCCACCCCTCGCCCGGCCCTGCCGACCTGCTGGTAGTAGGCGATCGGGGAGGAAGGCGACCCCAGATGCACCACGAACCCCAGGTCCGGCTTGTCGAAGCCCATACCGAGCGCCGACGTCGCCACCAACGCCTTGACCCGGTTGGCCTGCAGATCGTCCTCCGCCTGCTGCCGGTCGGCGTTCTCCGTCCGGCCCGTGTACGACGAGACCGTGTGCCCGCACTGGCGCAGATAGGCCGTCACCTCGTCGGCCGCGGCGACCGTCAGCGTGTAGATGATCCCGGAACCGGGCAGCTCGCCGAGGTGATCGGCCAGCCAGGCCAGCCGGTGGGCAGCGTCGGCCAGTCTGACCACGCCCAGACTCAGGCTCTCCCGGTCCAGCGGCCCGCGCAGCACGAGGGCGTCCGTGCCTGCGCCCGTACCGAGCTGCTCGGCCACGTCCGCCGTCACCCGGGCGTTCGCCGTAGCCGTGGTGGCGAGCACCGGCACTCCCGACGGCAGGTCGGCCAGCATCGTGCGCAACCTGCGGTAGTCAGGCCGGAAGTCGTGCCCCCAGTCCGAGATGCAGTGCGCCTCGTCGACCACGAGCAGCCCGGTGGCGGCCGCGAGCCGGGGAAGGACCTGGTCACGGAAGTCGGGATTGTTGAGCCGCTCGGGGCTCACGAGGAGCACGTCCACCTCACCGGCGGACACCTCCTCCTGGACCGTGTCCCACTCCTCCGTGTTCGACGAGTTGATCGTCCGGGCGCGGATGCCCGCCCGAGCCGCCGCCTCCACCTGGTTGCGCATCAGCGCGAGCAGCGGGGAGACGATCACGGTCGGGCCGCTTCCGCGCTCACGGAGCAGCGAGGTCGCCACGAAGTACACCGCCGACTTCCCCCAGCCGGTCCGCTGCACCACCAGGGCCCGGCGCCGGTCGGCGACCAGGGCCTCGATGGCCCGCCACTGGTCCTCGCGCAGTCTCGCCCTGCCGGTCGGGTCCGATACGAGACGGGCGAGCACGGCGTCGGCGGCGGTCCGCAGTGCGGCGCGGTCTTCCAGTGGATCTGCGTGGGTCATGCCTCCATGCAACCCGATGCCTCGGACATCGCGCGAATGAGCCGCCGAATCTGTGGACAACCCGAAGGGTGGCGGATGCCCCGTTCCAGGAGTTATCCACAGGGGTTTCGGATTTCGGGAGATCACGAGACCGTCCTGACCATGAACGTGAATCACCATGAATCCAGCGGACTCACCCGTACCCAGCAGATCACCCTGCGAGGCCCGGCGGAACTGGCCGACGCCCTGCCGTTCATGCTGGGCTTCCACCCCACCGACTCCGTCGTCCTGGTCGCCCTTCACGGCGAGCGCGGCCGCTTCGGCGGCCGGGTCAGGCTCGGCATCCCGCGCTCACCCCGCGAATGGGAGTCCACCGCCGACCACCTCGCCGAGTGTCTCGTCGACGGGGGAGCCAGGGGCGGCACCCGACCGGACGGCATCGTCGTCTTCCTCTGCCAGGACCCCCTGGCAGGCGAGACGGGACGCGGGGTCATGGAGCGGCTGCGCCCCTTCTCCCAACACCTGCGGACCGCCTGCGGTGCCCTCGACATCCCCGTCTACGAAGCCCTCTGCATCTCCGACGGCCTGTACTTCTCCTACTGCTGCCCCGACGCGCGCTGCTGCCCGCCCGACGGCACCCCGCTGGCGCTCAGCGGCACCTCGGTGATGGCGGCGACCGCCGCGTACGCGGGGGTCCAGGTACGGGGCTCCCTGCGGGACATGGAAGGCCGGTTCAAGCCGTCCGGCGGCCCTGGGGAGGAAGAACAGCGCACGGCGCTCGACGCGACCGCCGCGGCGATCGTCCCCCGGATCCTCGAAGGCGCCGAGGGCAAGGGACGGAAGGAGGTGCGTGAGACGACGCTGCGGCTCGCCCGCGACGTCCTCCGCCGGTTCGTCAACCCGAAGCGCCCCGGCCAGGAGAGCCGGATCGACCGGACGGACCGGACGGACCGGACAGGCCGGACGAGCAGGGGTGGGGCAGGCACCGAAACGACCGAGGGCGACGCGGCCGATGACGCCCTCGTCGGGACGGACGAAGCGGCCGCGCTGATCATCGGCCTCCAGGACCGGGTCACCCGGGACCGGGCCGCCGAATGGATGGAGGGCTGGGAGGGCACAGCGGCCCTGCGGCTCTGGCGCGTCCTCTCCCGACGCTGCGTGAGTCCCTATCAGGAGCACGCCGCCGCGCCCCTCACCCTTGCCGGCTGGGTCGCCTGGTCCACCGGCGACGAGCCGACCGCTCGAGTCGCCCTCGGGCTCGCACTCGACGCCGACCCCGATTACGTGTTCGCCCGACTGCTCCACCAGGCGTGCAACGAAGGACTCGACCCCGAGTCGCTCCGCTCCTGTCTGAGGAGCGAGCGGGACGCCCGCGCGGCTTCCACACCGTCCGTTCCCGCCACCTCACGCAGGGTCCGGATGCGCACCACCCGCCCGCAGGGAACCCGGCAGACCCTCCGGAAGCCCGGGCGCCAGACCGGCGGAGTGGAACGCCGCTCGACGGCCGGAGTCAGGCCCAGCGGGCCCGCCACGGGGAAGCCGGGGAGCGGTGCCCCGAGGCGCGGCGGACAGCGCGGCTCCAGGAGCGGGGGATGACGACCGTGACCCGGCCGCCCACAGGCGCGTTCAGCTCTCTGGCGGAGTCGTCCGAGCCGTCCCGACGTCATTCCGCCGGCTGCCCGGTTCGCAGAGAGAGCACCCCGTACCCGCCATGGCCCTCAGCCCCGCCCCGGCCCCCGGCCGCCCATCCGGCCCACCGACCGGTCACACACTCGGGCGCCCGTCCGGCACCGGTGCGTCTCCTCCGCGCAGGGCGCGACCCGCGGAGCTTCCTTCGGTGCACGGCTCGCTCCTCTGCGTGGCCCTGCCCGCCCTCGCCGTCTGCGCAGAGCACGGCCAGCTCACCGGCGAGGGGCCCGAGGGCGTGTACGCGGCGGGTCGCCGACTCCTCTCCCGCTGCGTCCTACGCGTGGCGGGGCGGGAGCCCGTCGCCCTCCAGGGGCGCATGGCGGCCGCCGACCGGGCGGTGTTCCTCGGGGTCCTCCGAGTACCGGGTGACATGGGTCCCGATCCCGGTCTCACCGTCGAACGCACGAGGAGCGCCGACGGTACCGAGCGGATCACCCTGCGCAGCGCCGCCCCCCGCCCCCTCCGGCTCCCCGTGGAAATCGCTCTGGGGACGGATCTCGCGGAGCTTGGGGCGGTGGCGTCCGGCCGGTCCGGACCCGAGCTCGCCGCGAGCGTCCACGGCACGGGCCTGCGCTGGACCGGTGGCGGCCGGTCCGTCGCCGTCAGCGCGGACCCACCGCCCACGGACTCCCTGGCGGCGGCCGGAGTGCTGCGCTGGGAGGCGGAGCTGGCTCCCGGGGGCGCGTTCACGGTCCAGCTGCGCGTACGGGACGACTCGCCCGCCCGTCCCGCGGCCACCCCGGCTGCGGGCGCCGGACGGCCCGGAGGCCATGTGCTCGCCGACGCCCAGGCCGAGGGCGACGACCCGCGCCCGGGGGAACTGCTGCGTGCGGCGGTCGAAGACCTGCGCGCCCTGCTCCAGCGGGACCCGGCGCACCCGGCGGACGTACATCTCGCGGCCGGCGTCCCCTGGCGCTGCGGACCCGTCACCGCCGAGGCGCTCTGGGCGGCCCGCATGGCTCTTCCCCTCGGCACCCGGCTCGCCGCCACCACCCTGCGTGCCCTCGGCCGTACCCAAATCTCCGGTGCGGGACCCGAGTCCGGACGCATCCCCGGCCCTCTCAGGGACGCGGGCCCGCATCTGCCGCCCCGCTGCACGGGCATCGAGGCCACCCTCGCCTTCCCGGCCGTTCTCGCCGAAGCCCGCCGCTGGGGGCTCCCGGCGGCGGACCTGGAGGAGCTGCTTCCCGTGGCGGAGCGCTGTCTCGACTGGCTGCGCAGGGCGGCGGGAGGAAACGGCCTCGTGCCGGACCCGGGACCCGCCGGACCCTGGCGGGCCGAGACGCAGGCGCACGCCCACCGCGCGGCCCTGCTCGGAGCGGACCTCCTCGACGACTGCGGGAGGCCCGGGGGAGACGCACTGCGGGAAACGGCACGGACTCTGCGTGAGCGCTTCCGGCGGGAGTTCTGGCTCGACGACCGGGCAGGGGGCCGCCCCGTGGTGGGACGCACACCTGACGGTCGGAGCCTGCCCCACCTGGGGGGCTGGGCCGCGCATCTGCTCGACACAGGGCTGCTCGGCGGCGGCCGCTACGCGCGGGGCCTGCTGGACAGGACGGAGACCGAGCAGGTGGCGAGGCTGGTGGGCACCCCGGCCCTGGACTCCGGCTGGGGGCTGCGCGGCTTGGGCGCCAAGGAGCCGGGATACAACCCGTTCGGTCACCGGGCGGGCGCGGTGCGGGTGCACGAGACGGCGGTCGCCGTGGGCGGGCTCGCCGCCCTCGGTCACGAGAGGGAGGCCACCGCTCTGTTGCGCGGGCTGATGGACGCGTCGGTGGCCTTCGACCATCGGCTGCCCGAGATGTACGCCGGCGAACAGCGCACGGCGGGCGGGCTCCCGGTGCCGCACCCTGCAGCGTGTCGGCCGGCGGCCGTCGCGGCCGCCGGAGCCGTGCACGCCCTGCTCGCCCTCGCCGGCATCCGGCCCGACGCACCGGGCCGCTCCGTGTCGACACACCCCCTGAGGTCGGCCCCGCTGGGAGCGATTCGGTTCTCGGGGCTCGTGGTCGCCGGTGAGTCGTTCGCCGTGCGGGTCGGCAGGCTCGGTCTCGGTATGGTCGAGGAGGCCGCAGAGGGCCTTCAGCTGGGGGTGTGAGGGATGCCGGACACAGACACGAGGGAAGCTTCGCGGCACGGTGAGGAAGTCGTCGCCGATGCTCCCGAGGGGCGTGTTTATCGTCAGGAAGACGACTATGATCGCGGCATGCCTCCCTACGACCCGTCGGCCTTTCCGCCTTTCGCAGTCACCGTCGATCTGGTCGTGCTCACCGTGCGCCGTCACGCGTTGTGCACCTTGGTCGTACGCCGGGGAGAAGCGCCGTACCAAGGGCGTTGGGCGCTGCCCGGCGGCTTCGTGCGCGCGGAGGAGGACCTCGGTGCCGCGGCCGCGCGCGAGCTGGTCGAGGAGACCGGTCTCTGCGCCCACGACCCCGCGGCCCCGCCTCCGGTGCCGAGCAACGGCGCGCACCTGGAGCAGCTCGCGACCTACGGAGCGCCCGACCGCGACCCGCGCATGCGGGTGGTCAGCGTCGCGCATCTGGCGCTGGCTCCGGACCTTCCCGCGCCGAGAGCCGGGGGCGACGCGAACAGCGCCCGTTGGGCCCCCGTCGAGGAGCTGCTCGGCGAGGACGTGATCGCCGGGGCGGCCGGGAGCGCGGATGCGGCCGGGAGCGCCGGGGACGCCGGGGATGCTGAGGACGAGGAGAAGGGCGGGGGCCCGGAGACGCTCGCCTTCGATCACGCCCGGATCCTCGCCGACGGGGTGGAGCGCGCCCGCTCCAAGATCGAGTACTCGTCCCTGGCCACGGCCTTCTGCCCGCCGGAGTTCACGGTCGGAGAGCTGCGGCGGGTGTACGAGGCCGTCTGGGGTGTGTCCCTGGACCCGCGCAACTTCCACCGGAAGGTCACCGGCACGCCCGGCTTCCTGGTTCCCGCCGGCGGCACCACGACCCGTCAGGGCGGGCGCCCCGCCCAGCTCTTCAGAGCTGGTGGGGCCACTCTCCTCAATCCGCCGATGCTGCGTCCCGAGGTCTGACAGCCCGGTACATCCGGCGCCCCACGGCGCCAACCCTGCACTGAAAGTCCGAAATGTAGCGTTATCTTGCTGCGATAGCGCCGCCCTGCCGCGGAGCGGTGTCACCTACCGCGAGAGAAGCGATGCTCCAGGCAATCGGACTGACCAGCATGCCCCGCCGTGATCGCCCGCCGGCCGTGGACGATCTGACCTTCGAGGCCCCGCCGGGCGCCGTGACCGCCCTCCTCGGTTCCTCCGGCTCCGGCAAGACCACCGCACTCCGGCTCATGCTCGAACTCGAGCCGGGCCGGGGGATCACCTACTTCCGCGGCCGCCCACTGCACCGCATCGCCCACCCCCCGCGTGAGGTCGGTGTCCTCCTCGGTGACGTCCCCGGCCACCCCTCCCGCACGCTCCGGGGCCAACTACGCATGCTCTGCGCCGCCACGGGGGCCCCCGCCTCGCGGGCCGAAGCCCTGACGCGGACCGTGGGCCTCACCGGGCTGGAGCGCCGACGGCTCGGCACCCTTCCGATCGGCGCGGACCGCCGACTCGGCCTCGCCTGCGCCCTGTTGGGTGCCCCCCACACCCTGCTGCTCGACGAGCCGGGCGCCCGCCTCTCCGTATCCGAGAGCGCATGGCTGTACGAGCTCCTGCGGGCGCACGCGGCCGACGGGGGAACCGTGCTCTACACCACGGAGGACCCCAAGGACGCGGCCCGCAACGCCGACCGGGTCGTCACCCTCGACGGCGGCCGGCTCGTCGCCGACCAGGGCGCCGCCGAGTTCTCCCGCACCCGGCTGCGCCCCCGGGTCGCCGTCCGTACCCCGCAGGCCGCGAGGCTCGCCGAGGCCGTGACCCAGGAGGCCAGAGCCGCGCGCCGCCCGGTCGAGGTGGTGGCAGAGGGCGGCAGTCGCCTGTCCGTCTACGGGAGCGACTGCGCGGCCGTCGGGGACACGGCCTTCCGTCACGGCGTACCTGTCCACCGGCTCGCCGCCGAGACCGGCGACGTCGGGCCCGCCCCCCGTACCGTGGAGGGCCGTTCAGGCGACATCGGTTCTGCCTCGCGTACCCCGCAGAGCCATGGATCGGGGGCGTCCGGTGCGGCGGCCTCCGATGCTGCCCGGGCGCCCGTCGGGGCGGCGTGCGGCGGCGCCCCGACGGGCGGTGCCCGTAGACCGGCCCGTTCGCCCCTGCGCCCGCTGCGGTACGAGATCCGTCGGCTGCTGGGGGTGCCGTCCACGTCGCTCGTCGTGGCGGCCGTCCTGCTCGCTTCCGTGGCGCTCGCCCTGCTCCTCGGGCGAGGCGGCCGTGTCGCGGTGCCCGCCGTTCTGGCCGGCTGGCCGGCGATCTCCCCGCTGCCGCCCGCGGCCCTCGGGGCCGGACTCCTCGGTGCCTTCTCCTTCGGCGAGGAGTACCGCTACCCCGCGCTCACCTCCGGCCGTGGTGCTGTGCCCCGCAGGCCCGGTCTGCTCCTTGCGAAGCTCGCCGTGGCGGCGGCTGTCGCCCTCGTGCTGGGGGTGGTCGTCGTCGCGGCCGACCTGGAGGCCCTGAGGTTCGTCTACGGCGCTGAGTTGATCAACGTACCGAAGAACTGGCCCACGCTCTGCGCGAGTTGGCTCGGGCTGATCGTCGGCTGCGCCTGGGCCGGAGTGCTCGGCGCAGGGGTGTTCCGGGCCGCGGCGGCGGGTGTGGCGGCGGTCCTCGCGGTACCGGTCGCCTTCGTCCCGCTGCTGCAGAAGGTGCTGACAGGGCCGTCGGTGCGGTCGGCCGCCGGATTCCCGGCCCGGTTGCGCGAGTTCGTCGGTCCGCAGTGGTCTCCGTCGGTGGACCGCTGGTTGACCGGGGGACTGCGGGTGGTCGGGCAGCCTGCGGGGGTGGCCCTCGCGCTGATGTTGACCGGGTTGCTCTGCGCCTATGTGCTCACTGGCTTTCGCCGTAAGGCCCGTTGGTGATCACTTTCGGACCGAATGGCTCCGGTTTGTGGTCAACTCCCTTGAAATCCGCCACGTATGTCCGATAAATCGTCAATTGTGCAGGGGGCGCCGATCACCCTTTCGTGTGCTTTTCACCAAAGACCTCAAGGGTCACGGAGGCAACGCCGACAAAGGATGCGTGAGTACCCTTGCGCACACCATGATGACCGCCGCCCGCTCCGTCGACTCCGGCCTCGGCGCCCCGGGCGATCTCGACCGCTACCCCTACGCGGAGGCGCCCGCCGCCGGCCGCGCGGGTCCGTCCTCCTGGGAGGGCGTGGATACCGACCTGGGCCGCGTCGGCCGCCGGAGCGCCGGCAACCGGGGCCGCGGGCTGCACGGCCAGCTCGTCCAGCAGCTCGGCCAGATGATCGTCTCCGGCGATCTCGGGGCAGACCGTCCGCTCGTCCCCGAAGAGATCGGCCAGCGGTTCGAGGTCTCGCGCACGGTGGTACGCGAGTCGCTGCGCGTGCTTGAGGCCAAGGGGCTCGTCAGCGCCCGCCCCAACGTCGGCACGCGGGTCAGGCCCGTCAGTGACTGGAACCTCCTGGACCCCGACATCATCGAGTGGCGTGCCTACGGCCCGCAGCGCGACGACCAGCGTCGCGAGCTGAACGAGCTCCGCTGGACGATCGAGCCCCTGGCCGCCCGCCTCGCCGCCGGACACGGTCGGGAGGACGTTCAGCAGCGTCTCGCCGACATGGTCGAGATCATGGGCCACGCGTTCGCCCAGGGAGACGGCATCACCTTCTCCCGGGCCGACACCGAGTTCCACTCGCTGCTCATCCAGCTCGCCGGGAACCGGATGCTGGAGCACCTCTCCGGCATCGTCGGTGCCGCGCTCCATGTCTCCGGCGGCCCCGTCACGGGCTGCGACCGACCGAGCGAGGCCTGCCTCGCGCACCACGCCCGGATCGTGGACGCGCTCGCGGAGGGGGACGCGCTCGGCGCCGAGTCGGCCATGCGACAGCTGCTCATGGTCCACCCCGAGGTGGAGCGCGTCGTCCCCGCCCCCCGCGAACACTGACCCGCGGGTCATGGTCGGGAGGGCGCAGGCGTCGGCATCGCATGCCGCCGGGTCCGAGCGCCACCCGGGGGATCCGGCAGGGATTCCCCGGGCGGCGCCAGGGTTCGGGCGGGACGGATGTACGCTGATCTACCTCTTTGTATCGCTTTGTCGTGCATGAGGTGTGACTCGGGCCACGAAGATTGGGCGTAACACTCCTCCGAGCCGTGCGATGACCTAAGAGGTGACAGCCGAGGAAGGAATACAGCAGCCGATCGAGGCGCTGTGCAGTTCCCCGGTCCAGCCCGCGCCGTCGGCACATTCCCCGTCGACGGTCGTCGGCTCCAGCCTGATCCAGGGCGGGGCCGGAAGCCGTTTCCATCGTTCCGAGAGGTTGTTCGTGTCGGCCAGCACATCCCGTACGCTCCCGCCGGAGATCGCCGAGTCCGAGTCTGTGATGGCGCTCATCGAGCGGGGAAAGGCTGATGGGCAGATTGCCGGCGATGACGTGCGTCGGGCCTTCGAGGCTGACCAGATTCCGCCAACCCAGTGGAAGAATGTTCTGCGCAGCCTCAATCAGATCCTCGAGGAAGAGGGTGTGACGCTGATGGTCAGTGCAGCGGAGTCGCCGAAGCGCGCCCGCAAGAGCGTCGCAGCGAAGAGCCCGGCCAAGCGCACCGCCACCAAGACCGTCACTGCCAGGACGACCGTGACGAAGAGCAGCGTCACGGCCGCCTCGGCCTCTGCGGCAGAGGGCACTGACCCGGCCGACGAGGCCGGATCCGTCGCCAAGAAGGCGGCCGCCAAGAAGACCGTCGCCAAGAAGGCGGTGGCGAAGAAGACCGTCGCCAAGAAGACGGCGGCAAAGAAGACCACGTCCAAGAAGGACGCCGACGAGGTCGTCGAGGGCGAAGAGCTGCTCGAGGACGTCGCGCCCGGCAAGGGCGAGGAAGAGGAGACCGAGGGCGAGAGCAAGGGCTTCGTCCTGTCGGACGACGACGAGGACGACGCTCCGGCGCAGCAGGTCGCCGTCGCCGGTGCCACCGCCGACCCGGTCAAGGACTACCTGAAGCAGATCGGCAAGGTCCCGCTGCTCAACGCCGAGCAGGAGGTCGAGCTCGCCAAGCGCATCGAGGCCGGCCTGTTCGCCGAGGACAAGCTGGCGAACTCGGACAAGCTCGCGCCGAAGCTCAAGCGTGAGCTGGAGATCATCGCCGAGGACGGCCGTCGGGCCAAGAACCACCTCCTGGAGGCCAACCTCCGTCTGGTGGTCTCCCTGGCCAAGCGCTACACCGGCCGCGGCATGCTCTTCCTGGACCTGATCCAGGAGGGCAACCTCGGTCTGATCCGCGCGGTCGAGAAGTTCGACTACACCAAGGGCTACAAGTTCTCCACGTACGCCACCTGGTGGATCCGTCAGGCGATCACCCGCGCCATGGCCGACCAGGCCCGCACCATCCGTATCCCGGTGCACATGGTCGAGGTCATCAACAAGCTCGCGCGCGTGCAGCGTCAGATGCTCCAGGACCTGGGCCGTGAGCCCACCCCGGAGGAGCTGGCCAAGGAACTCGACATGACCCCTGAGAAGGTCATCGAGGTCCAGAAGTACGGCCGTGAGCCGATCTCCCTCCACACCCCGCTGGGTGAGGACGGCGACAGCGAGTTCGGCGACCTGATCGAGGACTCCGAGGCGGTCGTCCCGGCCGACGCGGTGAGCTTCACGCTCCTCCAGGAGCAGCTGCACTCCGTCCTCGACACGCTCTCCGAGCGTGAGGCGGGCGTCGTCTCGATGCGCTTCGGTCTCACCGACGGCCAGCCGAAGACGCTGGACGAGATCGGCAAGGTCTACGGCGTGACCCGCGAGCGGATCCGTCAGATCGAGTCGAAGACGATGTCGAAGCTGCGTCACCCGTCGCGTTCGCAGGTGCTGCGCGACTACCTCGACTGAGCCGTACACGCCACGGACACGAGGCACGGAGCAGTAGACGGAAGGGCCCGGTTCCCCCAGAGGGAGCCGGGCCCTCCGGCTGTGCGGGGGTGCATGGCGCGCGCGTGTGCTGGACGCTGGGTGAACCGACATCACCGGAGAGTCAGGAGACTTCATGCGTGGTTCTCTCACCCGGGCATGGGCGGGTGCTCTGGGCCTGATCGCCGCAACGGCGGGGCAGGTCGCCACCGGCGCCCCCGCGGCCGCCGACAGCGTCGTGGTGGGTGGGCGCCCCGCCCAGATCAGGGACGCGCCCTGGGTCGTGGCGCTGTCCAGCCGTGACCGGTTCGGGGGTACGCGTGCGGGGCAGTTCTGCGGGGGCGTGGTGGTCGCGCCGACCAAGGTCCTCACGGCCGCCCATTGTCTGGGGCGGGAGGTGCTCGGCGGCGAGCCGTGGGAAGTGCGGGACTTCGCCGTCATCGCGGGCCGCGCCGCGCTGCGGGGGCAGGGCGGGCAGGAGGTGCGGATCTCGGACACCTGGGTCAACCCCGACTACGACCCCACGACCAACTCGGGGGATCTGGCGGTGCTGACGCTGGTGAGCGCGCTCCCGCAGTCGTACGTGATCGGCGTCGCCGGCGCAGACGACGCGGTGCACACACCGGGCACGGAGGCGGACGTCTACGGCTGGGGCGACACGGCCGGCAACGGGTCCTACGCTTCCACGCTACGGACGGCGCGCGTGCAGGTGCTGCCCGACAACACGTGCGAGCAGGCGTATCCGGGCGTACCCGGCGTCCCGTACCGGGGCGACACGATGCTGTGCGCGGGGGACCCGCAGGGCGGCAGGGACGCGTGCCAGGGAGACAGCGGCGGCCCGCTGGTGGCCAAGGGGCTTCTCATCGGCCTCGTGTCCTGGGGCAGCGGCTGCGGGCAGGCGGAGAACCCGGGTGTCTACACACGGGTCTCGGCGGTGCTGCCGACGCGTATCTGACACTCGCTGGGATACGAGAACGGGCGGCCACCCCCCTTGGAACGCGGGGTGGCCGCCCGCCGTCCGGCCAATGGCCGGATCTGAGCTCGTCGTGGTTGCGAAGCGTCAGTGCTCGTCGCCCACAGTGCGGGCCGGCACGTCCGTCAGCCGGTCCGTCTCATCCTGTATCTCAACGGCGATCTTCTTGAGTTCCGGCTCGAACTTGCGTCCGTGGTGGGCGCAGAAGAGCAAGTCACCTCCGCTGGTCAGGACGACACGCAGGTATGCCTGGGCGCCGCAGCGGTCGCAGCGGTCAGCGGCCGTCAGGGGGCTCGCGGGGGTCAGAACAGTAGTCACGTCGCCTCTTCTCTAGCTCGACGAGCTGTCGTACCAGGGTCAACATCCAACCAGGCCGAAAACGTTCCCGCTCGTGGCTTTTTCTTGAAACTTCTTCCAAGGTGGCTGTCTGCTGCCGGTTGGCGGCGAATGAGCCGTATTGCTTCGCTCTACGGATTTCGCGTTGCTTGTGTAGGTCAGTCCTCCCGGCGTGCTTGCCGGTTGTTGATGAGGACGTGCCCGGAGCCTAAATGGTTCATGCCTGGAAGGGAACGTGATGTGCGCGTCACCCCATCGAGGGATCGAACATCCATACGACTCTGGACTAGCATGAGGAAACGGGGTGGGTGGCGTTACAACGGCTCTACCAGGCATCGGTACCCTCTGACCGGTGACCGACGCCGGGCCTTACCCCATCGGGCCAGATTTCAAATTCAGCGAGGAGCGAACCGCGTGACCGCCGAAACGTCCGTGCCGTCCAGTGCGCTGCTGACCGCAGACCGTGACGGTTCCAACTACACCGCGCGGCACCTGCTCGTACTCGAAGGGCTCGAAGCGGTCCGCAAGCGCCCCGGTATGTACATCGGGTCCACCGACAGCCGCGGCCTGATGCACTGCATCTGGGAAATCATCGACAACTCGGTCGACGAGGCCCTCGGTGGCTACTGCGACCACATCGAAGTCATCCTCCACGACGACGGATCCGTGGAGGTCCGGGACAACGGCCGCGGTATCCCGGTCGACGTCGAACCGAAGACCGGACTCTCCGGAGTCGAGGTCGTCATGACGAAGCTGCACGCCGGCGGGAAGTTCGGCGGCGGCTCGTACGCGGCGTCCGGCGGTCTCCACGGCGTCGGCGCCTCCGTGGTCAACGCCCTGTCGGCGCGCCTCGACGTCGAGGTCGACCGGAACAGCGCCACGCACTCGATCAGCTTCCGCCGCGGTGTCCCGGGCATCTTCACGGAGCAGGGCCCCGACAGCCCCTTCGATCCGGCCAACGGGCTCCTCAAGGGCAAGCGCGTCCCCAAGACCCGCACCGGCACCCGCGTCCGCTACTGGGCGGACCGGCAGATCTTCCTCAAGGACGCCAAGCTCTCCCTGGATACGCTGCACCAGCGTGCCCGGCAGACCGCCTTCCTCGTGCCCGGTCTCACCATCGTCGTGCGCGACGAGCGCGACCTGGCGGGCATCGGAAAGAGCGAGGAGACCTTCCGCTTCGACGGCGGCATCAGCGAGTTCTGCGAGTACCTCGCGCAGGACAAGGCCGTCTGCGACATCCAGCGCCTCACCGGCCAGGGCACCTTCAAGGAGACCGTCCCCGTCCTCGACGAGCGCGGCCACATGACCCCGACCGAGGTCACCCGCGAACTCGCCGTCGACATCGCGCTGCGCTGGGGCACCGGCTACGACTCCCTGGTCAAGTCCTTCGTCAACATCATCGCCACGCCGAAGGGCGGCACCCACGTCTCGGGCTTCGAGCAGGCCATCACCAAGACGGTGAACGAGGTGCTGCGCTCGGCGAAGATGCTGCGCGTCGCCGAGGACGACGTCGTCAAGGACGACGCCCTGGAAGGGCTCACGGCCGTCGTGACGGTCCGCCTCGCCGAGCCGCAGTTCGAGGGGCAGACGAAGGAGGTCCTCGGCACGTCCGCCGCGCGCCGGATCGTCGCGAACGTGGTCGCCAAGGAACTCAAGGCCTTCCTCACCTCAACCAAGCGCGACGACAAGGCGCAGGCGCGCGCCGTACTGG
Source organism: Streptomyces sp. NPDC093795 (assembly GCF_044764665.1). NCBI lineage: Bacteria > Bacillati > Actinomycetota > Actinomycetes > Kitasatosporales > Streptomycetaceae > Streptomyces > Streptomyces sp. NPDC093795. The sequence continues at coordinate 103,398 of NZ_JBIWIO010000014.1, forward strand.
AGAAGGCCGTCGCCGCGGCCCGCACCCGGATCGCCGCGCGGCAGCACAAGGAGGCTCAGCGCCGGAAGACCGCGCTCGAGTCCTCCTCGCTGCCGGCCAAGCTGGCCGACTGCCGCAGCGACGACGTGGAGCGCAGCGAGCTCTTCATCGTCGAGGGCGACTCGGCCCTCGGTACGGCCAAGCTCGCCCGCAACAGCGAGTTCCAGGCCCTGCTGCCCATCCGCGGCAAGATCCTCAACGTCCAGAAGTCGTCCGTGTCGGACATGCTGAAGAACGCCGAGTGCGGGGCGATCATCCAGGTCATAGGAGCGGGCTCGGGCCGTACCTTCGACATCGACGCGGCCCGCTACGGGAAGATCGTCCTCCTCGTCGACGCCGACGTCGACGGCGCGCACATCCGCTGCCTGCTCCTGACGCTCTTCCAGCGCTACATGCGGCCCATGGTGGAGGCGGGGCGGGTCTTCGCGGCCGTGCCGCCGCTGCACCGGATCGAGCTCGTCCAGCCCAAGAAGGGCCAGGACAAGTACGTCTACACGTACTCGGACAACGAGCTGCGGCAGACCCTGCTGGAGTACCAGCGCAAGGGGATCCGCTACAAGGACGCCATCCAGCGCTACAAGGGTCTGGGCGAGATGGACGCCGACCAGCTCGCGGAGACCACGATGGACCCGCGTCACCGCACGCTGCGCCGGATCAACATCGGCGACCTGGACGCGGCGGAGCAGGTCTTCGACCTCCTCATGGGCAATGACGTGGCTCCCCGCAAGGAGTTCATCACCGGCTCGGCGGCGACCCTCGACCGCTCGCGCATCGACGCCTGAGGCACTCCACCCGTGGGTGGAGCAGGACGCTTCACCCACGGGCCGATCACATGGCCGCCGACTCTCCGTAGCATCGTCATGACGGAGGGGGAGGGTCATGGCCAGAGAGGGACTTGCCGAGACCCGGCACGCGTTGTCGGCGCTGCGTGGCGACATGTTGCCCGTCGAGGACTATCTGCGGGAGCTGGCACGGGAGGACCGTGCCGAGGTCGACGTCAGCGGCGAACGTCGGCACCTGCCCGTCGAGGCGTCCCAGGCGGTGCGGCGGGTCGCGCAGGAAGCCCTGACGAACGTACGCAAGCACGCCCCGGGCGCCCGGACCTGGATCCGGTTCGCCTACGAGGCCGAAGGGATCTCCCTGGAGACACGCGACTCCGGGCCGCCACCGCCAGCCGAGGGGGCCCCGGAGGCGCTCGTGCTTGTGGCCGACGGGCTCTCGAACCAGGAGATCGCCGGGCGGCTGCGGATCTCCACGGCGACGGTGAAGACCCACATCAACAACCTCTTCGCCAAGACGGGGGCCGCGACCGGGCGCAGGCCGTGCGGTACGCATATCGGCACGGGTTGGTCAGGGCACCTGGGAGGAGAGTCACCTGATGGGGTGAACAGAAGGAGGAGAAGAGTCCGGGATCTTCCCGCTCTGTCCATCCTTGGGCACGCGGCCGAAACGGTTCGCTGACAAGGAGAGTTGGCCGGTGGAGCAGGTGGACAAGCAGGAGGGGCTCGACGTTTCGGCGATGCCGGTCGGCGACCCCTGGTACGACGCGACGGCCTCCGGCCGCGACGAGCGGGCCGAGACCGGGGGGCCCGGCGACGGCCGCCCTGACGCGGTGCCGCGGCAGCGACCCGCCGCGCCCACCGCGGTCCACAGTGCGGCGGAGATCTACCTGGAAGTGCAGCGGAGCCCCGCCTTCCAGGAAGTGCGCAGGCGCTACCGCCGGTTCGTCTTCCCGGCCGCCCTCGCGTTCCTCCTCTGGTACCTCGCCTATGTCGTGGCCGCGACCGCCGCACCGGGGCTCATGGCCCGGCCGGTCGCCGGAGTGGTGAACGTGGCGATGGTCGCGGGGCTCGGGCAGTTCCTCACCACCTTCCTGCTGACCTGGGCCTACGCGCGCCATGCGCGGCTGCGCAGGGACCGGGCCGCGCTGGACCTGCGCTGGGACACCCAGGAGATGACCCGAGGGGTGGGGCAGCCGTGACGGGAGACCACCAGACCCTGGCGCTCCTGCTGTTCAGCGCCTTCATCGCCGTCACCCTGGGGATCACCACCTGGGTGAGCCGCAACCGGCACGGGTCGGCGGAGGAGTTCTACGCCGGAGGCAGGCTGTTCTCGCCCCTGGAGAACGGATTCGCCATCGCCGGTGACTACATGTCCGCGGCCTCCTTCCTCGGGATCTCCGGGCTGATCGCGCTCTACGGCTACGACGGCATGTTGTACTCCGTGGGGTTCCTGGTCGCCTGGCTGGTCGTGCTGCTGCTCGTGGCCGAACTGGTCCGCAACTGCGGCAGGTTCACGCTGGCCGACGTCGTGGCCGCGCGGATGGCCGAGCGTCCCGTGCGGATCGCCGCGGGAACGTCCTCGGTGGCCGTCTCCGTGCTGTACCTCGTCGCCCAGATGGTGGGCGCCGGAAGCCTGGTCGCCCTGCTGCTCGGCGGCACCAGCGAGGCGGCCCGCTCGTGGACGGTGATCGGTGTGGGCGCGCTGATGGTGATCTACGTTTCGCTCGGCGGCATGCGGGCCACCACCTGGATCCAGATCGTCAAGGCCGTCCTGCTCATGGCGGGCACGATCGCGCTCACCGTCCTCGTCCTGCTCCGCTTCCACGGCGATGTGAACAACCTGCTCTCCACCGCGGCCGAACGCAGCGGCCACGGACTGGGATTCCTCGCCCCGGGACTCCGCTACGGCGGGGACTGGACGGCCCGCCTCGACTTCATCAGCCTCGGCCTCGCCCTGGTCCTCGGAACCGCCGGACTGCCCCACATCCTGTCGCGCTTCTACACCGTGCCGACCGCCAGGGCCGCACGTCGCTCCGTCGTCTGGGCCATCGGGCTCATCGGCAGCTTCTACCTGATGACCATCGTGCTCGGCTTCGGCGCGGCGGCCCTGATCGGCCCCGACGAGGTCCGCTCCTCCAACGCGTCAGGGAACACCGCGGTACCGCTGCTCGCCCTCGACCTCGGCGGGGGAGCGGGTTCCACGGGCGGCACCGTGCTCTTCGCGATCGTCGCCGCCGTCGCGTTCGCGACCATCCTCGCCGTCGTCGCCGGGATCACCCTCGCCTCCTCGGCCTCCGTCGCCCACGACCTGTACGCCTCGCTGCGCCGGCGGCACGCGAAGCAGTACAGCGAGGTGACCGTGGCGCGGATCGCCGCGGCGGTGATCGGCGCGGCCGCGATCGGCCTGGGGCTGCTCGCCCGCGATCTCAATGTGGCGTTCCTCGTCGGCCTCGCCTTCGCGGTCGCGGCCTCCGCCAACCTGCCGGTGCTGCTCTACTCGCTGTTCTGGCGGAAGTTCACCACCCGGGGCGCGGTCTGGGCGGTGTACGGCGGGCTGCTCCCCGCGGTGCTGCTCGTGCTGGTCTCGCCGGTCGTGTCCGGCAGTCCCGAAGCGCTGTTCCCCGGCGTCGACTTCCACCTCTTCCCGCTGCAGAACCCCGGGGTGATCTCCATCCCGCTCGGCTTCCTCGCGGGCTGGATCGGGACGGTCACCTCGACCGAGCCGCCCGACGAGGCGCGGCACGCCGAGGCCGAGGTGCGGGCGCTGACCGGGGCGGGAGCCGCCTGACGGGCCGGAGGCAGACCTGGGCCGCCCCGACGGAACCGATCGGCCCCCGCTGCCCCGGGCCACTCAGGAGCCGGGTGGGGAGCTCACCCAGGCGTAGCGGTGTTCGGGGCGGCCCGTCTCGCCGTACCGGAGCGAGAGACGCACGCGGCCGGTGCGTTCGAGAAGCTTGAGATAGCGCTGCGCCGTCTGACGGCTGACCCCGGCCCGCTCCGCGATCTCCTGCGCGGACAGCGGCGCATCGGCGGCGAGCAGGACCTGGCGGACCAGTTCTGCCGTGGTGGGGGAGTGCCCCTTGGGCAGGTCGGGGGTGACCGAGCCGGCCGACAGAGCCCCGAAGATACGGTCCACCTCGGCCTGTTCCGCCTCGCCGCCGTTCTCCAGGGTGCGGCGGAGCGTCGCGTACGCCTCCAGTCTCGCGCGCAGCCCGGCGAAGTTGAACGGCTTGACCAGGTACTGGAGGGCGCCGTGCCGCATCGCCGCCTGCACCGTGGCCACGTCCCGGGCGGCCGTCACCATGATCACGTCGCACTGGTGGCCACGCGCGCGGAGCTCCCGTACGGCCGCGAGCCCGTTCTCGTCCGGGAGGTAGTGGTCGAGGAGGATCAGATCCACCGGGTGCTCGTCCAGGGCGGCGAGTGCTTCGGCGGTCGAGTGTGCGGTGGCGGTGACCCGGAAGCCGGGCACCTTGGCGACGTACGCGGCGTTGATCCGGGCCACCCGCACGTCGTCGTCGACGACGAGGACATCGATCATCGCGCCCCCTCGGCCGGTTCAGGTGCTTCGGATACTGCGGAGGGCAGGTCGGGGTCGGGTTCCGGTTCGGTCAGGGCGTCCGGGACGACGACGGTGAACTCGGCGCCCCCGTCCGGACCCCCGGCGACGCGGGCGGTGCCGCCGCGGCGCTCGGCGAGCCGGCGCACGAGGGGGAGTCCGATGCCACGCTTTCCGTGGGACGGAAGCACCTTCGTCGTCCAGCCCTCGGTGAAGATCAGCTCGCGGCTCTCCTCCGGAACCCCCGGGCCGCTGTCCGTGACCCGCAGCACGACCGTACGGCCCTCGGCGCGGAAGGAGACGTCGATGCGGGCGCCGGGGGTGCCCGCCACGGCGTCCAGGGCGTTGTCGACCAGGTTCCCGACGACGGTGACCAGTTCACGCGGGTCGACGAGCCGGTCCGGCAGCAGCGAGGCGGGGGCGATCCGCAGCGAGACGCCCCGCTCCGCGGCGACCGTGGCCTTGCCGACCAGGAGTGCGGCGAGCAGCGGATCGTGGACCTTCTCCATGACCTGCTCGGCGGTCGCCCGGTGCACGCCGACCACCTCGGTGACGAACTCGACCGCCTCCTCGTGCATCTCCAGCTCCAGGAGCCCGAGGAGGGTGTGCAGCCGGTTCGCGTGCTCGTGGTCCTGGGCGCGGAGGGCGTCGATCAGCCCCCGCGTGGAGTCCAGCTCGCGCCCGAGCCGCTCCAGCTCGGTGCGGTCGCGGAGGGTCGCCACGGCGCCGCCGTCGTCGGTCGGCATCCGGTTGGCGATCAGCACCCGGTGCCCCCGCACGGTGACCAGGTCCTCGCCGGTCACCCGGCCCGCGAGGACGTCGGCGGTACGGCCCCGGCCGAGGACCTCGTCGAGCGGCCGGCCCGCCGCCTCGGGGCCGAGACCGAGAAGCCGCTGCGCCTCGTCGTTCATGAGCCGCACGGAGCCGTTGCGGTCCAGGGCCACGACCCCCTCGCGAATGCCGTGCAGCATGGCCTCGCGTTCGGCGAGCAGCGCGGAGATGTCGGAGAAGGCCAGGTCATGGGTCTGCCGCTGAAGGCGCCGGGAGATCAGGTACGCGGCGAGGGCCCCGGCCGCGAGCGCCCCGCCCGCGTAGGCGAGCAGCCCCGGGATCGCGGCGAGGAGCCGGTCGCGGACGCTGTCGTACTCGATGCCGACCGAGACCGCGCCGACGATCCGCCCGTCCGCGTCTCGCAGCGGCGTCTTCCCACGGGCCGAGCGGCCCAGGGTGCCGCTGTCGATCTCCATCACGTCGCGTCCGGCGAGGGCGGTGCTCGGGTCCGTGGAGACACGTCTGCCGATCTCGGCGGGATCGGTGTGCGACCAGCGCACCCCTCGCGTGTCCATGACCACCACGTACTCGGCGCCCGTCGAGATCCGGATCCGCTCGGCCTCCGCCTGCACCGGGCCCCGCGCCGTCGGCGGGGTCGTGGTGAGGTCCGCGGCCAGCCGAGGTGACGCGGTGGTCCCGGCGATGGCCAGGGCTCGCCGCATGGCCTGGTCGTCGAGCTGGGCGCTGAGCGGGGCGAGGAAGAGCCCTGTGGCGAGGACGGTCACACCGGTCGCGATGGCCAGCTGCATCAGCAGGACCTGCGAGAACACCCGCTGGGGCCAACCGAACCGCCGTCGGCGCGCCAGGGGGCGCGGGGGGCTGGTCTGTGCGGGGCTCATGCTGAAAAGGTACGGGGCCACGCTCCGGGACCGGAAACGGTGACGGAGCGGGTGCCTATCCTGGGGGTTTCCCACGGCCGTGGGACACGAAGGAAACCGGAGGCACGTCCCTTGACCACGCAGCAGATCCCCGTCGTCGTCCTGGCCGGGTTCCTCGGGGCCGGGAAGACCACGCTCCTCAACCACCTGCTGCGCAGCGCCCGGGGCACCCGTATCGGCGTCATGGTCAACGACTTCGGCGACATCGGCATCGACGCGATGAGCGTCGCCGGGCAGGTCGGCTCCACCGTCTCCCTCGGCAACGGCTGCCTCTGCTGCGCGGTCGACGCGAGCGAGCTCGACGAGTACCTGGAGGTCCTCACCCGCCCCGAGTCCCGGCTCGACGTGATCGTGATCGAGGCGAGCGGCCTCGCCGAGCCGCAGGAGCTCGTCCGTATGGTGCTCGCCAGCGAGAACGAGCGGATCGTGTACGGAGGGCTCGTCCAGGTCGTCGACGCGGCCGAGTTCTCCGCGACCCGGCAGCGGCACCCCGAGACCGACCGGCATCTGCCGATCGCCGACCTCGTGGTCGTGAACAAGGCCGACCGCGTGACCGGGGACCAGCTGGGAGCCGTCCGCGAGGCGGTGGCCGGGCTGGCCGGGAAGGCCGTCGTGGTCGAGGCCACGCACGGGCGGATCGACCCGGAGCTGCTCTTCGACCGGGTGGTCCCCGAGGGGGAGATCGAGGGGCAGATGTCCATCGAGGACATCCTGTACGGCGAGGACGGAGACGCCGGAGCCGACGAAGACGCCGGTGCTCCGCACGCCCACCCGCACACCGCCTACGAGACCGTGTCCCTGACGGCCACGACCCCGCTCCACCCGCGCCGCCTGATGGCCTTCCTGGACGCCAGGCCCGAGGGCCTCTACCGGATCAAGGGTTTCGTCGACTTCGGCGCCGCGGACCCGGACAACCGCTACACCGTCCACGCGGTCGGCCGTTTCCTGCGCTTCTACCCCGAGCGGTGGCCCGAGGGCGAGGAGCGGCTCACCCAGCTCGTCCTGATCGGTTCCGGCGTCGACCCGGCCAACCTGCGCAAGGAACTGGCGCAGTGCGAGCAGAACGGCCCGCAGGACGCCCCCGACGAGCACAGCATGTGGGGCGTCCTGCGGTACGTACAGCAGACGGAGGAAGAGCCGGAGGCCTCCTAGCTCGGCGGACCCGCCACCACGTCCACCGGGCGGGGGAGCGGAACGCCCGAGCCGTCGCGGCGCGGGTCCACCTCCGGGAGCTCCACCGGGGTGCCGGTCTTCTGGGCGGCGTGGGCCGGAGAGGCGCCCGCCCAGGCCAGGATCAGGACGTCCTCGCCCCTCAGGAAGCGCTGGCAGCGCACGCCGCCGGTCGCCCGGCCCTTGCGCGGGTACTGGTCGAAGGGCGTCAGCTTCGCCGACGTACCCGCCGAGGAGTCCAGGGTGCCCGTGGAGCCCGCGACGGTGAAGACGACGGCGTCCGCCGCCGGGTCGACGGCCGTGAACGAGAGCACCCGGGCGCCCTCCGCCAGCTTGACGCCCGCCATGCCGCCGGCCGGGCGGCCCTGGGGCCGTACCTGCGAGGCCGGGTAGCGGAGCAGCTGGGCGTCGGAGGTGATGAAGACCAGGTCCTCCTCGCCCGTCCGCAGTTCGGTCGCGCCGACGATCCGGTCACCGTCCTTGAGGGTGATGACCTCCAGCTCCTCCTTGTTCGCCGGGTAGTCCGGCACCACGCGCTTCACCACGCCCTGGAGCGTGCCGAGGGCGAGCCCCGGCGAGGACTCGTCGAGCGTGGTGAGGCAGACCACGGTCTCGTCGTCCTCCAGGGACAGGAACTCGGACAGGGGCGCGCCGCCCGCGAGGTTCGGCGCGCTCGCGGTGTCCGGGAGCTGCGGCAGGTCGATCACCGCGATCCGCAGCAGCCGCCCCTCCGAGGTCACCGCGCCGATGTCGCCGCGCTGCGTGGCGGCCACCGCCGACAGGATCACGTCGTGCTTGACCCGCTTCGCGTCCGGGTCGGCCTCCGGCACCTCGCCCGTCGCCGTACGGGCGAGGAGCCCGGTGGAGGACAGCAGCACCCGGCACGGGTCGTCCGCGACCTCCAGGGACACGGCCGCGACGGGCGCGCCCGCCGACTCGAGCAGCACGGTCCGCCGGTCCGTCGCGAACTTCTTGGCGACCGCGGCCAGTTCCGCCGAGACCAGCTTGCGCAGTTCCGCGTCGGAGTCCAGGATCCCGGTCAGCTCGTCGATCTCGCCGTTGAGCCGGTCGCGCTCGCTCTCCAGTTCAATCCGGTCGAACCTGGTGAGGCGGCGCAGCGGGGTGTCCAGGATGTACTGCGTCTGGATCTCGCTCAGGGAGAAGCGCTCCATCAGGCGCTCCTTGGCCTGCGCGGAGTTGTCGCTCTCCCGGATGAGGGCGATGACCTCGTCGATGTCGAGCAGCGCGATGAGCAGGCCGAGCACGAGGTGGAGCCGGTCGCGCTTCTTGGTCCTGCGGAACTCGGAACGGCGGCGGACCACCTCGAAGCGATGGTCGAGGTAGACCTCCAGGAGCTCCTTGAGGCCGAGGGTGAGCGGCTGGCCGTCGACAAGCGCCACGTTGTTGATGCCGAAGGACTCCTCCATCGGCGTCAGCTTGTAGAGCTGCTCGAGGACCGCCTCCGGCACGAAGCCGTTCTTGATCTCGATGACCAGGCGGAGGCCGTGGTTGCGGTCGGTGAGGTCCTTGACGTCCGCGATGCCCTGGAGCTTCTTGGAGCCGACCAGGTCCTTGATCTTGGAGATGACCTTCTCGGGGCCGACCGTGAAGGGCAGCTCGGTCACGACGATGCCCTTGCGGCGCGCCGTCACGGTCTCCACGCTCGTCGTGGCGCGGATCTTGAACGAGCCGCGGCCCGATTCGTACGCGTCCTTGATGCCGGAGAGGCCGACGATCCGGCCGCCGGTCGGCAGGTCGGGTCCGGGCACGAAACGCATCAGCGTCTCGAGGTCGGCGCCCGGGTGGCGGATCAGATGGCGGGCGGCGGCGATGACCTCGCCGAGGTTGTGCGGGGGCATGTTGGTCGCCATGCCGACCGCGATGCCGGACGCGCCGTTGACCAGCAGGTTCGGGTACGCGGCCGGCAGCGCCACCGGCTCCCGCTCCTGGCCGTCGTAGTTCGGCGTGAAGTCGACCGTGTCCTCGTCGATGGACTCGGTCATGAGCAGCGCGGCCGGGGCCATCCGCGACTCGGTGTACCGCATGGCGGCCGGCGGGTCGTCGTTGCCGAGGGAACCGAAGTTGCCGTGGCCGTCGACGAGGGGGAGGCGCATGGAGAACGGCTGCGCCATGCGGACCATCGCGTCGTAGATGGACGCGTCGCCGTGCGGGTGCAGCTTGCCCATCACCTCGCCGACGACGCGGGCGCACTTGACGAAGCCGCGGTCGGGGCGGAGCCCCATCTCGCCCATCTGGTAGACGATGCGGCGCTGGACGGGCTTCATGCCGTCCCTGGCGTCCGGGAGGGCACGCGAGTAGATCACCGAGTACGCGTACTCGAGGAAGGAGCCCTGCATCTCGTCGACGACGTCGATGTCGAGGATTCGCTCCTCGAACGCGTCGTCCGGCGGCGGTGTCTTCGTGCTGCGGCGGGCCATCGCGGCTGCGGCTCCTTCACCAACAAGGTTGATCTGACGCGGACCATTGTGGACCGTGCCACCGACAGCGCCGACCGCGACCCGGAAGAGGGACATCTCCGGGGGGCGGGAACTTCGCCAGGTGTCGGCGCGCTTGCATACAGTGGCAGGACTTTTTCACATCGCGATCGAAGGGACGTACATGCCCATGGGTCACACGGCCACGGCCGAGGCCGGCTCCGGCGGCCTGACAGCGACCGAGCACCGGTTGGCGAACGGGCTGCGGGTGGTGCTCTCGGAGGACCACCTGACCCCGGTCGCCGCGGTCTGCCTCTGGTACGACGTCGGCTCGCGGCACGAGGTCCCGGGCCGCACGGGCCTCGCCCACCTCTTCGAGCACCTGATGTTCCAGGGCTCGAAGCAGGTCCACGGCAACGGGCACTTCGAGCTGGTGCAGGGCGCGGGTGGCTCGCTCAACGGCACGACGAGCTTCGAGCGCACCAACTACTTCGAGACCATGCCCACGCACCAGCTGGAGCTCGCGCTCTGGCTGGAGGCCGACCGCATGGGCTCGCTGCTCGCCGCACTGGACGACGAGTCCATGGAGAACCAGCGGGACGTCGTCAAGAACGAGCGCCGTCAGCGCTACGACAACGTGCCGTACGGCACGGCCTTCGAGAAGCTGACCGCCCTCGCCTACCCGGAGGGCCACCCGTACCACCACACGCCGATCGGCTCCATGGCCGACCTGGACGCGGCCACCCTGGAGGACGCGCGGAACTTCTTCCGCACGTACTACGCCCCGAACAACGCGGTGCTCTCGGTCGTCGGCGACATCGACCCGGAGCAGACCCTCGCCTGGGTCGAGAAGTACTTCGGCTCCATCCCCGGCCACGACGGCAAGCCCGCACCGCGCCCCGGCGACCTGCCCGAGGTCATCGGCGAGCAGCTCCGTGAGGTCGTCGAGGAGGAGGTCCCGGCCCGCGCGCTGATGGCCGCCTACCGGCTGCCCCACGACGGCACGCGCGAGTGCGACGCCGCCGACCTGGCCCTGACGGTCCTCGGCGGTGGCGAGTCGTCCCGTCTGCACAACCGTCTGGTCCGCCGCGACCGCACGGCCGTCGCCGCCGGCTTCGGCCTGCTGCGGCTCGCCGGAGCGCCCTCGCTCGGCTGGCTGGACGTCAAGACCTCCGGCGGCGTCGAGGTCCCGCAGATCGAGGCGGCCGTCGACGAGGAGCTCGCCCGGTTCGCCGCCGACGGCCCCACGCCGGAGGAGATGGAGCGCGCGCAGGCCCAGTTGGAGCGCGAGTGGCTCGACCGTCTCGGCACCGTCGCGGGCCGCGCCGACGAACTGTGCCGGTTCGCCGTGCTGTTCGGCGACCCGCAGCTCGCCCTCACGGCCGTCGACCGGGTCCTGGACATCACCGCCGACGAGGTGCGGGCGGCCGCCGCGGCCAAGCTGCGCCCCGACAACCGCGCGGTGCTCGTCTACGAGCCCCTGGCGACCGAACAGAGCGACGACGACACCGCCGACGGCGATGACGATGCAGAGGGAGCGGACCAGTGACCGACGCTGCCGTGTCTTTGACGAGCATGGACTTCCACCCGCAGCCGGAGCCCGGTGCCGCCAGGCCCTGGGCCTTCCCCGCCCCGGACCGCGGGAAGCTGGACAACGGTCTGACGCTGCTGACCAGCCACCGTCCCGGCCAGCAGGTCGTGGCCGTGGAGCTGTTCCTGCCGGCCCCGCTGGACGCCGAGCCCGCCGGCCTCGACGGCGTCGCCACCATCATGGCCCGCGCGCTCTCCGAGGGCACGGACCAGCGCAGCGCCGAGGAGTTCGCCGCCGACCTCGAGCGCTGCGGCGCCACGCTCGACGCGCACGCCGACCACCCGGGCGTACGGGTCTCCCTGGAGGTTCCCGTCTCCCGGCTGCCCAAGGCGCTCGGGCTGCTCTCCGAGGCCCTGATCGCCCCGGCGTTCCTCGACACCGAGATCGAGCGCCTGGTGCGCAACCGGCTCGACGAGATCCCGCACGAGACGGCCAATCCGGCCCGTCGCGCCGCCAAGCAGCTCTCCAAGGAGCTCTTCCCGGCCGAGTCGCGGATCTCGCGGCCGCGCCAGGGCACCGAGAAGACCGTCAAGGCGATCGACGCGGCCGCGGTCCGCGCCTTCTACGAGGCGTACGTCCGGCCCGCCACGGCCACCGCCGTGGTCGTCGGCGACCTGACCGGCGTCGACCTGGACAAGGTCCTCGCCGAGACCCTGGGCGCCTGGACCGGTGAGCCGGCCGAGCCGCTCCCGATGCCGCCGATCTCGGCCGACGACACCGGACGGGTCGTCATCGTCGACCGACCCGGCGCCGTCCAGACCCAGTTGCTGATCGGACGGATCGGCCCCGACCGGCACGACCGCGTCTGGTCGGCCCAGGTCCTGGGCACGTACTGCCTCGGCGGCACCCTCACCTCGCGACTCGACCGGGTGCTGCGGGAGGAGAAGGGCTACACGTACGGGGTGCGTGCCTTCGGGCAGGTACTGCGCTCCGACAGCCAGGGGAACGGCGCCGCGATGCTCGCCATCAGCGGTTCCGTCGACACGCCCAACACCGGCCCGGCGCTCGACGACCTGTGGAAGGTGCTGCGGACGCTGGCCGCCGAGGGTCTCACCGACGCCGAGCGCGAGACGGCCGTGCAGAACCTGGTCGGGGTCGCCCCGCTCAAGTACGAGACGGCCGCCTCGGTCGCCGGGACGCTCGCCGACCAGGTCGAGCAGCACCTCCCCGACGACTACCAGGCCCAGTTGTACGCGCGGCTCGCCGAGACCGGCACGGTCGAGGCGACCGCGGCCGTGGTCAGCGCCTTCCCGGTGGACCGGCTCGTCACCGTGCTCGTGGGCGACGCGGCGCAGATCGCGGACCCGGTGCGCGCGCTCGGCATCGGTGAAGTCACCGTCGTGACCGGCTGATTCCGGCTCCCGGCCCGGCTCCCGGCCCGGCTCCGACACGGTCTGACCCGGCTCTGATCCGGTAAGGGGAGGGCTCCGACGGCATGTTTCGTCGGAGCCCTCCCCTTTGTCCGTATTAAGCGCAAGGGTGATCGTTTGCCCTGTGGCATGTCTTACAAACTGGCGAGTCCGGTTGGTGATTGAAAGATGATCCGCATAGCGTCGGTGCGTCTGTTCGGCAGTTGCACCCGCCGCACCCGCGGCACCCGGACAGTCATCGCCGAGTCCCCGTCAGGCGCGAGCCTGGGGAGCCGGGGACCCATACGTAGTCCCTGGGGTGAATCGGGCGCCTTCGTCTCGTACGGAGGGGCTCGTAGGAGACCTTCCTGCTCCGAACCCGTCAGCTAACCCGGTAGGCGAGAAGGAAGGAAAGGATCAGCCACTACATGGCGTTCACCCGTGCCACCGGGAAGCATCGTGGGTCGAGCCGGATGGCGCGCCGCAGCGTGGGCTTCGCCGGCGCCGCGACCCTCGCCACCACCGGCGTCATCGGAACCCTCGCTTCCCCGGCGCTCGCCGCCGACGCGGACAACCGCTCCGTCGAGGACACCGGCCTCACCAAGGTGATCACCGAGGACTCCCTCGTGGACCGGATCAACGCCCAGGCCGCCGCCCAGGAGCAGGAGGCCTTCGAGGCCGCCGCCAAGGCGAAGGCCGAGGCCGAGGCGAAGCGCAAGGCGGAGGCCCGCGCCAAGGAGATCCGCGAGGCGGAGGAGCGCGCCGCCCGTGAGGCCGAGCGCCGCCGCCTGAACTCCTTCCAGCTCCCCGTCGCCGGCTCGTACGTCTCCACCGGCTACCAGACCGGCGGCTCGCTCTGGTCCTCCGGCAGCCACTCCGGCGTCGACTTCCACGCCGGCTACGGCAGCAGTGTCGTCTCCGTCGGCTCCGGCACCGTCGTCGAGGCCGGCTGGGGCGGCGCGTACGGCAACAACATCGTCATCCGGATGAACGACGGCACGTACACCCAGTACGGCCACCTCTCCTCCATCGGCGTGTACGTCGGCCAGAGCGTCGAACCGGGCGAGCAGATAGGCATCTCCGGCTCGACCGGCAACTCGACCGGCCCGCACCTCCACTTCGAGGCGCGCACGAGCTCCGAGTACGGCTCCGACATCAACCCGCTCGCCTACCTCCGCGCGCGCGGCGTCAGCGTCTGACGCACGCCCACCTCAACGTCGCAAAAGCCCCGGCTCGTGCTGAGCCGGGGCTTTTCGTCGGTCAAAAAGGCTTCCATATTTCGCTGAGGCATCGGAAATTCCGGCGCGCTGCAATAGAGTCGCAGATCGGGCGCAGAACAGGCGTCGCAGAATTGTCTCGCGCAGACCAAGGCGGAGGTCGGACATGCGCATTCCCGCGCACTCGGTATGCACGGCGATCCGGGACGACATCGTCTCCGGCGTCTTCGAGCGGGGCAGCCGGCTGACCGAGGAACAGCTCGCCCGCCGGTACGGCGTCTCCCGCGTCCCGGTCCGCGAGGCCCTGCGCACCCTGGAGTCCGAGGGCTTCGTCGTCACCCGCCGCCACGCGGGCGCGCACGTCGCCGAGCCCACCGAGCAGGAGGCGGCCGACCTGCTCGACATGAGGGCGCTGCTCGAACCGCTGGGCGCCGCGCGTGCCGCCCAGCGGCGCACCGAGGCCCACCTCAAGGTGCTGCGGGGCCTGGTCAGACTGGGGCAGGAGCGGGCGAGACGGGGCCAGGGCGAGGACCTGCGCTCGCTCGGGGGCTGGTTCCACGAGACGCTGGCGCAGGCCTCGGGCAGCCCGGCCCTGACAGCGCTGCTGACCCAGCTGCGCCACAAGATCGCCTGGATGTACGCGGTCGAGCAGCCCGCTCAGCCGGTGGAGGCCTGGGCCGAACACGGCGCGATCGTGGACGCCGTGGCGCGCGGTGACGCCGAGCGCGCGCGGGCGCTGACCGCGCTGCACGCGGAGCGCTCGCAGCCGCTGCACCGGCTCAAAAGGCCGGAGCGCGGGCACGTGAGGGTTTCGCAACATGTCGTCAACACGGCGAGCGTCCGGAATTAACGCGCACACCGTATACAAAGAATAGCAATTCCGTGGCCCGCGTTCCGTGCTGCCCAAAAGCGGGCCGAATCCGGGTCGGTGGAAATGCGAAAGGCCGTGGCCGCCGGAATTCCGGCGGCCACGGCCTTTCGTCGTACGGGAGAGGTCGACCCGGGTCAGACGGTCTCGGGGAGCTCGTCGAGACCCTCGGCGACCAGCTTCGCCAGACGGTCCAGAGCGGCCTCGGCGCCGTCGGCCTCCGAAGCGAGGACGATCTCCTCGCCGCCCTGCGCGCCCAGGCCGAGCACCGCGAGCATGGAGGCGGCGTTCACCGGGGTGCCGTCGGACTTGGCGATCGTCACCGGAACGCCGGAAGCCGTGGCGGCACGGACGAAGATGGACGCGGGGCGGGCGTGCAGGCCCTCGGCCCAGCCGACGTTGACGCGGCGCTCAGCCATGGTGTTGCCCTTCAAGTCTTAAGCGGTTGTCTAGACCAGTCTCTCACGGGATGCTCCGTGCTCACGCCGACCTTCGGCCCGGGACCGGACCGCCTCTCGGCCCGCCCCCGCCGCCCACGGCGTGCTCACCACCTTGCACGGAGTGACCCCACCATGCACGGCGTACACCCACCGCGCGACCCGTGCCACCGCCGTGTCGCGGCCGTAGGCTGACCCCATGCAGAGCGCGTCGGAACAGTCGGAAGCGGCGGAACACCCGGCACGACCGGCGCGTCCGGAACCACCGGACCACGACTACCCCGACCACTGGGAAGCGGACGTCGTGCTCCGCGACGGCGGCACCGCGCGCATCAGGCCCATCACCGCCGACGACGCCGACCGCCTCGTCAGCTTCTACGAGCAGGTCTCGGACGAGTCGAAGTACTACCGCTTCTTCGCCCCCTACCCCCGGCTCTCCGCCAAGGACGTCCACCGCTTCACCCACCACGACTTCGTGGACCGGGTCGGGCTCGCGGCGACGGTGGGCGGCGAGTTCATCGCCACCGTCCGCTACGACCGCATCAACGAGCGCGGACTGCCGGCCTCCGCGCCGGCCGACGAGGCCGAGGTCGCCTTCCTCGTCCAGGACGCCCACCAGGGACGCGGAGTCGCCTCCGCCCTCCTCGAACACATCGCGGCGGTCGCGCGGGAGCGGGACATCCGGCGCTTCGCCGCCGAGGTCCTGCCCGCCAACACCAAGATGATCAAGGTCTTCACGGACGCGGGCTACACCCAGAAGCGCAGCTTCGAGGACGGGTCCGTACGGCTCCACCTCGACCTCGAACCCACCGACCGCTCCCTCGCCGTCCAGCGCGCACGGGAGCAGCGGGCCGAGGCGCGCTCCGTGCAGCGCCTCCTGACCCCCCGGTCGGTCGCCGTCGTCGGAGCCGGGCGCGCCGCCGGAGGCGTCGGCCGCACGGTCCTCCGTAACCTCCTCGGGGCCGGCTTCACCGGACGCGTGTACGCGGTCAACGCCGCGCTCGCCGCGCTCGCCGGGGGCGCCGGGGGTGAGGGCGCGGCCGCGGAGTTCGACGGCGTCCCCGCGTACCCCTCCGTCGGCGCCATCGGGCAGACCGTTGACCTCGCGATCGTCGCCGTCCCCGCCGAACGGGTGCCGGAGGCCGTCGCGGACTGCGGCGAGCACGGCGTACGGGGCCTCGTCGTCCTCTCCGCCGGGTACGCGGAGAGCGGGGCGGAAGGGCGCGAGCGGCAGCGCCAGCTCGTCCGTCAGGCCCGCTCGTACGGGATGCGGATCATCGGCCCCAACGCCTTCGGGATCATCAACACCGCCGACGTCCGGCTCAACGCCTCCCTCGCACCGCAGATGCCGGCCGCCGGGCGCATCGGACTCTTCACCCAGTCCGGCGCGATCGGCATCGCCCTCCTCGCCGGACTGCACCGGCGTGGCGCGGGCCTGTCTTCCTTCATCTCGGCGGGCAACCGCGCCGACGTCTCCGGCAACGACTTCCTCCAGCACTGGTACGACGACCCCGGGACCGACGTCGTCCTCCTCTACCTGGAGTCGATCGGCAACCCCCGGAAGTTCACCCGGCTGGCCCGCCGCACCGCCGCCGTCAAGCCGGTCGTCGTCGTCAAGGGTGCCCGGCACAGCGGCAGCGCCCCGCCCGGCCACCGGGTGCCCGTCACCCGCATCCCGCACGCCACGGTCTCGGCCCTGCTCCGCCAGGCCGGGGTCATCCGCGTCGACACGGTCACCGAACTCGTGGACGCGGGACTGCTCCTGGCCGCCCAGCCGCTGCCTGCCGGGCCCCGGGTCGCGATCCTCGGCAACTCCGAGTCCCTCGGCCTCCTCACGTACGACGCCTGCCTGACGGAGGGGCTGCGCCCGCTGCGGCCGCTCGACCTGACGACGGCGGCGGAGCCGGCGGACTTCCGGGACGCGCTGGCCGCGGCGCTCGCGGACGAGACCTCCGACGCGGTCGTCGTGAACGCGATCCCCTGGGTCGGCGAGAACGGCGCCACCGAGTTCGGCGACGGGGAGGTCCTCGCCGCCAGCCTCCGCGAGGCCGTCGCCTCGGCCCCGGCCCCGACCAAGCCGGTCGTCGTCGTCCACGTCGAGATGGGCGGCCTCGCGGAGGCCCTCGCGATCGCGACGAGCACGCGACCGGCGGCGCAGGGGAAGGGAGGGGGCGGCGGTACGGGGTCGGTGACCGGTCTCCGGCCCACGGGAACGGAGGCCCAGAGCAGCCCCGCGGCCCCGGCCGATCCCCGGCCCGCCACGGCGCAGGCACCCGCGGGCACAGCCGACACGGTCAGCACCGCGGGCACAGCCGACACGGTCAGCACCACGGGCGCCGTACCCCGGGCCACCACCCCCACCATCCCCGCCTACCCCGCCGCCGAGCGGGCCGTGCGGGCGCTGGCCGAAGCCGTGCGGTACGGGCAGTGGCGGCGGCAGGCGGCCGATCCCGGGCGGGTGCCCGAGTACGAGGACATCGACGAGGCCGGGGCCGCGGCGCTCGTCGAGCGGGTGCTCGGCAGCGGCGAGGAGGCCGACCCCCGGGGGGTGACCCTCGACACCGAGCAGGCCGGGGAGCTGCTCGCGCGGTACGGGATCGCCGTACTGCCGACCCTGCCCGCGCCGACGCCCGACGCCGCCGTCGCGGCCGCCGGCCGGCTCGGCTACCCGGTCGCCCTCAAGACGACCGCGCCACACCTCCGCCACCGCCCCGACCTCGGCGGCGTACGGCTCGACCTGGCGTCCGAGGAACAGCTGCGCACGGCGTACGCCGAGCTGACCGAGGTCCTCGGCAAGCCCGAGGAGCTCCAGCCGGTCGTGCAGGCCATGGTGCCCCGGGGTGTCGACACGGTCGTACGGTCCGCCATCGACCCGGCCGTCGGCGCCGTCCTCTCCTTCGGCCTCTCCGGCGCCGCGTCCGAGCTGCTCGGCGACACCGCCCACCGACTGGTTCCGGCCACGGACCGGGACGTCGCCGAACTCGTCCGTTCCCTCCGTACCGCCCCGCTGCTCTTCGGCTGGCGCGGCTCCGCCCCCGTCGACACCCCGGCCCTCGAAGAAGTCCTCCTCCGGGTCTCCCGGCTCGTCGACGACCATCCCGAGGTGGTCGCCGTCTCCCTGGAGCCGGTGGTCGTGGCACCGCGCGGCCTTTCCGTCCTCGGCGCCACCGTCCGGCTGGCCCCGCCGGCACCCCGCACCGACCTCGGGCCGCGCAGCCTCCCGAGTTACTGAACGGCCTGAGGGGCCCCCACCGCCCCGTAGGATGGAGTCCATGGCGAAGACCGGTACGACGACCCAGGGGCTGCGCGCGGCGATCGAGCGCAGCGGCTACTACCCGGCCCTCGTGGCCGAGGCGGTGGAGGCCGCTGTCGGCGGCGAGGCCGTCGCGTCGTACGTGGTGCACCAGGAGACCACCTTCGACGCGAACGAGGTCCGGCGCCATGTCACCGTCCTCGTCCTGACGCCGCACCGCTTCATCGTCAGCCACACCGACGAGCAGGCCGCCGACACCAGCTCCCCGACCCCGTACGCCACGACGTCCACCGAGTCCGTGAAGCTCGACCGGATCTCGTCCGTCGTCGTCAGCCGCGTGGTGGCCAACCCGGAGTCGTACACGCCGGGCACGCTGCCCCGCGAGGTGGTCCTCACCATCGGCTGGGGTGCCGTCTCCCGGATCGACCTGGAGCCCGCCGCCTGCGGCGACTCCAACTGCGACGCCGACCACGGCTACACCGGCAACGCCACCGCCGACGACCTCAGCCTGCGTGTCAGCGAGGCCGGGGACGGCCCGGACACCGTCCGGCAGACCCTCGTCTTCGCCCAGGCCCTCTCCGAAGCCATCGCGGCCACCGCCGCCCCCGCCCGCTGATGGTGCAGCCCGCGGTAGCGAACCACGGCTGGCCCGACGATCCGGTTCCGCTCGCCCCGGAGACCGCGCCGGTCCCCGAGTACGCCTCCGGCTCCCTCGCCGACCTGCTGCCGACGCTCGTCGCCGGCCAGGGCGTGCCCGGTTTCACGTCCCGGATCGCGGAGCTGGCCCCGGCCGACCGGAACTGCCTCTTCCTGATCGACGGGCTCGGCTGGGAGCAGATCAAGGCCCACCCGGACGAGGCCCCCTATCTGACCTCGCTCCTCGGCTCCTCGCGCGGCGGCACGGGCCGCCCGGTCACGGCCGGCTTCCCCGCCACCACGGCGACCTCGCTGGCCTCCGTCGGCACCGGCCGCTACCCGGGTACGCACGGGCTGCCCGGCTACACCGTGCGCGATCCCGCGACCGGCCGGCTGATGAACCAGCTGCGCTGGAAGCCGTGGACGGCGCCGCACGTCTGGCAGCCGTACCCGACCGTCTTCCAGCTCGCGCACGAGGCCGGGATCCACACCGCCCAGGTGTCCTCCCCGATCTTCGAGCAGACCCCGCTCACCAAGGTCGCGCTCAGCGGCGGAGCGTTCCACGGGCGGCTCTCCGGCGAGGAGCGCATGGACTTCTCGGCCGAGCAGCTCGCCGCCGGTGACCGCTCGCTCGTCTACACGTACTACAGCGAACTCGACGGCGCCGGGCACCGCTTCGGCATCGACTCCGACGCCTGGCGCGGCCAGCTGATGTTCGTCGACCGGCTCGTGCAGCGGCTCGCCGAGCAGCTGCCGCCCCGCTCCGCCCTGTACGTCACGGCGGACCACGGCATGGTCGACATCCCCTTCGACGAGCAGCACCGCATCGACTTCGACGAGGACTGGGAGCTGCGCGCGGGCGTCGCCCTCCTCGGCGGCGAGGGGCGGGCCCGTCATGTCTACGCCGTGCCCGGCGCGGAGGCGGACGTCCTCACCTGCTGGCGCGAGGTGATCGGCGAGCAGTTCTGGGTGGCGAGCCGCGACGAGGCCATCTCCCTGGGCTGGTTCGGCGACGAGATCGACGAGCGGGTGTACGGCCGGATCGGCGACGTCGTCGCCGCGGCCCACGACGACGTGGCGATCACCGCCTCCGTCAACGAGCCCCACGAGTCCGCGATGGTCGGCATGCACGGGTCGATGACCCCCGCCGAGCAGCTCGTCCCGCTGCTCGAAGTCCGTTCCTGAGCACCGCTCTCCCTCCTTCCCTCCCACGACCTGAAAGGTCCCGACCCGTCATGCCCGAGCTGGTCTTCTTCTCCGGAACCATGGATTGCGGGAAGAGCACATTGGCACTTCAAATCGGGCACAACCGGTCGGCTCGCGGGCTACAGGGCGTGATCTTCACCCGTGATGACAGGGCGGGCGAGGGCAAGCTCTCGTCCCGGCTCGGTCTGGTCACGGAGGCGGTCGAGGCCGGCGAGGGCATGGACCTGTACGCCTATCTGGTGGGCCAGCTCTCCCAGGGCGGCAAGGCCGACTACGTGATCGTGGACGAGGCGCAGTTCCTCGGGCCGGACCAGATCGACCAGCTCGCCCGTATCGTCGACGACCTCGGCCTGGACGTTTTCGCCTTCGGCATCACCACCGACTTCCGGACGAAGCTCTTCCCCGGCTCGCAGCGGCTGATCGAGCTGGCGGACCGGCTCGAGCAGCTCCAGGTCGAGGCGCTGTGCTGGTGCGGTGCGCGGGCCACGCACAACGCCCGTACGGTGGACGGGGAGATGGTCGTCGAGGGTGAGCAGGTCGTGGTCGGGGACGTGAACCGGCCGTCGGGGGAGGTCGGTTACGAGGTCCTCTGCCGCCGCCACCACCGCAAGCGGATGACCTCGGCCTCCGCCCACGCGGGCGCGCTCTCCCCGGACGTCCTCCCCGTCAACCACGCCTGACGGCTCCGAGGTGCTGAGCGCCCGGTGACGCGTACGCCTCACGGCAGCACGCGGTCGGCAACCGCCGGCTCCGGTGGTCACCCTGGCGGAATCGGTCACACGGGAGCAGCGCACATCACACCTGCCACCGTGCGTGACAGGGCCCCGAACCGCCCGGTCTGCGCGTGTAGCGCGGCGCTGACATGCGGATTTCGGCTTGAGGGGGCAGATCTTGAGATCGCTGACGGTATAGATGAGTCTGGGACAGTAGTCCGGCTGGCCCTACCGAACAGGTAGAGCCAGCCATCCCAATCAGGTCGACCGGCCGCGAGGCCGCGGCACTCTCGAACGGGGGTACGAGAGATCATGGACGTCGACGTCCTCTCCGACACGGTGCACGGGTTGATCCGTGAACACCGGATACCGGGGGCCCAGTTATCCCTCTACAGAGACGGCACGCTCCGGGAGGTCTGCGCCGGTGTCGAGCGGATCGGGTCGGACGCGCTGGTGTCCCCCCGGTCCCGTTTCGCCTACGGCTCGGTGAGCAAGGTGTTCACGGCCGCGCTCGTCATGCAGTTGGTCGAGGAGGGCGAGGCGGAGCTCGACGCGCCGGTGACCGAGCTCCTCGCGGGCGTCGCAGGGCACACGCGCGTGGCCGTGGACCATCCGATGCGCAGGGTGACGCTGCGCCAACTGCTCAGCCACACCGCCGGACTCGTCTCCGACCATGAGGGCGCTCCCCTGCGTTCCCCCTCCCTGCGCCGCTACTTCGAGTCGGTGGTGCGCGAGGGACACTTCGGTGTGCCCGGCAGTACGTTCTCGTACTCGAACACCGGCTACGCCGTGGCCGCGTACGTGATCGAGGTGCTCACCGGGCAGAGCTGGTGGGACTCCATGGAGTCCTACGTGGCGCGCCCGGCCGGACTCGATCTCGCGTTCGTCGAGGATCCGCGCACGGGCCGTGTCCCGGGTGCCACCGTGAGCGGCCATGCCGTGGACGCACGGACCGGCCGCGCCGAACCCGTGGACTTCTACTGCGAGTCGACGCTGGCCGCCGCCGGAGGCATCGCGGGCAGCGCCACCGACCTGGTCCGCTTCGGACGGGCGTTCCTCGGCGAGGGCCATGAGGCCCTGGACGCCGACATCGCCGATCCCGAGGCGCTGGCGGCGATGGGCTGCGCCGTGCCGGCCGCCGATCCGTTCGGCCTGGCAGCCGGGTGGGGCGCGGGATGGGGCCTCTACCCGGGCGGGGACGTCCTGTGGCTCGGCCACGACGGCACCCTCGACGGCGGCTCCTGCAACGTCCGCGTCGACCCGGCGAGCGGTACGGCACTCGCCTTCACCACCAACTCCACCACCGGCCTGGCGGCCTGGCTCGACCTGGTCGGCGAGCTCCACCGCACCCTCGGCCTGCGCGTCGGTCATTACGAACAGCCCGCGCCCGCCGGCCGTCCCTACCACGAGGCTGCCGCGCTCACCGGGGAGTTCGTCAACGGGGAACTCGCCATCCGGGTGTCCCACGAATCGACCGGCGGCACGCTGCGCATGGACGCCGACAGCGGTGTTTCCGGCGTGCTCAGCATCGGGTCCGACCTCGTGTTCAGCGTGCGTGCCGAGGACCGGGACGACGTGCTGTTCAGCGGCCGTTTCCTCAGCTCGGGGAAGGGCCGCCCGGCCGACCTCATGCAGTACAACGGCCGGACCCTGCGCAGGGCGGGGGCCGCCTCCCGCCAGGCCGCCTGAGCTTCGTCCGTCCCCCACGCTCTCGTCCCCTCCCCCTTTCGCGCTGCCGCCGGCCCGACCGGCGGCTCCGCCCTGCCCATTCCTCGCGCGCGGTGTCGCACCGGCGTGCGGCCCTTCTCGCGCCCGACCGACGCGGCGGCGCACACCGCTCTTGAAGGAGTAGCAACCGTGGCTTCTGCCCAGCACGCGGAGTACCGGACGCTGCCGGCGCTGTTCGGCGCGCAGGTGGCCCGCCGGCCGGACGCGACCGCGCTGATGGCCGAATCCGGATCCATGAGCTACACGGAGCTGGACGCGCGTGTGGGGCGGGCGGCCGCCGTGCTGCACGGCCACGGGGTGCGGCGCGGGACGCCGGTCGGGGTGTGCCTGGAGCGCGGCACCGCCCTGGTGGTGTCGATGCTCGCCGTCATGCGGGCGGGCGGCGTGTACGTACCGCTGGACCCGGCCTATCCGGTGGAGCGGCTGCGCTACATGACGGACGACTCCGGGATCGGCCTGGTGATCACCCAGCCGTCCGTCGCCGAGGTGGTGCCGGACGGGCCGCAGCGGCTGCTCGTGGCGGATCTGGACGACGCGGCGCGGGCGGACGCGCCCGCCGTGGAGCTGGGTCCTGACGACGCCGCGTACATGATCTACACCTCGGGCTCCACCGGCCGCCCCAAGGGCGTCGTCGTCACCCACCGCGGCATCGCCGACCTGTCCCGCACCCAGCGGGAGCGGATGGAGGTCACCCCCGACTCGCGGGTGCTGCAGTTCGCCTCGCCCAGTTTCGACGCGGCGGTCTTCGAGGTCACCAAGTCGCTGCTGAACGGCGCGGCCCTCGTCGTGCTCGACCGCGGCGGACTGGCGGGCGCCGAACTGGCCCAGGCGCTGCGCGACTTCGAGGTCACCCATGCGACGCTGCCGCCCGCCGTGCTGCCCACCATGAACCCCGAGGACCTGCCCGGCCTCACCGCCCTGATGGTGGCCGGTGAGGCGTGCCCGGGCGAGCTGGTCGATCTGTGGTCGCGAGGCCGCCGCATGTACAACGGCTACGGACCGACCGAGGCCACCGTGTGCGCCACCATGAGCGAGCCGATGAGCGGCAGCGGTACCCCGCCGCTCGGCGTCTCGGTCGAGGGCACCGAGGTGTACGTCCTGGACGAGCGGCTGCGGCCGGTCCCGGCGGGCGCCACCGGTGAGCTCTACATCGCGGGCGAGGGGCTGGCCCGCGGTTACCGGGGCCGTCCCGATCTCACGGGGGAACGTTTCGTCGCCGACCCGTACGGACCCTCCGGGGCACGGATGTACCGCACCGGTGACCGGGTACGGAGCACCGCCGACGGCGAACTGGAGTTCGTCGGCCGCGTCGACGACCAGGTCAAGATGCGCGGCTTCCGCATCGAACCCGGCGAGATCGAGGCCGCCGCCATGCGGTTGCCCGGCATCGCCCATGCCGTCGCGCTGGTACGGGAACACCTCCCCGGCCACCGCCGTCTCGTGGCGTACGTGGTCCCCGACGCCGCGACGGCCGCCCCCGGCACCGTGACCGAGGCGCCCACGCCCGCCGCGGTCCGTTCGGCCCTCGGGCGCGAACTGCCGGACTACATGGTGCCGTCGGCCGTCGTCGTACTGGACGCGCTGCCGCTCACCGTCAACGGCAAGATCGATCGTGCCGCGCTGCCCGAGCCGTCCCCCGGCCAGCTGGTCGGCGAGTACGTCGCCCCGCGCGACCCCCGCGAAGAGGCCGTCGCCGAGGTGTTCGCCGAGATCCTCGGCGTGGCCCGGATCGGTGTCCACGACGACTTCTTCGACCTCGGCGGCGACTCCATCCGCGCCGTTCAGGCCCTGTCACGCATCGAGGCCCGGCTGGGCGCACGGGCCGGGCGGCGCGCACTGTTCGCCCACCCCACCGTCGCCGGACTCGTGGCCGGAGGACTGGCTTCCGACGCCGTCGACGACGGCATCCCGCAAGCCGCCCGTGACCGCCCGCTGCCGCTGTCGTCCGCGCAGCGCCGTCTGTGGTTCCTCGACCAGTACGAGGGTGACTCCACCGAGTACTACACGGGCAGCGCCTACCGGCTGTGCGGCGGCCTTGACGTAGCCGCCCTGACCACCGCCCTGCGCGGGCTGCTCGCCCGCCACGAGTCGCTGCGCACCACCTTCCACGAGGACGGCGGCCACCCCGTCCAGCGGGTGCACGGCGTCACCGACGCGCCGCTCGTGCTCGACGAGCGGGACCTGTCAGCCCTGCCCGGCACCGAGCGCGAGGCGGCGCTGTCCGCGCTGCTGCTCGCGGAGGTGGAGACGCCGTTCGACCTGACGGCGGGTCCGCTGCTGCGGACGGTGCTGGTGCGGCTCGCCGACGACGAGCACGTCCTGGTCCTGAGCACCCACCACATCGTCAGCGACGGCTGGTCCCTGGACGTGCTGACCAAGGACCTCAAGGCGCTCTACCAGGCCGCGACCGACCCGCGGGCGGCCCCGCCGGCCGAGCTGTCCGTGCAGTACGCCGACTTCGCCGCCTGGGAGCAGGCCCGCTGGGACCGCGCGGCGGCCTCCGACCGGTTCGCCTACTGGCAGCGGCAGCTGGACGAGCTGCAGCCGCTCGCGCTGCCCACCGACCGGCCGCGCCCCGAGGTCCGTACCACCAAGGGCGCCGTGCACCGCTTCGAGCTGACCGCCGACGAGACCCATGCGCTGAAGGAGCTGGGCCGGGGCCGTGGCGCGACCCTCTTCATGACGCTGACCGCGCTGACCCAGCTGCTGCTGGCGACCGTGTCCGGCAGCCGCGACGTGACCCTCGGTGTCGCTTCCGCGGGCCGGGACCACCGGCAGACCGATGACCTGGTCGGCTTCTTCGTCAACCCCGTCGTCATCCGCTCCAGAGCGCGCACCACGGACACCGTGACGTCCTTCCTCGACGGCGTGCGCACCACCGTCGGGCAGGCCTTCGACCACGAGCTCCCCTTCGACCGGCTGGTCGAGGAGCTGGTCACCGAGCGCGACCCCAGCCGCACCCCGCTGTTCCAGGCCATGATGGTGCTCCAGAACACCCTGCCCCAGCAGGTCGACCTGCCCGGCCTCGACGTCGACGAGGTGCCGCTGCCGCGCACCCGCTCGCTGTTCGACCTGGTGGTGGAGTACGAGGAACGCGACGGCGCCCTGCGGGTCGCCGTCGAGTACAACACCGACCTGTTCGAGGAGCCGACGGCCCGTCGGCTCGGCGAGCGGCTGCGCCGCCTCGTCTCCCTGGCCACCGCGCAGCCGCGTCTGCCGCTCGCCGCCCTGGACCTCCTGTCGCCCGACGAGCGGCGGCAGCTCGCCCGGTGGACCGGCCGCGCTCCGCAGGACCGGGTGCCGGGCGTCCCCGAACTGTTCGCGGACGTCGCCGCGAGGGTGCCGGACGAGACGGCCCTCATCGGCCCCTCCGAAGATCTCAGTTACGCCGAACTCGACTCCCGCGCCGAGGCCCTGGCCCACCGCCTGCGGGCCGCCGGGGTGCGATCCGAGACGCGGGTCGTGCTCGTCCTGGAACGCGGCGTGCAGGTCGTGGTCGCCATGCTCGCCGTGCTGCGCGCGGGCGGCGCCTACGTACCGGCACACACCGGGTATCCGCTCGACCGGGTCCGGGCGCTGACCGAACAGGCCGGCGCGGTCTGCGTGATCACCGACGAGACGTCGGCAGACCGGGTCCCGCAGGACACCGGGCTGCCCCTGATCGTCCTCGACGAGGGCGGCCGGGCGACATCGGGGCCTTTCGTCGACGAGAGCCGGCGGGAACCGCTCCCCGCGACCGCCACGCACCACCCGGAGCAGCTCGCCTACGTCATGTTCACCTCGGGTTCCACCGGAACCCCCAAGGGCGTGGGCATCACCCACGAGGACATCACCCGGCTCGCCGTCGACAGCCGCTGGCGCGACGGCCGCCACGAGCGGACGCTCTTCCACTCCTCGCACGCGTTCGACGCGGCGACCTTCGAGATCTGGACGCCCCTGCTGAACGGCGGCAGCGTGGTCGTCGCCCCGCCGGAGCAGCTCGACGCGGAGGCCTTCGGCGCACTGGTCGACGCCCACGGCGTCCACTCGACGTTCGTCACCTCCGCGCTGTTCAACCTGTACGCCAACCAGCTGCCGGAGTGCTTCTCCGGCCTGCGTGCGGTGCTCACCGGCGGCGAGACCGCGAGCATGCCGGCCGTCCGCAGGGTCGCCGAGGCCTGCCCGGATCTGCTGCTCTGCAACGCCTACGGACCCACCGAAACCACCACCTTCGCCACCGTCCACGCCTATGCGCCGCACGACGGCGAAGCGCCGACGCTGCCGATCGGCACCGCCCTCGACGACACCCGGCTGCTGGTTCTCGACGAATTCCTGCGGCCGGTGCCGGCCGGGGTCACGGGCGAGCTGTACATCGGCGGCGCCGGACTCGCCCGCGGCTACTGGGCCCGCCCCGACCTCACCGCCGAGCGCTTCGTCGCCCACCCGGCCGCGCCCGGCGAGCGCCTCTACCGCACCGGCGATCTGGTCCGTTGGTCGCCCGACGGCGAACTGGAGTATCTGGGCCGCGTCGACGCGCAGGTGAAGATCCGCGGTTTCCGCGTCGAGCTCGGCGAGATCGAGGCCGCGCTGCTCGCCCGGCCGGAGATCGGCGAGGCGACGGTCATGGTGCACGGCACCGAGGCCGGCGGCAAGCGCATCATCGGCTACGTGGTGCCGGAGCGGAGCCGGAACACACCGCTCGACCTCGACGGCATCCGGGCCCGGCTGGGCGACCGGCTCCCCGAGTACATGCTCCCCGCGGAACTGACCCCGCTCGCAGCCCTGCCCCTGAACAGCAACGGCAAGGTCGACCGGCGCGCTCTGCCCGCGCCCTCCCAGGAGGTCCTGGCCGGCGCCGCGTATGTCGCTCCGCGCGATGTGACCGAGCGGGTGCTTGCGGGTGTGTTCGCGTCGGTGCTGGGTGTGGAGCGGGTCGGGGTGCACGACAACTTCTTCGATCTGGGGGGTGATTCGATCCTGAGCATCCAGGTGGTCTCCCGCGCCCGTAAGGGGGGCCTGCGTCTCACTTCGAAGGACGTCTTCGCCCGGCAGACTGTCGCGGGTCTGGCGGCCGTGGCCGTTCCGGCCGGTGGTGGGCGGACTCTCGCGGACCAGGGTCCGGTGACGGGTGAGGTGGCGGCGACGCCGATCGTGGACTGGTTCTTCGGGACGCATCCGCAGGCGCCGGGGCATTTCAACATGGCGGTGCTGCTGGAGGTGGCGGACGGTTTCGATGCGGGTGTGCTGCCGGAGGCGGTCGGGGCGCTGCTGGCTCAGCACGACATGCTGCGGTTGCGGGTGGTGGAGGGGAAGCTGTCGCTCGCCGGGTCGGAGGACGTCGGGCGGGTGCTTGAGACGGTGGATGTCTCGGGTCTGTCCGGGCGGGTGCTGGACGAGGTGGTGCGGGAACACTCGCTGCGGGTGCAGTCGGGGCTGGATCTGGCGCGGGGGCCGTTGGTGCGGGTGGTGTTCTTCGACGGAGGCACCGTGGGCGGATCCCGGCTGCTGTTGGCGGCGCACCATCTGGTTGTCGACGGTGTGTCCTGGCGTGTCCTTCTGGAGGATCTGGACAGCGTTTGCCGCCGTGTCCCGCTCGGCGCGAAGACCACCTCGTTCCAGCAGTGGGCCCGGATGCTGACGGCCGCCGCCACCGAGGGCCGCTTCGACGCGGAGACGTCGTACTGGACCGAGGCCACCGCGCGCGCCGAGGCGGAGATCCCGGTGGACGGTGCGGGCTCCAACCTGATGGGCACGCAGGAGTCGGTGCGGGCCGGGCTTTCGGTGGAGTTGACGCGTCGGCTGTTGCAGGAGGTGCCTGGGGCGTATCGGACGCAGGTCAACGACGTGCTTCTTGCGGCTCTTGCGCGGGTGTTGTGCGGGTGGTCGGGGGAGCGGCGGTTGCTTGTCGACCTCGAAGGCCATGGTCGTGAGGAGTTGTTCGAGGGGGTGGATCTGTCCCGGACGGTGGGCTGGTTCACCACGATGTTCCCGGTCGCCCTCGAAGCGCATGAGGGCTGGGACGCGCAGATCAAGCACACCAAGGAGTCGTTGCGGGCGATCCCGCACCGCGGCCTGGGCTACGGCGCTCTGCGCCACCTCCGCGGCGAGCTGGCAGGGTTGCCCACCCCCCAGGTCAGCTTCAACTACCTGGGTCGGTTCGACCTGCGTGCCGAGGACGGCCTGTTCACGTCGATCGAGCTGAATCCGGGGGGTGAGTACGCCCCGGTGGAGGAGCGTGCGCATCTGCTGGACGTGGTCGGCCGGGTGGTGGACGGGCGGCTGGTGTTCGAGTGGGCGTATTCGACCACCGTGCACGACGAGAGCACGGTGGCCGGCCTGGCCCAGCGGTTCATGGCCGAACTCACTGACGTGATCGCGCATTGCCTCGCCGACGGCGCGGGCGGGGTGACTCCGTCCGACTTCCCGCTCGCCTCGCTCACCCAGGCCGAGGTGGACCGGCTGGCCGGGGACGGCCGGCAGGTGGAGGACATCTATCCGCTGACCCCGATGCAGCAGGGCATGCTCTTCCACACCCTCCTGGAACCCGATTCCTCCTCCTACTTCGAGCAGATCATGTTCGGGCTCGACGGAGTCACCGACATCCAGGGACTCGCCCGGGCCTGGCAACAGGTCGCGGACGCCGTGCCCGTCCTGCGTACCTCCCTCGCCTGGGAGGATCTGGCCGAGCCGGTCCAGCGGGTCCACCGCTCGGCCGTCTTCCCCGTCACCGTCGGGGACTGGAGCGGTCTGTCGGAGGAGGAGCAGCGGGCGGCGCTGGCGGAGTTCACGGCGGCGGACGAGCGGACGGGCATCGATCTGACGGTGGCGCCGCTGTCCCGGGTGGCGCTGTTCCGGCTCTCCGAGACTCGGGTGCAGGTGGTGTGGACGTTCCACCACATCCTCCTCGACGGCTGGAGCCTCCCGCTGCTGATGGCCGACCTGTTCACCGCCTACCGCGGCGGCGACCTCCCCTCGCGGCCTTCCTTCCGGGACTACCACGCCTGGCTCCGGGAGCAGGACACGGAGACCGCGCACGCCTACTGGCGCGAAGTCCTCGCCGGCTACGACACACCCGTCCCCCTGCCCTACGACAGAGTGCCCGAGGACGTCCGCGCCGCCCGCTCGACCGCCCGGCTGGTCGACGACCTGTCCGCCGACCTGACCGGTGCCGCGCACGACTTCGCCAAGCGTCACCGGCTCACCGTCAACGCCGTGGTACAGGCGGCCTGGGCGCTGCTGCTCTCGACCCACTCGGGCCAGACGGACCTGGTCTTCGGCGCGACGACCTCGGGCCGGCCCACCGACCTGCCGGACGTCGAGTCGGCCGTCGGTCTCTTCATCAACACGCTGCCGGTCCGGATCCGCATCGAACCGGACCGGCAGGTCGCCGAATGGCTGCGGGGTATTCAGCTGCAGCAGTCCGAGGCACGCGGCCACGACTACGTCTCCCTGGCTCGGATCCAGGCGGAGGCCGGGCTCCCGGCGGACACCACGCTCTTCGACAGCCTGGTCGTCTTCGAGAACTACCCCGTCGACGAGGACAGCGCCCGAGCCCACGGCCTGACCGTCGAGGCCGTCACCGCCAACGAGGCCACCAACTACCCGCTGACGCTGGCCGCCTACGACGGCGCCCGGATCAGTTTCCACCTGCGCTACGACCCGCACCACTTCGACACGGACACCGCCCGGCGGCTCCTTGACCGGCTGGTCCACCTGCTGACCGCACTCGTCGCCGAGCCCGGACGCCGGCTGGCCGCCGTACCGCTGCTCACGCCGGACGAGGAGCAGACCGTACTGGCCGGCCCCGTACAGCGGGGTGCTGCCGCCGGAACCTTCGTCTCGCTGTTCGCCGAGCAGGCCGCGCGGCACCCGGAGCGCGTCGCCCTCGTCGGGGAACATGAGCAGCTGACCTTCGCCGAACTCGACGCCCGTTCCGACCGGGTCGCCCGCGCGCTGCGCGCACAAGGCGTGGAGCGCGGGGCGTTCGTCGGCGTCTGCCTGGAGCGCGGCCCGTCCCAGACCGTGTCCTACCTGGGTGTGATGAAGGCCGGTGCGGCCTATCTGCCGATGGACCCGACGTACCCGCTCGACCGCCTCCAGTACATGGTCGATGACTCCGGCGTCCGTACGGTCCTCACCCAACGCTCCCTCGTCGAGGTCGTCCCCGGTACCGAGCGGCAGCTGATCCTGGACGAACTGACCGCCGCCGACGAGGTCACGGCGCCGGAGGTCGGCCTCGACGACGCCGCGTACGTGATCTACACGTCCGGGTCGACAGGCCGCCCCAAGGGCGTCGTGGTCAGCCACCGGGGTGTGGCCGACCTGGCGCGCACCCAGCGGGACCGGATGCGGATCACGCCGGACTCGCGCACCCTCCAGTTCGCCTCACCGAGCTTCGACGCAGCGGTCTTCGAGGTGACCTGCTCCCTCCTCAACGGCGCCGCACTCGTCACACCGTCCCGCGGCGGGCTCGCCGGTGACGAACTCGCCCAGGTCATCCGCGACTTCAAGGTGACGCACGCGCTCCTGCCGCCCGCCGTCCTGCCCACCATGGACCCCCGGGAGGTGCCCGGACTCGCCGTCCTGCTGACGGGCGGCGAGGCGCTGCCCGGCGAACTCGCCGACCGGTGGTCGCGGGAGCGCTGCCTGATCAACGCCTATGGCCCGACCGAGACCACCGTATGCGTCACGCTGAGCGACCCGCTGTCCGGCAGTGCCGCGCCGCCGATCGGCACCAGGGTCGAGGGCACCGCGCTGTACGTCCTGGACGCGTTCCTGCGGCCGGTGCCGGACGGGGTCGCGGGCGAGCTGTACATCGGCGGCGCCGGACTCGCCCGCTGCTACTGGGGACGGCCCGGCCTGACCGCCGAGCGGTTCGTCGCCGACCCGTTCGGCGCGTCCGGAGCCCGGATGTACCGCAGCGGTGACGTGGTCCGCCGACGCACCGACGGCGAGCTGGAGTACCTGGGCCGCGTCGACAACCAGGTGAAGATCCGCGGTTTCCGCGTCGAGCTCGGCGAGATCGAGGCCGCGCTGCTCGCCCGGCCGGGGGTCGACCAGGCCGTGGTCACGGTCCGTGAGGACCGCCCCGGATCCAAGCGGCTCGTCGGGTACGTCGTCCCCGAGGCCGGTACGGCCCTGGACGCCGCCGATCTGCGCGCCCACGTCGGCGAGATCCTGCCCGCGCACATGGTCCCGGCGGCCGTGGTGGCGCTGGACGAACTCCCGCTCACTTCCAACGGCAAGATCGACACCAAGGCGCTGCCGGACCCGGTCTGGGCCGCTGCCGAGGACTCTGCGTATGTCGCTCCGCGCGATGTGACCGAGCGGGTGCTTGCGGGTGTGTTCGCGTCGGTGCTGGGTGTGGAGCGGGTCGGGGTGCACGACAACTTCTTCGATCTGGGGGGCGATTCGATCCTGAGCATCCAGGTGGTCTCCCGCGCCCGTCGCGAGGGTGTCCACCTCACCTCGAAGGACGTCTTCGCCCGGCAGACCGTCGCCGGCCTCGCCGAGACCGCCGCACCCGGCCAGGGCGCGGCACCGGCAGCCGACCAGGGTCCGGTGACGGGTGAGGTGGCGGTGACGCCGATCGTGGACTGGTTCTTCGGGACGCATCCGCAGGCGCCGGGGCATTTCAACATGGCGGTGCTGCTGGAGGTGGCGGACGGTTTCGATGCGGGTGTGCTGCCGGAGGCGGTCGGGGTGCTGCTTGCGCAGCACGACATGCTGCGGTTGCGGGTGGTGGAGGGGAAGCTGTCGCTCGCCGGGTCGGAGGACGTCGGGCGGGTGCTTGAGACGGTGGATGTCTCGGGTCTGTCCGGGCGGGTGCTGGACGAGGTGGTGCGGGAACACTCGCTGCGGGTGCAGTCGGGGCTGGATCTGGCGCGGGGGCCGTTGGTGCGGGTGGTGTTCTTCGACGGAGGCACCGTGGGCGGATCCCGGCTGCTGTTGGCGGCGCACCATCTGGTTGTCGACGGTGTGTCCTGGCGTGTCCTTCTGGAGGATCTGGACAGCGTTTGCCGCCGTGTCCCGCTCGGCGCGAAGACCACCCCGTTCCAGCAGTGGGCGGCACGTCTGGGCGAGTACACGGAGCAGGGCGGCTTCGACGCTGAACTGCCCTACTGGGCCGCGCTGACCGAGGGTGCGTCCGTCGACGTCCCGGTGGACGGTGCGGGCTCCAACCTGATGGGCACGCAGGAGTCGGTGCGGGCCGGGCTTTCGGTGGAGTTGACGCGTCGGCTGTTGCAGGAGGTGCCTGGGGCGTATCGGACGCAGGTCAACGACGTGCTTCTTGCGGCTCTTGCGCGGGTGTTGTGCGGGTGGTCGGGGGAGCGGCGGTTGCTTGTCGACCTCGAAGGCCATGGTCGTGAGGAGTTGTTCGAGGGGGTGGATCTGTCGCGGACGGTGGGCTGGTTCACCACGATGTTCCCGGTCGCCCTCGAAGCGCATGAGGGCTGGGACACGCAGATCAAGCACACCAAGGAGCTGCTGCGGGCGATCCCGCACCGCGGTCTGGGTTACGGCGCCCTGCGCCACCTCCGCGGCGAGCTGGAAGAACTGCCCACCCCCCAGGTCAGCTTCAACTACCTCGGCCAGTTCGACGCGTCGGCCGGCGAGGGACGGCTCTTCGCCGCCTCGGACCTCGCCCCCGGGGGTGAGTACGCCCCGGTGGAGTTGCGAGCGCATCTGCTGGACGTGGTCGGCCGGGTGGTGGACGGGCGGCTGGTGTTCGAGTGGGCGTACTCGACCGCCGTGCACGACGAGAGCACGGTGGCCGGCCTGGCCGAACGGCTCATCACGGAGCTCACGGAACTGATCGCGCATTGCGTCGCCGACGGCGCGGGCGGGGTGACTCCGTCCGACTTCCCGCTCGCCTCGCTCACCCAGGCCGAGGTGGACCGGCTGGCCGGGGACGGCCGGCAGGTGGAGGACATCTATCCGCTGACCCCGATGCAGCAGGGCATGCTCTTCCACAGCCTCCTGGAACCCGATTCCTCCTCCTACTTCGAGCAGACGCTCCTGGTGCTCGACGGCGTCGCGGACGTCCAAGGGCTCGCCCGCGCCTGGCAGCAGGTCGTCGACGCCACGCCCGCGCTGCGGACGACGATCGCCTGGCAGGGCGTCGAGCGGCCCGTCCAGGTCGTCCGGCGCGATGTCGTCCTGCCCGTCACCGTCGGGGACTGGAGCGGTCTGTCGGAGGAGGAGCAGCGGGCGGCGCTGGCGGAGTTCACGGCGGCGGACGAGCGGTCGGGTATCGATCTGACGGTGGCGCCGCTGTCCCGGGTGGCGCTGTTCCGGCTCTCCGAGACTCGGGTGCAGGTGGTGTGGACGTTCCACCACATCCTCCTCGACGGCTGGAGCCTCCCGCTGCTGATGGCCGACCTGTTCACCGCCTACCGCGGCGGCACTCTGCCCCCACGCCCCTCCTTCCGGGACTACCACGCCTGGCTCCGGGAGCAGGACGCGGAGACCGCGCACGCCTACTGGCGCGAAGTCCTCGCCGGCTACGACACACCTGTCCCCCTGCCCTACGACAGGGTGCCCGAGGACGTCCGCGCCGCGCGGGCCACCGAGCGCCAGGAACTGGACCTCCCGGCCGGTCTTTCGGACGCCGTGCTCGGCTTCGCCAAGCGACACCGCCTCACCGTCAACACCGTCGTCCAAGGTGCCTGGGCGCTGCTGCTGTCGGCGTACTCCGGCCGTACCGACCTGGTCTTCGGCGCGACGACCTCGGGCCGGCCCACCGACCTGCCGGACGTCGAGTCCACCATCGGCATCTTCATCAACACCCTGCCGGTGCGGATCCGTGTCGACCCGCGCGAGCCGGTCGCCGCATGGTTGCGGGACATCCAGTTGCGGCAGACCGAGTCCCGGCGACACGACTACGTCTCCCTGGCCCGGATCCAGGCGGAGGCCGGGCTCCCGGCGGACACCACGCTCTTCGACAGCCTGGTCGTCTTCGAGAACTACCCCGTCGACGAGGACAGCGCCCGGGCTCACGGCCTGGCCGTCGAGTCGGTCACCGCCAACGAGGCCACCAACTACCCGCTCACGCTCAGCGCGTACTCCGGCGACAAGGTGCGGCTGGTCCTCGGCTACGATCCCCGGCACTTCGACGAGCAGACCGCGCGCGGTCTGCTGGACCACCTCGGCGACCTGGTCCGGGCCATGGCCGGGGGGCCCGACGTGCCGCTCGGCCGCCTGCCGGTCCGGCAGGACCCGGCCCTGGCGGTCTTCCAGGACGGGGGTGCCACCGAGGTGCCCGGCCGCAGCGTGCCCGAGCTGTTCGCCGATCAGGTGGCACTGCGGCCGGACGCGGTCGCCGTCGTCGGCGAGGACGAGCTGCTGACGTACGCCGAACTCGACGCCGAGGCGGACGGGCTGGCCCGCCGACTGCGTCAGGCGGGCGTCGGCCCCGAGTCGCGGGTGCTGCTCCTGATGCCGCGTTCCGTGCGGGTGGTCGTGGCGATGCTGGCCGTACTGAAGGCGGGCGGGGCGTACGTACCCGTGCACGCGGCCTTCCCGGCCGACCGGGTGGCGTGGCTTCTTGAGGACACCGCCGCCGCGGCGGTCGTCGCCGACACCTCGATGCTCGACCGGCTCGTCGAGCCCGAGCCACCGGTGATCGTGTACGACGCGAAGGGCGACGCCGGCCCGGAGGACGTGGGCGCCGCGCTGCCGCGGGTGCCCGCCCACTCCACCGCGTATGTGATGTTCACGTCAGGCTCCACCGGCACCCCCAAGGGTGTCACCGTCAGCCACCACAACGTCGTGGCACTGACCTGGGACCGACGTTGGCGCGGCGCGCACGAACGGGTGCTGTTCCACTCGCCGCACGCCTTCGACGCCGCCACGTACGAGGTCTGGGCCCCGCTGCTCGCCGGCGGCACCGTCGCCGTCGCGCCGGCCGGGGACCTGACCGCCGGGGTCATCCGCCGCTGCGCCACGGAGTACGGAGTCACGGCGATGTTCCTGACGACCGCGCTGTTCAACCTGTTCGCCCAGGAGGACCCAGGCTGCTTCGGCGGACTGCGGGAGGTGTGGACGGGCGGCGAGGCCGCGCAGCCCGCGGCCTTCGTCCGGGTCGCCGAGGCCTGCCCGGACACCACCGTCGTGCACGTCTACGGCCCCACGGAGACGACCACCTTCGCCACCTGCACCCCGATCACCGGCGACGAGGCGCGGGCGGCGGTGACGCCCATCGGCCGGCCGATGGACAACACCCGGGCGTACGTCCTGGACGAGCTGCTGAGGCCGGTGCCGGTCGGAGTGGCGGGCGAACTGTACCTCGCGGGTGACGGAGTGGCCCGCGGGTACGAGAACCGGCCCGCGCTGACCGCCGAGCGGTTCGTCGCCGACCCGTTCACCGCCGGCGGGCGCCTGTACCGCACCGGCGACGTGGTCCGCCGGCGCGCCGAGGGCCGGATCGAGTTCATCGGCCGTGCCGACGGGCAGGTCAAGATCCGCGGCTTCCGCGTCGAGCTCGGCGAGATCGAGAACGCGCTCGCCGACTGCCCGGGCGTCGCCCGCGCCGCCGTGGCCGTCGTCGACACGCCGTCCGGGGCCGAGCAGCTGGTCGGACACCTCCTGCCGGAGGACCCGGCGGCCCCGCCCGGGCCGGAGGACGTACGGGCCAAGCTGGCCGGGGTGCTCCCCGCGTACATGGTGCCGACGGTCCTGCTGCCCATCGACGCGCTGCCGCTGACGCCGAACGGCAAGGTGGACCGCCGGGCGCTGCCCGTGCCCGACTGGTCCCGGCTGTCGGAGGACCGCTACGAGGCGCCGGAAGGCGTCACGGAAGAGGCGCTCGCCGGCGTCTGGGCCGGGATCCTCGGTCTCGAACGGGTCGGAGCGCACGACAACTTCTTCGAGATCGGCGGCGACTCGGTCCGCGGCATCCAGGTCATCGGCGCCGTCGAGGCCGCCTTCGGGGTGCGGATGCCCACCCGGTCGCTGTTCGCGCACCAGACGCTGCGGGCCTTCGCCGAGGTCGTCGAGGAAGCCGTTCTCGCGGAGCTCGGGGACCTCGAGGATCCCGCCTGAGCCATGGCCCCCTCACCGAATGCCCGCAAGCACCACACGAATCAGCGCCGGAGGACAGTGCGATGACCCTCGACCGCAAGGAACGGCTGAAGCAGGAGATGCTCCGCCGACTGGCGGCGCAGCAGACCCGCGAGGACCGGAACAGGATCGCCCGCGTCCCCCGGGGCGGCGACCTGCCCCTGTCGTACTCCCAGCAGCGGCTGTGGTTCCTCGACCAGCTGGAGCCCGGACGTGCGGACTACAACTCGGGCCTCTGTCTGGAGCTGCGCGGCGACCTCGACCCCGAGGCGCTGCGCCGCGCCTGCGCCGCGCTCGTCGTGCGGCACGAGGCGCTGCGCACCACCTTCCACGAGAGCGACGGCCGGGGCGTGCAGCGGGTGCGGCCGGCGCGGGAGGCCGTGGACGCGATGGTCTTCGAGCACATCGAGGAGGGCGACGAGGAGGCCTTGGCCGAGGCGCTGCGCGAGCGCCTGGGCCGGCCCTTCGACCTGACCACGGGGCCCCTGTTACGAGCCCACACGGTGCGGGCCGGGGACCAGCGGCACGTGCTGCTGGTGGCGATGCACCACATCGTCACCGACGGCTGGTCGATGGGGGTGCTGCGGTCCGAGCTGGACGGGCTCTACCGGGCCGCGCTGGAGCGGCCCGCGGCGCCCGTCGCCGAGCTGCCCGCCGCCGCGGACCTGGCCGAACCGGCCGTGCAGTACGCGGACTACGCGGTGTGGCAGCGCGAACGGCTCAGCGGGGAGCGCTACGAACGATCCCTGGACCACTGGCGGACCAAGCTGGCCGGGGCGGAGCCGCTGGACCTGCCCACCGACCGGCCGCGCCCGCCGGTGCGCGGCACCGGCGGCGGCGCGCACGTCTTCCGTGTCCCGAAGGCCACCGCGGACGCCATGCGGCAGGCCGCCGCCGCGCAGGACGCCAACCTGTTCGCGGTGCTGGTCGCGGGCGTCCGGCTGGTGCTGTCCCGTTGGACCCGCTCCGACGACGTGGTCGTCGGCACGGTCGTGGCCGGCCGGGACGACCCGCAACTGCGCCAGACGGTCGGCTTCTTCGTCAACACGGTGGCACTGCGCGGGCAGGTGGACGAGCGGCGGACCTTCGGGGAGCTGCTCGCCGACGTCAAGGACGGCGTGCTGGCCGACCTGGACCACGCGGAGGTGCCCTTCGACGCCGTCGTGGACGCCGTCCTGGACGAGCGGGACGCCTCCGTACCGCCGCTGGTGCAGGCCACGGTGGTCCTGCAGAACCTGGACAGCGGGCGGCGGACCGGCCTCGGCGGGCTCGCGGCCGACGCCTACCCGCTGAGACGCGAGCACTCCGTCTTCGACCTGACCTTCGAGTTCCTGGAGACCGCCGACGGTCTGGACGCGCAGATCGAATTCGCCACCGAGCTGTTCGACGCGGGCACGGTCGAACGGCTCGCCCGTGACCTGTGCGCGGCCCTCGGCGCGGCGGCTGACCCCCGGCCGCTGCGGGACACCGAACCGCTCGGCCCCGACGGCCGCGCGCGGGCACTGGACGCCGGCCGGGGCGCGGCGGGCCCGACGCCGCGCACCATCGGCGAACTCCTCGCCGTGCGGGCCGCGCGGCACCCCGGGGAGCTCGCGGTCGTCTCCGACCGGGAGCGGCTGAGCTTCGCCGAACTCGCCGACCGCGCCGGGCGCTTCGCCACGTACCTGCGCCGCGGCGGCCTGCGTCGGGGCGAGTTCGTCGGCGTGTGCCTGGAGCAGGGCGCCGACGAGGTGGTCGCGCTGCTCGGCATCATGCAGGCGGGCGGGGTCTATCTGCCGCTGGACCCCGGCTATCCGGCGGAGCGCCTCGCCTACGTCCTGGACGACTCGGGGGTGCGTACCGTCATCACCGACACGGACGTCGCCGGGGTGCTCCCGGACACGGTCGAGCGGATCCTGCTCGACCGGGTGCGCGACGAGGTCCTTGCCTGCGAGCCCGCGCCGCAGCTCGCCACGGTCGACGACGCCGCGTACATGATCTACACCTCGGGTTCCACCGGCCGCCCCAAAGGCGTGCTCGTCGGCCACCGCGGCATCGCCTCCCTGGCCGCGGCGCAGGGCGCCCGCATGGACGTCGGCCCGGGAACGCGGATGCTGCGGTTCGCCTCGCCCGCCTTCGACGCGGCGATCGCCGAACTGACCGTGGCGCTGCTGAACGGCGCCACGGCCGTGGTGCTGCCGAGGGAACAGCTGCGCGGCGAAGGACTCGTCCGGGCGCTGGACGTGCACGGCGTCACCCATGTGACGCTGCCGCCCGCGCTGCTGCCCAGTCTCACACCCGGGGACCTACGGCCGCTGCGGGCGCTGCTGGTGGCGGGCGAGGCCACCCCCGGCGAGCTGGTCGCGGAGTTCTCCAGCGGGCGCCGGATGTTCAACGCGTACGGGCCCACGGAGTCCACCGTGTGTGCCACCATGAGCGCCCCGCTGTCCGGTGCGGCCACCCCGCCGATCGGCACCGCGATCGAGGGCACCAGGGTGTACGTCCTGGACCGCTGGCTGCGACCGGTCGGGCCCGGCGTGCCCGGCGAGCTGTACATCGCGGGGGACGGCCTGGCATACGGCTACTGGCAGCGGTCCGCCCTCACCGCCGAGCGGTTCGTCGCCGATCCCTTCGGCCCGGCGGGCGCGCGCATGTACCGCAGCGGCGACTTGGTGCGCCGGCGCGACGACGGCGAACTGGAGTTCCTGGGACGATCCGACGGCCAGCTGAAGATCCGCGGCCACCGCATCGAGCCCGGCGAGGTCGAGGGCACCCTGGTGCGGCTGCCCGGGGTGGCGCAGGCCGTCGTGGACGTCCAGGGCAGCGGCGCCGACCGCAGGCTCGTCGCGTACGCCGTGCCGGCCGCGCCCGGGGCGCTGACCGCGGACGGGCTGCGGGAGCGGCTGGCCGCGCTCCTGCCGGACCACCTGGTGCCGTCCGCGTTCTGCCTGCTCGACGCGGTCCCGCTGACCAGCAACGGCAAGGTGGACCGCAAGGCGCTGCCCGCCGTCGACTGGGTCGGCCAGTCGGGTGTGGGACACGTAGCCCCGGCCACCCCCACCGAGACGGTGCTCGCCGGGATCTGGGCCGAACTGCTCGGCCTGGAGAACCCGGGCGTGCACGACAACTTCTTCCGGATCGGCGGCGACTCCATCGGCAGCGTCCGGATGCTGTCCCGCGCCGCGGACGCGCTCGGGGTGCGGCTGCCGCCGCGCAGCGTGTTCGACCGGCCGACGATCGCCGGCCTCGCCGCGCTCCTGGACGCCTCCGCGGGCGGTGGGGGCAGGGACGGCGGCCCGATCACGCCCGCGCCGCGGGACGAGCCGCTGCCGCTGTCGTACGCGCAGCGCCGTCTGTGGTTCCTGGACGACTTCGGACCGGGCGGTTCCGAGTACAACTCGGGCGGTGCGCTCAGGCTCTCCGGCCCGCTGGACCGGGCGGCGCTGCGGAAGGCCACGGACGCCCTGGTGCACCGGCACGAGTCGCTGCGCACCGTCTTCGTCTCCCGGGACGGCAGCCCGGAGCAGGTCGTCCGTCCTGCGGCACCCGTACCGCTGCCCTTCACCGACCTGACCGGCCGGCCCCCCGCGGACCTCGACGCACTGCTCGCCACGGAAATCCAGCGGCCCTTCGTGCTGGACGAGGGGCCGCTGCTGCGGCTGCTGCTCGTCGGGCTCGGCGCCGATGAGCACGTCCTGCTGCTGAGCATCCATCACATCGTCACCGACGCCTGGTCGATGTCCGTGATCAGCCGGGAGCTCTGCGCCCTGTACGCGGCGGCGATGTCCCACCCGGACACACCCGTCGCCGAGTTGCCCGTACGCGCCGGACTCGCCGGACTTCCGCTGCAGTACGCGGACTTCGCCGTCTGGCAGAAGCGCCGGGAGTCCTCCGCGGACCTCCGGGCCTCTCTGGACCACTGGGCGCGGCTGCTGGCCGGGGCCCAGCCGCTGGAGCTGCCCACCGACCGCCCGCGTCCCACCGTGCGTGGCACCGCCGGAGCGGTGCACGAGTTCGCGGTGCCCGCCGACGTCCTGAAGGGGCTGCACCGGCTCGGACGGGCGCACGGCGCCACCCTGTTCATGACGCTCACCGCCGCCGTGCAGCTGCTGCTGGCCCGCTGGACCGGGCAGGACGACGTCACCGTCGGAACGGTCGCCTCCGGCCGGGAACGCGCGGAGCTGGAGAACATCGTCGGGTTCTTCGTCAACACGCTGGCGCTGCGCACCCGGATCGACGAGTCGGCGACCGTCGCCGAGCTGCTCGCCGGGGTCCGGGAGACCGTCCTCGACGCCTTCGAGCACGCCGACGTGCCCTTCGACCGGGTGGTGGAGGCGGTGGCGCCCGAGCGCGACCCCTCGCGGCCCACCCTGGTCCAGGCGGTCGTCGCGCTGCAGAACGCGCCGGGGGAGGCTCCCCACCTCGACGGCCTGGTCCTCACCGAGCACCCGCTGGTCCGCGAGCACGCGCTGTTCGACCTCAGCCTGGACTTCGGCGAGGTGGACGGCCGGCTGCTCGCCGCGCTGGAGTACAACACCGACCTGTTCGACCCCGGGACGGTCGTCCGCCTCGCCGACCAACTCGTCGCGCTCCTGCGGCTGCTGGCCGAGGACGACGGCCGCACCCTGCGCGACCTCGACCCGCTGTCCGACGCCACCCGGAGCGAGCTGCTGGCCGCCGCGTCCGGGCCCGCCCTCGAAGCCGGCCGCGGGCACGTCCTGCGCGGCCTGGCCGAGACCGCCGCCGCGCACCCGGAGCGGCCCGCGCTGACCGCGGGGGACGTCACGCTGTCCTTCGGCGGACTCGACGCCCGCGTCAACCGGCTGGCCCGCCGGCTCGTCGCCTCCGGTGCCGGACCCGGCGACCGGATCGCACTGGTCCTGCCGCGCACCGCCGACACGGTGACGGCCGTGTTCGCGGTGCTGCGGGCCGGCGCCGCCTACGTACCCGTCGACCCCTCGTACCCCGACGACCGGATCCGCTCGATCATCGGCCGAGCCCGCCCGCACAGCGTCCTCACCATCGAGGCGAGCGCGACCGCGCTGCGTGAGCTGCTCGGCCCCGACGTCGACGTGACGACCGTGGACGGGGAGGCGGCCGCCGCGCTCGCGGAGGGGGACGGCTCGCCGCTGACCGACGCCGAGCGCACCCGGCCGCTCACCGACGCCCATCCCGCCTATGTGATGTACACGTCCGGCTCCACCGGCACCCCCAAGGGCGTCGTGATCGGCCACGGCAATCTGCGGGCCATGATCGACGGTTACCGGACCGTCGTCCTCGACGTGCTGCCGGATCCTGACGTGCCGCGCCGCGCCGCGCACATCGCGGCCTTCTCCTTCGACGCGTCCTGGGATCCCCTGGTGTGGCTGATCCACGGCCACCACCTGCACGTGGTGGACGAACGGACCCGGCTGGACGCCGAGAAGCTGTGCCGCAGCCTGGACGAGTGGCGCATCGACTACTTCGACGCGACCCCGTCGTACCTCACCCAGCTCGTCGCGGCAGGGCTCCTCGACGAGGGCCGACACCGCCCGCAGGTGATCACCGTCGGCGCCGAGGCGCTCGACGCGGCCCTGCTCGCCCGGCTGCGCGCAGCCGGGGTGACCACCGGCTACAACTTCTACGGTCCCACCGAGAACACCGTGAACAGCGTGTACTGGCCGATCCGCGAGGGCGAGCGGCCTCTCATAGGCCGCCCCATGCCGGGGACGCGCGCGCACGTCCTGGACGCCTCGCTGCGGCCGGTGCCCGTCGGCGTGCACGGCGAGCTGTACCTGGGCGGCGCCGGCGTCGCCCAGGGGTACGCCGACCGGCCCGACCTGACCGCGGAACGGTTCGTCGCCGACCCCTTCGGCCCGGCGGGCGCGCGCCTGTACCGCACCGGTGACGTGGTGCGCTGGACCCCGGACCACGAACTGGAGTTCATCGGCCGCGCCGACAACCAGGTCAAGATCCGCGGCTTCCGCGTCGAACTCGGCGAGATCGAGGCCGTCGTGGCCGCCGTGCCCGGGGTCCGGCACGCCGTCGTCGTCGTACGGGAGGACTCGCCCGGCGTCCGCCGGCTGGCCGCCTACGCGGTGGCCGATGACGTCTCCGCCCGCGAGATCAGGGCGGCGGCCTCCGCGGCCCTGCCCGAGTACATGGTCCCCGCGGCCGTCGTGCTCCTCGACGAGCTCCCGCTCAACGCCAACGGCAAGCTGGACCGCAGGGCCCTGCCGCAGCCGTCCCACGACGCCCTGGCCGGTGCCGCCTACGTGGAGCCGCGCACCCCGACGGAGCGGGTGCTCGCCGGCGTCTGGGCCGAGCTGCTCGGCGTCGAACGCGTCGGGGTCGAGGACAACTTCTTCGAACTCGGCGGTGACTCCATCCTCAGCATCCAGCTGGTGTCCCGGGCCCGTAAGGCCGGTCTCGTCCTGACCTCGAAGGACGTGTTCGTCCGGCAGACCGTGGCCGGACTCGCGGCCGGGCTGGACGCGGGCGCGGACACGCCCTCGGCCGGCCTCCGTGAGGTGGCGGCCGAGCAGGGCGCGGTGAGGGGAGAGGTTCCGCTCACCCCGGTGCAGGACTGGTTCCTGCACAGCCACCCCGAGGCGCCCGAGCACTTCGACATGACCCTGCTCGTCGAACTCGACCCGGGCGTCGACCTGGCCCTGATGCCCCGGGCCGTCGCGGCCGTCCTGGAGCAGCACGACATGCTCAGGCTGCGCGTCACGCGCCAGGACGGCGTGTGGACGCAGCGGATCGCGGCGCACGACGACCAGCCGCACGACGCGGCGCACGTCTGGCAGACCGTCGACGCCTCCGGGATGAGCGACGACCGGCTCGACGAGGTGATCCGTGAGCGGGCCCACCGCGCGCGGCCCACCGGGCGGCTGGAGACCGGTCCGTTGTTCGAGGCGGTCGCGTTCGACCGCGGCGCCGGCCGCCCCGCCCGGCTGCTGCTCGGCGCCCACCACCTGGTGGTCGACGGGGTCACCTGGAGGGTGCTCCTGGAGGACCTCGCTGCCGCCTACGAGCAGCTCGCCGCCGGGAAGCGTCCCGAACTGGGCGCCAAGTCCACTTCCTTCCCCGA
Source organism: Streptomyces sp. NPDC093795 (assembly GCF_044764665.1). Lineage (NCBI taxonomy): Bacteria > Bacillati > Actinomycetota > Actinomycetes > Kitasatosporales > Streptomycetaceae > Streptomyces > Streptomyces sp. NPDC093795. The sequence goes on from NZ_JBIWIO010000014.1 coordinate 147,181, forward strand.
ATGGGCCGGCCGGCTCGCGGAGTTCACCCGCGACGGCGGCTTCGACGACGAGGCCGCCCACTGGGCGGGCGTCCTCGACGGCGCACCGGTCGAGGTGCCGCTGGACCACCCCGGCGGGGGCAACACCGTCGCCTCGCAGGAGACGGTGGCCGCCGCCCTGTCCGAGGAGCACACCCGGCTGCTGCTGCAGCGGGTGCCGGGTGTCCTCCGCAGCCGCGTCAACGACGTGCTGCTGGCCGCGCTGGGCCGGGCCCTCGCGGAGTGGACCGGTTCGAACCGGGTGGTGGTGGAGCTGGAGGGCCACGGCCGCGAGGAGTTGTTCGATGACGTCGACCTCTCCCGTACGGCCGGCTGGTTCACCACGGTCTACCCGGTCTCCCTCGACCTGCCGGACGACGCGGACTGGCGCCGGACCGTCTCGGCGGTCAAGCGGCAGCTGCGCCGGGTGCCCCGCAACGGCATCGGCTTCGGCGCCCTGGCCCACCTGGGAGCCGAGGAGCAGCGGGCGGGGCTGACGGACCTGCCGATGGTGCCGGTCTCCTTCAACTACCTGGGCCAGTTCGGCGGCCAGGGCGGGGGACAAGGCTTCTACCACGGCTTCCTGCCGGGTCCCGGCGGCGACCACGCGCCCGCCGAACTCCGTACCAACGTGCTGGACGTGACGGGCAGCGTGTCCGGGGAGCGCATGGAGTTCGTCTGGACCTACTCGGCCGCGCTGCACCGGCGCGAGACCGTCGAACGGCTCGCGCGGGCCTTCGCCGACGGCCTGCGCGAGATCGCCGAGGCTGCCGCCCCCGGCAGGTAGACGGCACGAAGACCTGCGGAGCACCGCAGCGAGCAGACCCCGCGGACAGCGGACGTGACACACGAGAGGAAACACCCCATGAGCAACCCCTTCGAGGACGAGAACGCCACCTACCTGGTCCTGGTCAACGACGAGGGCCAGCACTCCCTGTGGCCGTCCTTCGCCGAGGTACCGGCCGGCTGGGAGACCGCCCTGGCCGAGACCTCGCGCGCCGAGGCCGTCGAGTACGTCAACACCCACTGGACCGACATGCGGCCCAAGAGCCTCGTCGAGGCGATGGGCGCCTGAGCGGGCACGCGAAAGGGGCGGGGCCCCGGCCGAACCGGCCGGGGCCCCGCCCCTTTCGCGTGCCCCGTGACGCTATTCCCGGACGCCGATGGCCTCCACCGGCCTGGTCCGCAGGGCCAGCCGCACCGGGACCATCGTCGCCGCCATGCCGAGCACCACCGTGGCTGCGATCACCGACACATAGATCAGCGGAGACCCGGCGGGCACCGGACCGCCCAGGAAAGCGATGCTCAGCGCCCCGAGCGGCAGCACGGTCATCGCGGTGCCGAGCAGCACGGCGAGGGTGCACATCAGCAACGACTCCCAGCGCAGGGTGCGGATCACCTGGCGGTGGGTCATGCCGATCAGCCGCATCAGGGCGAACTCGCGGGAACGTGCCGCGGTGGCCACGACCAGGGTGTTGACGACGGCGATGGCGATGTAGAGCAGGATCAGCGCCAGGCCCGTGAGGTTGATCCAGGCGGCGAGGGTGGCCTCCTGGCGCACTCCGGCGGAGAAGCCGTCCCGGTCCTTCACGGACAGGGACGGGTATGTCCCGGCCAGCGTGCGCAGCGCCTCGCCGACGGCCGCGTGGTCGCCGCCGTCCCGCACCCGCACCAGCAGCTGCCCGGGGGCGCGAGCCGTGGTGTGACCGGTCAGGACGTCCTGCGGGACGGTCATCTCCCCGAAGCCCATGCCGCGTTCGTACGTGGCCACCAGCTTCAGCAGGGTCCGGCTGCCGTCGCCGAGGTACAGCTCGACCTGCTCGCCGACCGAGGCGCCGAGCAGGGTGGCCTGGGTGTCTTCCATGGCCAGGGTCCTGCCGCGAAGGTGCGCGATGTCGCCGTCGACGACCCCGAGGTCGATGGTCCGGGAGAGCCTCTCGGGGGTGACGCCGCGCAGCGAGAACCCGGCGAGCTCCGTGTCCTCGAACACGGTGATCGTCATGAACGCCTTGGATGTGGACACTGTGGTGGCCACCTCCACGTCCTCCACCTCGCGGACCCGGTCGACGACCTGTGGGGACAGACCGCCCGAACCGCCGTCGCCCACCACGTAGTCGGCGCCCAGGCCCGCCTCGACCTGGCGGCCCGCCACCGCGGACAGGGTGGTCTGGGTGTAGACGAGGGTCACGCTGAAACCGATGGCGAGCACCAGCGGCATGACCGCGGAACTCATTCGCCGCGCCGACGTGGTGCTGTTGGAGGCGGCGAGGAAGCCGCTGACGCGGCTCGCCCGCAGCGGCAGCCCGAGCAGGCCGACCAGGGCGCGCACCACCAGCGGGCCCAGCAGGGACAGTCCGACGAGACCCATCAGCGCCGCGCTGCCCGCCCCGGCGGCGCCCAGCTCGCTGCGCATCACGAGCGGCATCAATGCCGAGAGGGTGGCGATCCCGAGGAGGGCGAGACCGAGCAGGACCCGCCAGACGGGCAGGCCGCTTCGTTCCACGGCCGCCTCGCCGAACGCGTCGACCGGATTGATGCGCGCGGGGCGGCGTGCGGCGATCAGTGCGGCCACGAGGGCGGTGGCGACGCCGAGGAGCAGCGCCGCCACCATCGGCGCGGGGCCCACGACAAGGGGGAGATCGTCGGGGATCGCGCCGAAACCGGCGAACAGGCCGCGCAGCAGTTCCGCGACGGCCACGCCGGGAGCGCAGCCCAGGACACCGGCGACGACCGCGACCAGCAGCGCCTCGGACAGGACCAGCTTGTAGACCTGTCGCGGGGTGGAGCCGATGGCGCGCAGCACCGCGAACTCCCGGCGCCGCTGGTTGACGGTCAGCCCGAGGGTGCCCGCGACGACGAACATCGCGACGAACGCCGCCATGCCGCCGAAGGAGGCGGCGACCAGGAGCAGCAGTCCGCCGGCGGAGCCGATGTCGGGGAACTCCAGCCTGCTCCGGTCGTCGCCGGTGTAGGCGACGGCTCCGGGGACCGCCGTCTCGATGCGGTCGGCCAGCGCGTCGGCGTCGGCGCCGTCCGCGGCGAGCACGCCGACGGCGTCGAACACACCGGGATGGCCGGACAGTCGGGCCGCGGTGCCGGGGGTGAAGAACGCCGCGCTCCGGCGCGCGAGTCCGGCGTCACCGGGCGGCGCGGCGAGGCCGGAGATCCGGTACTCGGCGGGCACGGACTCGACGACGACACGGACCCGGCCTCCGACGCGCGCGCCGGCGGCCCGTGCGGCGGCGAGGTCCAGCACGACCTCGTCGTCGGACGCGGGCGCACGGCCCTCGGTGAGCCGAAACGGACCGAGGGCCGCGGCGTCCCAGCCGTGCCCGTACAGCGGCTCGATGTCCGCACCGGGAAGGGCGGCGGCGAAGCTGTAGTCGCCGACGGCGCGCCGCACTTCCGGAACGCCCGCCACCGCGCGCAGGACGTCCCGCTTCAACCGGGCGCGCTCGGGCAGGGTCTCGCGGACGGTGAAGTCGCCGCCTGGCACGCGAAGGGTCTGGTCGCCGCCGACCATCACCGCCGCGCCGGCGTAGCGTTCGGGCCGTACGGACGTCCGCAGCCCCGACTCGACGAGGATGCCGGACGCGGCGAGCACCGCCGTCCCGCAGAAGAGCGCCACGAAGGCACCGAGGAACGCCGCCTTTCGGGCGCGCAGCGTCTTCCACGCGATCTCGAGCACGGTCACCGGCCCCCGAGGTGCGCCATGCGCTCGGCGACGCTCTCCGCTGTGGGGGAGTCCATCCGCTCGACGAGCCTGCCGTCGGCCAGGAAGAGCACGCTGTGCGCGTACGAGGCGGCCACCGGGTCATGGGTGACCATCAGCACGGTCTGACCCAGGTCGTGGACCAACTCCTGGAAGAGCCGCAGTACGTCCTGCCCGGTCTGGGAGTCCAGGGCGCCGGTCGGCTCGTCGGCCATGACGACGTCTGGCCGGCTGATCAGCGCGCGGGCGATCGCCACCCGCTGCTGCTGGCCGCCGGACAGTTCGGACGGACGGTGGCGCAGCCGTTCGGTGAGGCCGACGCGGCCGGAGACCTCCTCCAGCCAGCCGCGGTCCAGGGAGGCACCGCTGAGCCGCAGAGGCATGGTGATGTTGTCCTTCACGCTCAGTGAGGGCAGCAGGTTGTACGCCTGGAAGACGAACCCGACCCGGTCCCGCCGCAGCCGGGTCAGCCCGGCCTCGCGCATGCCGGACAGCGGGACACCGCCGAGCCAGACTTCGCCGCCGCTGGGACGGTCGAGACCGGCGGCACAGTGCAGGAATGTGCTCTTGCCGGAACCCGACGGGCCCATTACCGCAGTGAAGCTGCCGCGGGCAAGGTCTACGGAAATGCCACGAAGAGCTTGCACCGCATTCCCTCCCCGGCCATAATTTTTGGTTACGTCGCGCAAGACCAGTGCAGGCGCGCCGGGCGCGCTGAAATTCGTCGAACCACCGGACACAAGAGGAACCCCCGCTCAGAATGACGCCGGGAAGTTATCACGAGGCCAGGAAGCCGGACAATGCATATCTGACTGCACGTGACGGGGTGTACGCAGGTATACCCGAGGGGCCGGGAAGCGGCTCCGTGCTGCGGAAAAAGGTTCGTGCCGCCCTGCCGGAGGTGCGGTATCTGGTCGCCGCGGCGGCTTCGGCCGCAGTCTCCTGGGCCACGCTCCCCTTCCTCGTCTTCGCGATTCTGATTTCCGCGGTGGGATTGCGCGCCGATTTCGTGTCCGAGCTACTGGAACAGGCCAGTAGAAATCGCGCCAAAGATCTGGACGCCAGCATCTCGGTCTTCACCAGAAGAAACATTTCGGTCCCCGAAGGTCCGGAGCCGGAGCCCACGGAGGAATTGGCCCGGGTACGGCGCGCGGTCGGCCGGTCCGTGGTCAACGCTCTGACCGGTCTCCTCGCGGGAATCTGCGTCCTCGTGCCGACGCTCAGTGCCGCCGTGGCCCTCACCGTCCCGCTGTGGTGGTGGGCACTCCCGCCGCACATCGTCCTCACCCCCGCCTTCTTCCAGGTACGCGACTGGCCCACGGCCCTCCTCACCCCCGTGGCGGCGGTCCCGCACCTGGCCGTCCTCGTCTGCCTCGCTCCGCCGGCGGCACTGCTGCACGCCCGGGTCAGGGTCCGCCGGCTGACCGCCGGCGGAAGGGCGCGGCTCGCCCACCGGCTCGCCGAGGTCACCACGTCCCGGGCGGAGGCCCTGGAGGCGCACGCCGCGGAACTGCGCCGCATCGAACGCGCCCTGCACGACTCCACCCAGAACCGACTCGTCGCCGTGCGCCTACACCTGGGCATCCTCGAACGCCTCATGGACAGCGACCCGGTGAAGGCCCGCGAGCTGATCGGGGTGACCCAGTCCGCGGCCGAGGAGGCGCTCGCGGAGTTGAGGAACGTCGTACGCAGCATCTACCCGCCCGTGCTCGCCGACCGCGGCCTGGCGGGTGCGGTCTCGGCACTCGCCCTGCGCTGTCCGCTGCCGTGCGAGCTGGAGGTCGGCACGCTGACCCGCGCGCCCGCGGCGGTGGAGGTGGCCGCGTACCATGTCGTCGCCGAGGCGCTCACCAACGCCGTCAAGCACAGTGGAGCCTCCGGGATCCGTGTGGGCGTGAGAACCGAGGGGCAGACCTTGTACGTCACCGTGACCGACGACGGTCAGGGTGGCGTCGACGAGACCCGGGGCAGCGGACTCGCCGGCATCCGGGGCCGGGTCGCGGCCTTCGACGGAACGACCGAGGTGTCCAGCCCACCGGGCGGGCCCACGACCATTCGGGTGGAACTGCCGTGCGCGTGCTGATCGTCGAGGACGACGCCCTGCTGAGGGCCGGGCTCGAACTACTGCTGGTGACGGAAGGAATCACCGTCGTCGGCACGGTGGACCGAGCCGAGGAACTGTCCGCGCTCGTCACGGCCTTGACGCCCGACGTGGTGGTGCTCGATGTACGTCTGCCCCCGACCTATCGCGACGAAGGCCTGCGGGCCGCGGCCGAACTGCGCCGCGAACGACCAGGATTCCCGGTCCTCGTCCTGTCCGCGCACGTGGAGGACAACTACGCGACGGAACTCCTCGGCGACGACGCGAGCGGAATCGGCTATCTGCTGAAGGACCGGGTGGGGAACGTCGCCGAATTCATGGCAGCGGTCCACCGCGTCCGCGCGGGCGGCACCGTCATGGACCCCGAGGTGATCTCCCAGCTCCTCGGCCGGCGCCGCGCCCAGGACCCGCTCGCACTGCTCACACCGCGCGAGCGGGAGGTCCTCGGCCTCATGGCCGAGGGACACGACAACGGGCGCATCTGTGAACTCCTCGAACTGTCGGTGCCGGCCGTGAGCAAGCACATCAAGAACATCTTCACCAAGCTCGGTCTCCCCGCCTCGGGAACCGGCCACCGCAGGGTCCTGGCTGTCCTGGCCTTTCTGAACCGGTAGCCGTCCGAGTCGGTAGCAGGGGGCGGGGGCCGCTCGCGAACCCGCGGCCGTGGGCGGGCGTGACCAAGCTGTGCGGCCGCGGACGCGCGTCGGCGTACGGCCTCAGGCCCCGGACGCGAGTTCGCGTACGGCCGCGTCGCGACACAGACGCTCGCCCTCCGCGCACCGGCGGCGAAACTCCCCCGCGCCCAGACGCGCGGTCAGCTCCGCACTCAGCGCCCGCACCTCGGGACTGCCCAGATCCTCGAGGCCCCGCAGCGCCGTCGCGGTGCCGAGCAACTGCGCGGACCGTAGCGGCCGGCCCTCGTGGAGGGCGACCGTCGCCAGCAGCTCCGCGACCGTCGCGAGCACCCACATGTCGTTGAGCGGCGCCGCCAGCCGCAAGGCCTCCGCCGCCGCCGACCGGGCCGCGGCGACGCCCTCCGAGCCCCGCGACAGTTCCAGCGCGGCGCTGCGCCGCAGCACCTCGATGCGCAGGAACTCCTTGTCGAAGACCGCGTCGTCGAGCAGCCGCAGCGCCCGTTCGAGCCGCTCGGACGCGATCGACGGCTGGCCGCGCCGGGTGGCCAGCTCCGCCAGGCCGGCCGCCACCAGCACCTCGTACTCGGGCATGGTGCGCCGGGGACCGTGCACCGCGTGGTGGAAGCTCACCTCCGCCGCTTCGTGCTCCCCGGAACGCAACTGCTCGATGCCGAGCCGGATCCGGATCTGTGCGATGTCGTCGGCCGAGCCGACCGCCTCGATCGCGGACCGCGCCTCGTGCAGCAGCGCCAGCGCACCCGCGGTGTCCCCGCGCAGCGAGGTGAACCGGGACAGCGTGCAGGTGAGCTGGGCCGTGGACCACTGGTCGCCGAGCTCGCGGAGCGACTCGAGCGCGGCCCGCAGATGCCGTTCACCCGCTCCGCTGTCGCCCGTGGTCTCCGCCGCGAAGCCGAGGGCCGCACGGCCGGAGGCCCGCGCCCAGGCGTCCTGATGGGCGCAGGCCCGCCGGGCGCTGCGCTCCATCTCCTCGTGCTCGCCCGCCATCAGCCAGCACTTGGGTTCCAACAGGGCCAGCAGGGGATGCTCGCTCATGGCGTCGCAGTCGCGGGCGCGCCGGGCCGCCTCGGCGACGTCCCGGTCGAGGTTCCCGCCGTCCCGCTCCTGGGCGGCCGGAGCGGGCAGCAGCAGCCGCAGCATGGTGAACACGGCCGCGGCTCTCTCCGGTACGCGCGCCCCGAACCGCAGCAGTTCGCCGCACCAGGTGTTGGCCTCGGCATAGCGGCCTCGCATGACCCAGTACCAGGACAGCGCGAGGCCCAGCCGGACCGCGGTGTCGATCTCCTCGCCGTCCACGGCCCGGCGCAGGGCAAGCAGCACGTTGTCGTGGTCGGCGTCGAGCCGGGCGATCCAGCGTGGCTGGCCCGCGCCGCGCAGTTCCTCGGCGGCGCGTTCCGCGAGCTCGACGAAGTGCCGGGTGCAGGCGGCCTCGGCCGACTCGCGCTCACCGGAATCGGCGAGGCGCTCCGCACAGTACGCGCGGGCGGTCTCGGGCATGCGGTAGCGCATCTCACCGCCCTCGGTCTCCCACAGGTGCAGCAGGGACTTGTCGACGAGCGACGACAGGACGTAGGGCACGTCGTCCTCGGTCAGGCCCGCACCGGCGCCGAGGGCCGTGGCCACATCCTGAGTCACGGCGTTGCCGGCCGCGGAAAGCCGCCGGGCCAGGGCGCGTTCGGGCCCGGTGAGCAGCTCCCAGCTCCAGTCCATGGTGGCGCGCAGGGTCCGGTGCCGCGCCGTGAAGGTGCGGTTGCCGGCCGTCAGCAGCCGGAAGCGGTCGTCGAGCCGTTCGGTGATCTGCTGGACGGACATCGAGCGCAGCCGGGCGGCGGCGAGTTCGATCGCGAGCGGGAGTCCGTCGAGTGTGCGGCAGATCTCCACCACCTGGGCCGTGTTGGCCGGTGTGAGGGTGAAGCCGGGCCGTGCCAGCGCGGCCCGGTCGCAGAAGAGCTGCACCGCGGTGGAGCGTGCGGCCACGGCCTCCGAGGAGGGAAGACGCAGCGGGCCGACCCGGCACAGCGCCTCTCCGGTGATCATCAGTGGCTCGCGGCTGGTGGCGAGGAGCAGCAGCCCCGGGCAGGCGGCCAGCACCATGGCGGCGAACCGGGAGACCTCGGTGATCAGGTGCTCGCAGTTGTCGAGCACCAGCAGTACGCGCCGGACCGACAGGAACGCCGTGAGCTGGTCGAACCGGCTGCGGCCGGACTGGGATTGCTCCAGCAAGGGGGTGCCGGGGAGACCGAGGGCCCGCGCGACGGTGTCGGCGAGGTCCTCGCCACCGCCGAGCCCGACGAGTTCGACCAGGTACACCAGGTCGGCGACGTCCGTGCGGGTGCGCGAGGCGAACTCGGTGGCGAGCCGTGTCTTGCCGACGCCGCCCGGCCCGTACAGCGTGACCAGCCGGGAGCCGCGCAGGGAGGCCGCCACCTGCCGCAGTTCGTCGTCCCGGCCGACGAAGCGGGTGATGGGGCTGGGCAGTCCCGGGATTCCCGCCGACGGCGCACCGGTCGGCGGTGCGGCCGGCGGGGCCGCCCCGCCGGGGGCCGTGCTCCGCGACCGTACGCCGGTGAGTCTGCCGCCGGATGCCTCGTCCGAGCCTTGCCGGGCGCCGTCGGCCAGCGCCTCGGCATGGATGCGCCGCAGCTCGGCCGACGGTACGGCGCCGAGTTCGTCGGCGAGTGCGGCCCGCAGCCGCTCGTACGCGGTGAGTGCCTCGGCCGGACTGCCCGAGAGCTGCAAGGCCCGCATGAGGAGCCCGGCGCCGCGCTCCCGCAACGGATGACGTGACGTCAGTTCATACAATTCCGAGAGGAGTTCGGGGGCAGCGTTCAGAGCGATCCGCGCCTCGATGTGGTCCTCGACCGCGGCGAGCCGCAGCTGCTCCAGCCGGGCGGCGGTGCGGCTGGCGAACCTGGTGTCGGTGTACTCGGGCAGGGCCGCCCCGCGCCACAGCGACAGGGCCTCCTGGAGCACGGGGGCGGCCTGCTCGGGTGCACGCGCGCGCAGCAGCCGACGGCCCTGCGCGGCGAGCCGCTCGAAATGGTTCGCGTCCACGTCCGCGGGCTCGACGGCCAAGGTGTAGCCACCGGGCCCGGAGACCACCCCCGCGTCGCCGTGCCCGGCCTGCTGAAGTGCGCGGCGGGCGCGGGAGACCAGCCGGTGCAGTGCGTTGATCCCGCCGGCGGCCGGCGGTTCGTCCTCCCACAGATCGGCGATGAGAGTGCTGGTGGGGACGAGTTCGGCGGGGTTGAGTGCGAGCCGGGCGATGAGCAGGCCGACCCGGCGGCCACCCGGCGGTATCGGTCGCTGGTCACGGTCCCGCAGTTCGAGCGGACCCAGAAGCAGTAGGCGCACGGTCGCTACTCTCTCGCCCCACCTTCTCGACTACTCTCGGCGATCATCTTGTCACGCGACCTGCTCCCTGGCTTCGGTGCCCACGGCACGCCGGTCCGCGCAGTCGCTGCACCACGTACGGGCGGGATCCGTGGGGGAGTTCAGCATCAGCGCGCCGAGTGCGGTCACCTCGTGACGCACGCTGCCGCCGTTCCGGGTCGTGGAGACCAGTCCGGAGCTGCGCAGCACCGAGGCGTGCTCGCTGGCCGTGGTCGCCGAGATGCGCAGTGCGCTGCTGAGTTCACTGGTCGACTGCGGCTCGGTGAGCCGTTCCAGTACCGCCGCCCGGGTCCGGCCGAGCAGCTGAGGCAGCGGCTTGGCGGTCCGCTGGGTCTCCTTCACCAGTGCGGTGGAGGCCAGACCGTGCGGGCAGACCGGGAACACCAGGACGCGCACGGGCCGGACGGCCGCACGCTCGGCCGCGGTGCGCCCCGCTGTCCGGTCCCGGAAGGTGTGCAGCCGCGGGGTACCGCTGAGGAACACCGAGGGCACCAGCTCCAGACCCCGGCCGTCGAGGAAGACCTCGCGGTCCATGCCGTCGTCGACGGTCAGGGTGTCGGCCTCCCATTTGGTGTTGTACTGCAGTCGTTCGAGCGTCGCCGCCAGGCCGAGCTGCGCGACCATGTCCGAGTAGCAGTGACGGGTCTCGTCGAGCATCTCCTGGATGCTCGTGTGATATGGCGTGATGCACGCCTTCTGGAAGTCGGCCAGCGCCGCCAGCGCCTGCCGCATGTCCTCCGGAACCGCCGTGTCCCGGTCCGGAGCGGGCTGGGTTAAGAGGAACGGCAGCAGTTCGCCTCTGTGTCTCAGCGCGTGCTGAAGGCGGGGTCGGCGGGACGGTCTGGCCGCGACCCAGGCTCGTGCGTGCGAGACCCAGCCACCCACGCCCCTGTTCCGCTGCGCGGAGCGTTCCAGATGACCGAGGGCGAACAGCGTCTCTGCCCGGTGGCGGACCCTGGGTGACATATGGGTTCTGGCGATGTCCTCGTGAGTGAAGTGCACGGTCAGCACGCTTGTCCTCCTGGCCTGTGTCCGACGGCCGACTTGCCCGTCCGCGACCGACTCATCTCGTCCGGCGGGCGTACGCCCGTACGGCCAGCGGGAACAGTACGGTAAAGAGGACGGCCATCCAGATCAGACTGGCCATAATCGGCCCTGAGGCGTCCCCGCCCAGCATCAGGGCCCGGGTGGAGTCCACGAAGTGGCTGACCGGGTTGACGCCGACCCACCACTGCAGCCAGCCGGGCATGGTCTCAGGCGAAGCGAAGATGTTGCTGCCGAACGTCAGCGGGAGCACCAGCGCCATGGCGATGCCGGGAACCGCCTGCGGGCTTTGCGCGGCCATGCCGATCAGCACGGACAGCCAGCACAAAGTAAGGCCGAAACCGATCGACAGAAGCATCGCGAGTACGACCTCGACCGGGCCGGTCCTGACCCGGAAGCCCATTGCGAAGGCCAGCGCGAGCAGGACGACCAACGCGAGGGCGTAGCGCACCACATCGCCCAGGACGGCACCGACGAGCGGCGCGGAGCGCGCGATGGGCAGGCTGCGGAAGCGGTCGAACACTCCCTTGACGACGTCCGTGTTCAGCGCGAGCCCGGTGCCCACGCTGGCGTAGAGGATGATCTGCACCATCAGGCCGGGTACCAGCGGCTGGAGGTACGACTGCCAGTCGCCCGCGATCTCGCCGCCGAACAGCAGCGCGAACACCACGAGGAAGAGCACCGGCTGGATGATCGTGTCCACCAGGGTGGCCGGGGAGCGCAGGACGGAGCGGATGCTCCGGGCGGCCAGGGTGAGGCTGTGCCCGAGCCCGCGCACCAGCCCTATCCGCACGTCGACGGCCGGCTCGACCATGGCACTCATACCGCACTCCGCTCGGTGGTCGGTACGACGGCGGCGCCCGTGTTCTCCGTGGCGGGCTTGCCGGTGAGGGAGAGGAAGACCTCGTCAAGGCTCGGCAGCCGCAGCGCGAGCTCGTCCACCGCGATGCCCGCGTCGTCCAGCCGCCGCACCAGCGCGGACAGCAGGACGGTGTCGTCGGCCAGGGTGGTGATCAGGCCGGTGTCGGTGTCGGCGGTGGGGGCGGCTTCGGTGAGCAGGCCGAGTATCCGTACCACCTCCGGCACGTCCCGGGGGTCGGCGGGCCGTACCTGGAGCGTCTGGCCACCGGTGCGCTTCTTCAGCTCGTCGGCCCGGCCCTCCGCGACCACACGGCCCTGGTCGATGACCGTGATCCGGTCCGCGAGGCGGTCCGCCTCCTCCAGGTACTGGGTGGTGAGCAGGACGGACACGCCGTCGTCGGCCAACCCCTGAACGACGTCCCAGACCTCGTTGCGACTGCGCGGGTCCAGGCCTGTGGTCGGCTCGTCCAGATAGAGCACCTCCGGCCGGCCGACCAGGCTGGTGGCCAGGTCGACCCGGCGGCGCATCCCGCCCGAGTACGTCTTGACCGGGCGCCCGCCGGCATCGGTGAGCGAGAACCGCTCGAGCAGCTCCGTGGCGCGCGCCCGCGCGTCCGCCCTCGGCAGTTCGAGCAGCCGGCCGACCAGAGCGAGGTTCTCGAAGCCGGTGAGTTCCTCGTCGACCGAAGCGTACTGACCGGTCAGGCCGATCCGGCGACGAACCGCGACCGGCTGGCGCAGCACGTCGTATCCGGCGACGGTGGCCCGGCCACCGTCGGGCCGCAGCAGGGTGGAGAGGATGCGTACGGCCGTCGTCTTGCCCGCGCCGTTGGGGCCGAGTACGCCGAGAATCGTCCCGGCGGGTACGGCCAGATCCACTCCGGCGAGCGCCGTGTGCGATCCGTACCGTTTCACCAGACCTTCGGCCTGGATTGCGAGTGTCATGGAGCCTCCCTGGTCTCCAGGGGATCGTCCAGGAACGCTCTGACAACGGGCCCACAACCCGCTGACAGAGGTTCGGGGCCCGGCCGGGGACCGTGGTGACGGAGGCGTGCCGACGCCGTACCGCGCGAGGTGTCGTGCGGTACGGCTGCGCCGCCCCGGGTCAGTCGGGCGGTGGGCCGAGATCTCCGCGCAACCGACGGGTGCGCAGCGCCAGTTCCAGTTCGAAGCGGCGGTCCGGGTCGTCCAGGTCGTCGCCCCACAGCTCACGGAGCTGTCTCAACCGGTAGCGCACGGTCTGCGGGTGGACTCCGAGCCGGGCGGCCACCTCGGGGGCACCACCCCGTGTCTCCAGCCAGGCGAGCAGGGTCTCGGCGAGCCGCTGGGCGTGCGCCGGTCCGCCGGCCTCGTCAAGCCGCGCAAGGCGTCGCCGCGCGAGATCGTCGATCAGCTCACTCGCGGGCAGCAGCACCAGGGCCTCGACGTGCTCGCCGCAGTGCAGGACCCGTCCCCGGGGCAGCAGACCCTGCTCGATCATCCGGACGGCGGCCTCGGCCCAGCGCAGTGACGTGGCGGCCTCCGTCAGGGGAACCGACGGGCCGATCGCCCCGGACCAGCCGGCCACCGCCCGGTGCAGCAACTCCGCGCGTCCGGGGGCGTCCGGGTCCGGTACGACCAGACGCGGCTGCGCGCCCTCCATGTCGAGCAGCATCTCGTCCCCCACGGCGGGAGCGACGGCCTCCTGGGCGGGCCGGAGCAGCACCGCCACCGCCACCTTCCCGGGCAGCTGCCAGCCCAGGCCGGCCGCGCGGTCGGCGATCAGGGCGGACGGATCCGTGCGGTGCTCGGTGAGCAGGAGGTCGACGAGGAGCCGTTGCAGCCGCAGCCGTTCCCCGGCCTGGCGGGCGACGGCCTCGGCGTAGCCGCGTACCGACTGGGCCACCATGACGTCGAGGTACTCGAACGCGGACTCGGCGAGTTCGTACATGGCCGAGGGCGGGATGTCGGCCTGCTGGCCGATCTCCGCCATACGCCGCCAGGAGAGGCGCACGCCCAGACGGTAGATCCCCTGCAGGGAGTCGAGGCTGCGCCCCTGCGAGACCTCGCCGCGCCCGAAGTCCCGGAACAGCTCCGGGAGGGTGCGCGGGCGGGCCGAGCCCGTGGCCATCTGTTCCACGAAGAGCTCCAGCGCGTGCCGGATCGCCACCAGGGCCTTCGGCTCTCCGGACTCGTCGGGGAGCAGCACCAGACCCGGATACTCCCGCCGGATCGCGGCGAGGATGTCCTGTGCCAGTTCGGGGACCTGCTCCAGGGCACGGTCGGCGAACTGCTGGATCCGTTCTCGTGGCACGTCGTGCCACGCTGACGACGCTTCCACCGCACCGCTCCTGGGTGTCGGGTCCCTACGCGTTCGAGCTGTGGGCTGCATGTTCCAACCTAGCCCGCGCCGGAGCCCGCCGTGCTGGACGTGCCGTCCGCGGGCGGTTCGGGGAACGTGACGAGCGGCACATTCTGCTGCTCGGGTGTGGCGTCGAGAGCGGTGACGATTCCGTAGGCGGCGCCTGTGGCCAGGAGGGCGGAGGCGGCGCAGGTCAGGAAGGCGGCGAGCAGTCTGGGCATGAGGATGATCGGCCTCTCGTTCGTCGAGGTCTGTCACCCAGCGCGCCGGCCCGGTCCGGCGCGGCCAGTATGGGAGGCGCATTGACAGATGGTCAAGGGCCGCCTAATTTCGCGGTCCACAGTCACTGTTACTGCCGGGTATCCATCTTCCATCGCCCCGGACAGGCTGCACCCCGTGTGTGTGCCCCCTTCCCACACGGCCCACGAGCCCCCGCACGTCGCGCCCGTATCGGAGTACCCGCATGCGTCGTTCCATATCGCCGTCGTCCCTGATCCTGCTGGGTGTCGGAGTCTTCCTGCTGGTCTTCACCCAGCTGCTGACCTGGTACGTGGAGCCACGTGCCAAACGCACACCGACCGACGTGAACTCCACGACGGTCTTCACCGGTCCGGGCAGCTACTTCGACACCGGGTCCGTCTCCACGGTGGAAGGCCAGACGATCACGATCACCCGCCGGGTGCTGGGAGACGTCGCGGCCGGTGAGCGCAGCGGAAACGCCATCTGGGACGTGTCCACGCAGATCGACTCGCCGAAGACGCTCGCCCTGGGCGACCCGCGGAAGTCCCTGCAGTGGACCACCGAGCGCTGGGTGACCGACCGCCGGACGAACCTGCCGGTGCGCTGCTGCGAGGAGAAGCCCGCGTTCGAGGGCGAGGCCTATCTGAAGTTCCCGTTCGACGTGGAGAAGCGCGCCTACTCCTGGTGGGACAGCACGCTGGGCGCCACCGTGCCGCTGGAGTTCCAGGAGGTCATCAGGGCCGACGGGCGCGAGAACTACCGCTTCGCCGGCAGCGTCGAGGCCACCCAGACCGGTACCCGGCTCGTGCCCGGCGTGCTGGTGGGCAGCTCGAAGCCGGGCCAGGTGCTGGCGGAGGAGTGGTACTCCAACGCGAGGATCGAGCTGACCGTGGACCGGCGCACGGGACGGATCACGAACGCGCTGATCGCGCCCAAGAAGACGCTGCGGGCCCCGGGTTCACCGAAGGACGCGGTCACGCTGCTGGCCAGCGAGGGGCTGGAGTTCACGGCGGATACCCGGCGTGAGCAGGCCGAGCTGGCCTCCGCGGACAGCAGCCGGCTGAAGCTGCTCGGTGAGACCGCGCCCGTCGTGGGCGGCCTCGTGGGCGGTCTGCTCGCCGTGGCCGGTGCCGTACTGCTGATCCGCGGCTCCCGGCGGGCCGAACACTCAACTGAGTGAGTGAAACGGGGTCGCCAGAAGTCCCGAAATTGTCATAGGCGTGAGTAGCCGGAACGAATCCTTGAACGAACACTGATGTTACCCCGCGGTAAGACAAACGTTTCCTTCTGCGTCGGCTGCCGTCCCCGGCAGCCCGCCACCGCGGGCGCAGTGTCCGCTCACCCGTAGTGCCCGCTCAGCCGTAGTGCCCGCTCACCCGCAGTGCCCCACCACCCGCAGTACCTGACAGCCCAGCGCTTCATCCCCGGAAGCCCGGCACACCCTCATGCGTTTTCCACCCCGCAGCCGCCGAGTTGGAGCACCTCTATGCCCCAGCGCTCGTCCGCTCTGGCCCCGGGCCAGAAGGACTCCCGTTCCGTCCCCGTGCAAGCCCGCACCACCGGCCACGCCACCGACCCGCTCACCCCCGAGACGCACGTCGCGTCCTTCGGAGCGCCCGCGCCGCGTCGGATCACCTTCCTCGCCCGTCGCGACCTGGCCAACCAGGCCGCCGGCGGCTCAGAACTGCTCATCGACCGGATAGCCGACGGTCTGACCACCGACGGCCACGAGGTCACGCTCGTGTGCGGCGGCCCGGCCGCCTCCCGCGGCTACCGGGTGGTCTCCGCGGGAGGCGACGCGAGTCACTTCCCGCGCGCCAAGGCGACCTTCGCCCGCGAGGTCGGCACCTGCGACCTGCTGGTCGAGGTGTGCAACGGCATGCCGTACCTTGCCCCGCTGTGGCACCGCGGAGCGACGTTGTGCCTGGTCAACCATGTGCACACGGATCTCTGGCAGATGCGCTACCCGGGCCCGGCGGCACGGCTCGGACGCAGGCTGGAGCACTGGGCCCTGACCGGCATCCACCGGGACAACCTGATGGTGGCCGTCTCCGAGTCGACCGCCTCCGAGCTGCGCGACATCGGCGTGGCGGCGGACCGCATCCGGATCGTCAACAACGGCGTCGAAGAACCCGGCCCCCTACTGCCCGAGGCGAAGGAACCGCTGTTCCTGGCCGTCGGCCGGCTGGTCGAGTACAAGCGCATCGACCTGCTCCTACGGCTGTGGGAGCGGGTGCGTCCCGTCACCGGTGGCCGACTCGTCATCGTGGGTGACGGCCCCGAACGGGAGCGGCTCGAAGCCATGGCCGGCCCCGGCGTGACGTTCGCCGGCCGGGTGTCGGAGGCCGAGAAGCACCGCCTGATGTGCGAGGCGTGGCTGCTGCTGCACCCCTCCCTCGTCGAGGGCTGGGGCCTTGTCGTCACCGAGGCCGCCGCGCGGGCCACCCCCGCGATCGGCTTCGACATACCCGGCCTGCGCGACTCCATCGAGGACGGGGAGACGGGGGTGCTCGCCCGGGGTGAGAGTTCGTTCGCCGCCGCGTGGTGCACCCTGTCCCTCAGCACCGAGCGGCGCGCGGCCATGGGGCAGGCCGCCGCCCAGCGCGCCCAGCACTTCCGCTGGAGCGCGACGGTCCGTCAGTTCCAGGCGGTCGCCGCCGAGGCCGTGGCACGCGCCGCGATCCCGGGACGCCGCGGGAGCGGCCATGGCTGAGACCACGGACCGTGGGTTCAAGGATCCGTCGCTGAGACGATCGGCCGCCCTCTTCCGGGCGTTCATGCGCGAACCCCGCGATCCCGAGCGGTGCTACACCCTGCTGGCCCGTGACTCGGTCGCACAGGTGGCACGTCATGTCGACCTGACCGGCAAGATCGTCGTCGATGTCGGCGGCGGCAGCGGTCACTTCACCGAGGAGTTCCGCCGCCGTGGCGCGCAGAGCTACCTCTTCGAGCCCGACCCGCGGGAGCTCGGTGCCCGCGGTCGTACCACCGAGGACGCGGTCCTCGCCGACGGATACCTGCTGCCGCTCGCCGACGGCGCCGCGGACGTGTGCTTCTCGTCCAACGTGCTCGAGCACGTGTCCGACCCGCAGACGTTCATCAGCGAGATGGTACGGGTCACCCGCCCCGGCGGACTGATCTACCTGTCGTTCACCAACTGGTTCTCGCCCTGGGGAGGCCACGAGACCGCGCCGTGGCACTACCTCGGTGCCGACCGAGCCCGCGCGCGCTACGAACGGCGCACCGGCCACGCGGCCAAGCACACGCTCGGCGAGAACCTCTTCCCCGTCCACATCGGTCCCACCCTGCGGCACGTCCGCGGTCGCGACGACGTGCAGGTCGTGACAGCGCGGTCTCGTTACTGGCCTTTCCTCGCGAGCACGATCACCCGGGTGCCGGGACTCCGCGAGATCGCCACCTGGAATCTGCTGCTGATTCTCAGACGAAGCCCATGAGCATGCGAAGCGAGGAACGGTCATGACCACTACGGTCCAGGCACCCACCCGGGTGCCGCAGCCGACGCCGCCGGACGCGTCCGGCGAGCCGCGCGGACGACGCCTGCTGTTCGGCTTCTGGGCCGTCGTGCTGGTGGCGTTCATCGCCGTGTCACCCGGCAGGATGACGTTCGAGACCAAACTCGGCGTCGCCCTCGACCCCTGGCGCTTCCTCGGCGATCTCGGTTCGCTGTGGAACGGGAACGTCGGCCTCGGCGGCATAGCCAACCAGTACGTCGGCTACGCCTTCCCCGCACTTCCCTACTACGCGCTCATGGACCTGGTGCAGGTGCCGGTCTGGCTGGCCGAACGGCTCTGGCTCTCGGTCATCGTGACCGCCGCCTTCTGGGGCGCGCTCAGGCTCGCCGAGCGGCTGCGCGTGGGCACGCCCGCGTCCCGCGTCCTCGGCGCCCTGGTCTACGCCCTGTGGCCCACCTTCACGATCGTCATCGGATCGACCTCCGCCGCCGCGCTGCCCGGCGCCCTGCTGCCCTGGGTGCTGCTGCCGCTGACCTCCGCCGAGCTGAGCCCCCGGAAGGCCGCCGCCCGCTCGGCCCTGCTGATCCCCTTCATGGGGGGCGTGAACGCCGCCTCGACGCTGGCCGCGCTGCTGCCCGTCGGCCTGTACCTCCTCAGCCGCCCGCCCGGCCGGCGCCGGCGCGCGCTGCTGGCCTGGTGGATACCGGGCGTCGTCCTCGCCACCGTGTGGTGGGTGGTGCCGCTGCTCCTGCTCGGTATGTACGGCGAGAACTTCATGCCGTACGTCGAGCAGGCCGACACCACCACCGCCACCATGTCCGCGACCGAGCTGCTGCGCGGCGCCGGCAACTGGGTGGCCTATCTGAACTTCGGGGAGGCGTGGCTGCCGGCCGGCTGGACCGTCGCGACCTCCGTCATCGCCGTGCTCGGTTCGGCGTTCGCCGCGGCCCTCGGCCTGGCCGGCCTGGCCCGGCGGGACCTGCCGGAGCGCCGCTGGCTGCTGCTGACCGTCCTCGCCGTCGTCCTGATCGCGCTCGCCGGATACGGCGGAGCCTTCGGCGGACCGTTCCACGGCGCCGTCCAGGACTGGCTGAACGGGCCGCTGAAGCCGTTCCGCAACATCTACAAGTTCCAGCCGGGACTTGCCCTCGCGCTCGTCCTCGGACTGACCCATCTGACAGCCGTGCTGTCCGCGAACAGAGGTTCGCGCGCCCTCCGCGCCTTCCACGGCCGCCGCTGGGTGCCCGCGACCGCGGCGGTCCTCGTACTGCCCGGTCTCGCGCTCCCGTACGTCAACGGCTCGATCCTCCAGCCCGGGGCGTTCACCAAGCTGCCCACCCACTGGGAGAAGGCCGCCGGCTGGCTCAAGGACAACGCCCCCGACAGCCGGGCACTCGTCGTCCCGGCGACCGCGCACGGCATCTACACCTGGGGTTCCCCGATCGACCAGCCCTTCGACGTGCTGGCCGAGACCCCTTGGGCGCAGCGGGACTTCGTCCCCTTCGGCACTCCCGGAGCACGCCGTATGACGGACGCCGTCGAGCAGGCGCTGCTGTCCGGCGCCGAGGTTCCGGGCCTTCGCGAGTACCTCGCACGGGCCGGCATGCACGAGGTCGTCGTACGCAACGACCTCGACCCCGACCAGATCGGCTACGTCCCGCCGCAGACGGTGAAGCGGACCCTGGAGTCGTCCGGCTACCGCAAGGTCACCGGGTTCGGCCCGCTGATGACCGGTGGACGCATCGCCGCCGACACCCCGCTCCAGGTGCAGGGGCTCTACGCCCGGCTCCAGGCCGTGGAGATCTACCAGCCGCAGGACCAGGGCGGGCGGCCCGGCAGGGTCGGTGTCTCCGCCGTGGCCGACACGGCCGTGGTCAGCGGCGGACCCGAGGCGCTGCTCCAGCTGTCCGCCGATCCCTCGATGGCCGGGCGACCGGCCGTACTGGCCGGGGACAGGCTTCCCAAGGGCGTCCTCGCACCGGTGAAGGCGGTCGCGGACGGGCTGCGCCGAGCCGACACCCGGTTCGGCCTCGTCAACAACAACACTTCGTACACCTACACCGCGGACGAGCGGAACCACTCCGGCAGCATGCAGAACCCGGGCGAGGAGCCCAAGCAGATCCTGCCGTCGGAGGGCACCGAACACCAGACGACGGCGGTGCTGCGCGGCGCCGAGTCCGTGACGGCCTCCAGCAGCGGCAACTGGCTGTTCCACCTGCCGCAGCACGACCCGGTGAACGCCTTCGACGGCAACCCGGACACCGCGTGGGCCGAGGGCACCCTGGGCAAGCCGGTCGGACAGTGGCTCCGGGTGGCCTTCTCCCGGCCGACCGACATCCCGGCCTCGCTCCAGCTGACGCCCCTGCCGGGCGACGCCATGCGCGCGGCTCCCACGCAGGTGCGGATCGAGACCGACCGTGGTTCGGCCGACAGCCCCCTGCAGACGAACGGCCTGCCGCAGACCGTCAAGGCTCCCGCCGGCGAGGCCTCCTGGATGAAGATCACCGTCCTCGCCGCGCAGCAGGCGCGCCCGAGCCTCTCCGGGGCCGGATTCTCCGAGGTGTCGATCCCGGGCGTGCAGGTGACGCGCATGCTGGTGCTGCCCGCCGACGCGGAGCAGACCGACGCGGCGGCGACCGTGTACTCCCTGCACCGCGGTACGGACGCGGGCGGCCTGTCGCCCGCGTCGGCCGAGGTGGGACTGCACCGGCAGTTCAGCACCAAGGAGTCGGGCGAGTACCAGGTGTCGGCGCGGGCCGTCGCCGTGCCCGGCGGCGCGCTGGACGAACTGCTCGACCGTACGGCCCCCGGATCGAAGAACCGGCTGACGGCCGCCGTGGACTCCACCAGCCGCAACGGCACGTCGCTCGGCGCCCGCAACCTGGTCGACGGTGATCTGACGACCGCCTGGATCGCGGGCGACCGGCCGGCCGTCCACCTGAGCTGGCCCGGGATGAAGAAGATCGACGAGGTCATCCTCGCGCCGGCGGGCGGGGTGTCCACCCGGCCCGAGCAGGTGATGATCAGCTCCCCGCACGGTGCCGCGGTGGCCGACGTGGACGAGAACGGGCGGGTCCGGTTCCCGGAGATCGAGACGAACCGGCTCGACATCACCATCACCAGGGTCGCGCCGCTCACCGTCCACAACCCGGTGGCGAACGCGCAGGTGCAGCTCCCTGTCGGGCTGAGCGAGGTACACGTCCCCGCCCTGGCCGATCTGCGAGTGCCGCGGCCGAAGCCGTCCGCGCGCTTCTCCCTGCCGTGCGGCGAGGGCCCCGACCTCGCCGTGGGCGGTGTCCTGCACAAGACGAAGGCCTCCGGACTCGTCCGGGACCTCACGGAGCGGCGCCCCGTCACCGTCACCCTGTGCGCGGGCGAGGAGGAGGACGGCACCCTGGAGCTTCCGTCCGGCGACCACGAGGTGGAGGCGGACGACGCCGGCCCGCTGACGATCACCGACGTCACCCTGACCCGCGGCACCCCGCGGGCACTGGAGGGAGCGGCGGGGCGTGAGGCCACCGTCACCAGGTGGGCCGACGACAGCCGGACCGTCTCGGTGTCGGCGGGCGCCGCCGAGGCCGCCTACCTGCGGACCTACGAGAACGCCAACGACGGCTGGACGGCCACCCTCGACGGCACGGAGCTCGAGTCGGTGCGCCTCGACGGCTGGCAGCAGGCCTGGGTGATCCC
The DNA here is from genome assembly GCF_044764665.1 of Streptomyces sp. NPDC093795. NCBI lineage: Bacteria > Bacillati > Actinomycetota > Actinomycetes > Kitasatosporales > Streptomycetaceae > Streptomyces > Streptomyces sp. NPDC093795. Next base: position 168,707 of record NZ_JBIWIO010000014.1, read on the forward strand.
GGCCGGGGCGTCCGGCACGGTGACCATGGAGTTCGAGCCCTCCGGTTCGTACCGAGCGGCCCTGATCGGCGGCGCGTTCGCGCTGGTCGTACTGGCCGCCCTGGCCTTCCTGGGCCGCCGTCGCGACGACGGTGGCACCGCCGACGAGAAGCTGCCCGAACCGGCGGCCCCGGGGATGCTGCTCGGAACGCTCGCGCTGACCGCGGTCGTCGCGGTGGCGGCGGGGCCGTGGGCCCTGATCGTGCCCGTACTCGCCGTGGCGGCGCGGTTCCGGCCGGGCGTGCTGGTGCCGACAGCGGCGGCGGCGATGGCCGGCGCCGGGCTCGTCGCGGCCCTCGGCGCCGGGGAGCCGGTCGCCGACGGGGAAGGCGCGTTCAGCGGTCTGGCGCAGGTGCTCACGCTGGTGGCCCTGTCCGCCGCCCTGGTGACGGCGGTGAGGCCGACGGCCGCGGCCGCCGGGCGCGGGGGCGACGACGGGGGTGAAGGCGGCGGCGGACGAGAAGGCGACGACGGTTCCGCCGCGCCGGAGGCCGGACCGGTGGTCACGGCCAGGCCGCGCAGCACCGGCGACGGGCACCGGCCCGAGCAGCCCCTCTGGCGGCCGGAGAGCGGTGGCCCTTCGTGACCGAGCCGTGGACCGCCGTCGGGAGGGGTACCTCCACCCCTCCCGGCGCGGTCCGGATTCCCTTTCCGACCGTCGACGAGGTGTCACGGCACTGCCTCAGTGACGACGAGCCGGAGAGCGTACACATGGAGGTCCATCTGCCCGGGCGGCTGGACCCGGTACGGCTCCGGGCCGCGTTCCGGCGGGCGCTCCTGGCCCACCCCCGGGTGCTGGCACGGGAAGTACCCGGGCGTCGGCACCGGCGGTCCTTCGCGTGGGAGCTGACCGGGCGACCGGACAGCGATCCGGTGACCTTCGTCGGGTGCGGACCCGAGGCCCTGGCGCGGGCTCGGGCCCGCGCCCTGGCGCAATGCCCCTCGCTCGCCCTGTCGCCGCCGATGCGCCTGGAAGTCGTGGAGGTGGACGGGGAAACCGGGGAAGGGGCCGGGACCGTGCTGCTGCTGACGATGCATCACACGGCCCTCGACGCCGGGTCGGGGCTGCGGGTGCTCGCCACGACCGCCGAACAGTACGGCGGCACGGCGGCCCTCCCCGTACCCGAGCGGGTACGGCCAGGGCGCCCGGGTCCGGCTCCGAGCGGGACCGGCCGCACCCTACGGACGCGACCCGTACGGGTCGCGCCGGACTCCCGCCCCGGGCCGGTACGCGCCCGCGCCGTGGGCAACGGCATGGTGCAGGCGGACCTGCCCGTTCCGAGCCGTGCGGCGCGGGACGGAGACCTCCCGTCCTGGACCGTCAACGACCAACTCCTTGTCGCCGCGTCCCTGACGGTAGGCCGCTGGAACGCCTCGCGAGGCCGGCCGGCCGGTCCGGTACGGATCACGATGCCCGTGGACGACCGTCCGCGCGGCACGGAGATGCCGATGGGCAACGGGACCCGGCTCGTCGAGGTGGCCATGACCCCCGACGGCCCGCGCGACACGGAGCTGCTGCTCCGTGAGCGGCCGGACCCGGAGGCCGTGGCCCGGCTGCTGCGCACCACCGCCCGGCGCACCCGCGCGCTGAAGTCGGCCCAGGGCGCCCCCATGGGCGCCGGGGCGAACCTGCTGACCGCACCGCTGCTGCCGGTCGGTGTCCGGGGCGTGCTCACCCGTGCTGCACGGCGGGCGGCGGCGTCCCGGACGTCGACGGTGCTGGTCACCAACATCGGACGCGTGCCGTACGCGCTGGACTTCGGCGACGCCGGCCGGGCGACGGCCGTGTGGTTCTCCGCACCGGCGCGGATGCCGCGCGGGCTGAGCGTGGCGGCGGCGTCCACCGGCGGGCGACTGCATGTGACGCTGCGCTGGTCGCGGGCGCTGCTCGGTGACGCGGCCGGGGCGGAACTGGCGGACGTGTTCGCGGAGTCGCTGTCGACGACGTCTCTCACCCCGGCCGGGGACGCCTCGGCGACTGGATCCCACTCCGCTCAGGACGCCCAGAACACCCAGAACACCCAGAACACCCAGAGCAACCGGAACAACCAGAACAACCCGGACAACCCCAAGAGGCCGTCATGACCCGCTCAGCCACCGGCTCGGCAGAAACCGGTGCGGAAACCGGTGCAGAATCCGGCTCGGCAGGAACCGGCTCGGCAGAAACCGGCAAGTCGCCCGAGGCGCCGGTGACTTCGCCGGGCGTACGCGTCCCCGGGCTGCGGGACTTCTACGAGAACCCCACCGTTCCCGTCGCCTCCGGGGAGGCCCGGACCCTGCGGCAGGCCCGGATGCTGGCCGACGCGCTGGGCCCCGTCGGGCCCGGCCGCCCGGCCGCGACCGTGCTCGACGTGGGCTGCGGGGACGGCTCGGCGGGCGCGATCGCCGCCCGCGTACTCGACGGGCACCGCATCGTGGGGATCGACTGGTCGCAGGACGCCCTGCGCCGGGCGGCGCCGCGCCTGAGCCAGGTCGTCCGCGGCGAGCTGACCGGCAGCGGGCTGCCGTTCGCCTCCGGCAGCGCCGACGCCGTGCTGTTCAGCGAGGTCGTCGAGCACCTCGTCGACCCCGACAGCGCTCTCGACGAACTGCGCAGGGTCCTGCGACCCGGCGGACATCTCATGCTCTCGACGCCGAACCTCGCCGCCTGGTACAACCGCGCGCTGTTGCTCGCCGGAGTCCAGCCGGTGTTCTCCGAGGTGAGTCTGCGCGGTATCCACGGCAGACCGGGCAGCGAGGTCGTGGGCCACCTGCGGCTGTACACGGCGCGTGCGCTCCGCGAGTTCGTGGCGGCTTCCGGGTTCGAGGTGGTGAAGGTCGCGGGTGCGCCGTTCCACGGAGTCCCGCGCCCGCTCCGTCCGTTGGACCGGCTGGCTTGCGGGGTACCGTCGCTCGCCTCCATCCTCCTCGTGCATGCGAGAAGGGTGTAGCCCGTGGTGTGGGGTGTGGCCGCCGCACTGTTGGCGAACGTCCTGTACAGCACCGGCTTCGTCCTGGAGAAGCGGGCGCTGGCCGGCATGCCGCCGCTGAGTGCCGCACGGCCGGGCCAGGCCCTCCTCCTGCTGGCCGGCCGACCGCTGTGGATCTGCGGGGCCGTGGCCCTTGCCCTGGGGTTCGCCGCGCAGCTGGCGGTCTACCGCACCCTGCCGATCGCCGCCGCCCAAGGCCTGTTCCTGTCCGGTCTCGTCCTCCTGCTCGTGCTCTCGTCGGTGGTGCTCGGCGAGCGCCCCTCCGGCCGCGAGCGGCGCGCGGTGGCGGTCATCGGCCTGGCGCTCGTGATGGTGGTGGCCTCGCTGTACGAGACCAGCGAGGAGATCAGCCGTACCGCTCCCACGGGCATCCTGCTCGCACTGTGCCTGCCGACCCTCGTGGCCGGTCTCGTGCTCTACGCCGCCGCCGAGCGGCGCGCCGGGCGACGCCATCGGCAGCCGACCACGGGAGTGGCCTACGCCGTCGCGGTCGGCCTGATCTACGGCGTCAGCTCGCTCGCCATCAAGGGCGTCTCCGGGCATCTGGACACCTCGGACCTCCTGGGCTCCGTGCCCGGACTGCTCGCCTCGCCGTACCCGTACCTTCTGCTGCTGACAGGGGTCAGCGGCCTTGTGCTGTCGCAGACCGCCCTGCAGCGCTGCCGTGCGTCGCTGATCGTCCCGGTGTGCTCGACGGTGAGCTGTGTGTTCTCCATCGTGAGCGGCACGATCGCGTTCGACGAGCCGCTGCCCGAGGACCCGCTGCGGCTGTTACTGCGTCTCGGCGGCACCGTGCTCGCACTGACGGTCCTGCTCACCCTGCCGCGACACGAAGCGAACACCCCCACCTCCGAAGGAACCCGATCATGAAGCCAGACAGCCCGCTGCTGAAGATCCTCGCCTGCCCGCTCGACAAGGGCCCGTTGCTCCTCGACGAGGCAGGGGGCGCCCTCTACAACCCGCGCCTGCACCGCCGTTACCCGATCGTCGACGGCATCCCGCAACTCCTGCCCTCCTCGGGTGTGCCCGCGGTCGCGGAGGGTCCTGCGTCGCGGAGTGAAGAGCCGATGACGTGACGAGACGGACGGCAGAACGGCCGTACGTCAGCCGGCCGGCAGGATCTCCACGCCGAGCGCCGTGAGTTGCTCGACGCGCGCGTCCCGGGGGCCGGCGTCGGTGATCAGCCCGCTGACCTTCTCCCAGGGCAGGACACGGAACCGCGAAGCCGTGCCGATCTTCTCCGAGGAGGCCAGGACGTAGGTGTCCGCCGCCCGCGCCGACAAGGCGCGCTTCATCGCCGCCTCTTCGGCGTCTCCGGTGGTCAGTCCCAACTCGGGGTGCACGCCGGTGACGCCGAGGAGGCAGAGGTCGGCGGACACGTTCTGGGCCGCCTCGACCGCGGCGGCGCCACAGGCGACCGCCGAGTGCTTGAAGACGCGCCCCCCGAGGAGGAAGAGCTCCGCCTGCGGATGGTCGAGCAGGGCCGCGGCGATCGTCGGGCTGTGGGTGATCACCGTGCAGGCGAGATCCCGCGGAAGTGCCCGGGCGACGGCGAGGGCGGTGGTACCACCGTCGAGGATCAGCGCACCGCCCGGACGCACCAGCCCCGCGGCCACCGCGGCGACCTTCCGCTTGCCGTCCGGGGCCACGGTCTGCCGGGTGGCGTAGTCGACCACGGCCGGTGAGACGGGCAGCGCGCCGCCGTAGACCCGTTGGCACAGTCCCTCCGAGGCGAGATCCCGCAGATCGCGCCGCACGCTGTCCTCGGAGATGCCCAGCGAGGCGGCGACGTCCTTGGCGACGATCTTCCCCTCGCGGGCCAGTAGACCGAGCAGGTGGGCACGTCGTTCAGCAGCCAGCATTTGCGTTCTCTCCTCTTCTTGCACGTTTCTGCATGTGCCGTAGCGCTTCGTTGACCGCCGACACGCTGCTGCGTCCTGCTCACCCGCCAGTTCCGCTACCCGGCCTGCGTCAACGAACACTTCGACGGCATGCTCGTCGAGGCGGCCGGCGAGGCTGCCGTTCGTCGAGGCCCTCGCGATGACCCGCGACGGACGTTTCCGTCAGGGCCGGTTTCCGTCTGATCCGGTTTCCGTCGGAGCCGACGTTCGTTGTCCGGTCCGTGGGGTGATCGTGCGTGACACCCGGCTTCTCCCTCGGAAGGCAGGACATGGCCACACGTAGAGGCTTTCTCGGCGGCGCCACCGCGGCCGGTGCCGTGACGATCCTCGGGGCCGGCCCGGCGCCGGCCGTGGACGCGTCCCAGCCCACGCTCGTCGACCCGGTGCTTCAGGAGAGGGTAGCCCGCGACGCGATCCTCGCCGCGAACAGCGGTATGCGCTCCCACTACGCGGTGCTGAAGGCCGACCTGATCAAGCACCTCGGCCCCGTCGTCGTCGTGCAGAACGACGCCAAGGGCGGCCGGTTCACCCTCGTCCACGAGGGCGCGCGGGAGTCCGTGCACCCGGTCGCCGAGATCTTCGAACTGGCGAAGTCGATCAGTCATGTGCCGCTCGGTGTCTTCGCGATCATCGCGCCCTACCTGAGCGACAAGGTCCCGAACCTCCCCAACGGCCACCGCATCGATCCGCACGACCTGCGGATGGTCGCCTTCAAGGAGGCCGGCGGAACCGGCTGGATCGCGCCGCTTCAGGCGTACGCCGACACCCTCCTCGCCGCACGCCGGCAGCTTCCGAAGGCCAATATCCCTACAGAAATGGTCACTTCGTGCACGAAGGTGATCGACGGAGCGCTCGCGTTCATCGACGCCTCCGTGGCGGCCGGGTCCTTCGACATCAAGTCCTTCGGGGACTTCTCGGGCAGTGTGTACGCCCCCATCCGCACCAACATGAAGCACGCGGCCCACGCCCAGATCGCCGGCGTGGAGGGCCTCATGCGGCGCTGGCGGGCCAGGGTCGGCGAGGAGGCCTGGAAGGACCTGTACACCGTCGTCCTGTCCCAGTGGGCGACGTCCGTGCTCAACCAGAACTCGATCATCATCAGGCCGTGCATGAACCCGGCGAAGGTCGCCACCCACCTCATCGACCTGCCGGCCGCCGAGCCACCCTCGGACCCGGTCCACGTGGCTCTGGACAACCTCGCCCGGATCGTGCAGGACAACATCGCGGCCGAGATGGTCTTCCCCGCGGACACGGTGCTCGCCGACGCGCTCAAGGGGCCGCAGGACCTCCTCTCCGACGAGATCCTGGACCAGCTCGGCGGCGGTGCGGCGGCCGACGGAGCGGCCTCCGTCTCCGCCCCTGTCGCGAGCGAGGAGGCCTGCCCCTTTCACGTCCGGGCGCGGTGACCGTCCTCGGCGAGGAACCAGGAGGGTTACGGCTCCGAGGTTCCGGCCGGCGGTCGCGGCGCGCCCGTCAGCCGGTCCAGGGCTGCGGCGACGCTCACGGGCGCCGTCCCCGTGAGGGTGCCGACGAGCGCCTGGGCGAGGACGGTCGCCGTGCCGATCCGCGTGTCCTCCCGCTCGTCGCCCGTGACCTGCCCGATCACCGCGTCCCGTACGGCCGTTGAGATCTCGGAGTCTCCGAAGAGATCCGGGAACGACAGGGCCATCATGCACACGCCCACATTGGCGGAGAGGATCGACCGACCCGCGAGTTCGGGGGTCGTCCGCAGCCGTCCGGCGTCGCGGCAGCGCTCGACGGCCTTCAGGAGAATCGCCTGCGCCTCCTTGATGGCCTGCGGCTTGGCGTCGCCCGTGGGCGTGAACATCAGGCGGTAGAGGTACGGGTTGCGGAGCGCGAACGCGACGTGGCTGTCCCAGGCCGTCCGCAGGTCCGCCACCGGGTCGTCGGTGAGCGGGTTCCGCCGCTTGGCGGCGAGGAAGCGCTCGAAACCGATGTCGGCGACCGCCGTGAGCAGCCCCTGCTTGTCGCCGAACTGACGGTAGATCTCGGGCATGCCGACCTTCGCCCGGTCGCAGATGGCGCGGGTGGAGATCGCCAGCGCGTCCTTGGTGGCGAGAAGTTCCTCGGTGGCTTCCAGGATGCGCTCTCGGGCCGTCGACATGCCTCTCACGATAACAGCGCTAACAGTCCTGACCTGGGCGACCGCCCATGTTGTAATCGTTGATTACGAACTGTGTTAGCGTCGCATACGTTCGGGGCGCCGCGCCCCCTTGCCGAAAGGAACCGCCATGACCGCGTCCACCGCGTCCACCACCCTCCGCGAGGTGATCGGCCTTCCCCAGGAGCTGCCGCGCCTGAGCGAGTCGGCCCTGATCTTGATCGACTTCCAGAACACCTACCGCGGCGGAGTCATGCTGCTCGACGAGGCCGAGAGGGCCGTCGCCGCCGGTGCGCGCCTGCTCGCCGCCGCCCGCGCCGCCGGTGCCCCCGTCGTCCACGTCGTCAACGACGGCGGCGAGGGCACTCCGTACGACATCCGCGCGGAGATCGGCGCGATCAGCGACGAAGTCGCCCCGATCGAGGGCGAGAAGGTGGTCGTCAAGCAGTTCCCCAACGCCTTCCACGCCACGGACCTCGAAGAGACCCTGAAGGACCTCGGCGTCGGCGGAGACCTGGTCATCGCCGGGTTCATGACGCACATGTGCGTCCTCTTCACCGCACAGGGCGCCTTCAACCTCGGCTACCGTCCGACCGTGGTCGCCGAGGCCACCGCGACCCGGCCCCTGGAGGCGCCGGACGGCACCGTCCTGCCGTCGGCCGCGCTGCAGGCGGCGAGCCTGACGACGGTCGCGGACCTGTTCGGCACGGTGGCCCGTACGGTCGACGAGCTCGTCGCCCTGACACCGGCCGGCTGACCCGCACCGGAACAGACGCCCCCGCCCCCGACGCCGGCCGGCTGACCCGCACCAGCACAGCCGTCCCCGCCCCCCGACACCGGGAGTTCACCCGAGGTGTACCGGAAGACCGCCTGGTGATCGGTTGCGGGTCGTCCGACTCGGCGGTAATGGCCGTCGGCCCGTGACGCAGCACCCCGGGCGTTCCCGTTCCGTGCGCCCCCTGGAGGACGTGTGCCCCCCGCCGCCGAGACCGTGCTCGACGAGGTCGACGGCGAGGAGGAGGCGGGCGGGCGCCCCCTCCGGACCGGCGCCCCGGCACGCGGCCTGCGCGCCCCGGCCGTCGCCGGGCCGCTCTCCGCCGCCCTGCTCACCGCCGTACTGCTCTGCCTCGCGACCCGGCTCTCCCGCAGCTACCCGTTCGGTCCCGTGACCAGGAACGTCGTCGACCTCGGCCAGCAGTACCTGCCGTTCCACGCGTACTGGCGCTCCTTCCTGCTCGGCGAGACGGACGGGGACGCCTTCCTCAACTGGAGCTCCGGCTTCGGCTCCAACTTCCTCGGTGACATCGGCACGTACCTGAGCAGCCCCTTCGACCTGCTCGTCGTGCTCTTCCCCGCCGACCACATCGAACTCGCCCTGTACGTCGTCACCGCCGCCAAGATCACGGCGGCGGGGGCGGCGATGGCGCTGCTGCTCCTCCGGCTGCGCCCCGGGCCCTGGCCGGTCGCCGCCGTCCTCGGCACCGCGTACGCCCTGTCCGGCTGGACCTTCAACCTCGGCGCGTCCGTCCCGATGTGGCTCGACGGGCTCGTCGCCTTCCCGCTGCTCTGCCTGGTCGGGGAGTGGGCCCGCACCGGGCGCCGCCCCGTCCTCGGCCCCCTCGTCGTCGCGCTGGCCTGGATCGCCAACTTCTACACCGCGTACATGGCCACCCTCGGCGCCGCCGTCGTCCTCGTCGTACGGCTGCTCACCGCAGAGGAGACCGCCTCCACCCGGCAGCGCCTCGCCGGCGCGCTCCGCGCCGCACGTGGGGTCCTCATCGGCATCGGGCTCGCCGCGCCGCTCGTCGTGGTGGTCTTCCTCGGCACGAAGGTCGCCGACCCCACCCCGGAGACCACCTTCACGGCCGCCGCCTGGACGGACGTCCTCGCCCGGTTCCTGCCCGCCACCGCGAGCGTGGCCAGCCCCGCCCTCTTCATCGGCACGCCCGCGCTCGCCCTCGCCCTCACCCTGCCGTTCAACCGGGCCGTCGCCCCGCGCGTGCGTGCCGCATGGTCGGCCGCGATCGTCCTGGTGACGCTCTCCCTCCAGTGGGAGCCGACCCATCTCCTCTGGCACGCCGGAGCCTCACCCAACGGCGGTCCGTACCGCCAGACCTTCGTGCTCTGCGGCCTGCTGCTGATCGGCGCCTGGTTCTCGGCCGCGCGCGGTGTGCCGCGCCCGAGCGCGCTCCTCGGGGGCGGCGCCCTGCTCGGACTCCTCGCCTGGGCGGCCCGGGGGAGCGTCGACATCGACCGGTGGACCTACCCCGCCTTCGGCGCGGCCGCGGCCCTGGCGCTCGCCGCCGTCCTCCTCGCTTCGCTGCCGAACGCACGCCGAACCACCGCGCGCGTACTGCCCGTTCTGGCCGTGGCCCTGTTCCTCGTCGCACAGGCGGGCGAGGCGGCCGTCACCGGGAAGCGGATCGAGGAACAGCAGCTCAGCAAGGTCGCCTGGTCCCCCCGGATCGGCCCCTGGCACACGTCCGTGGCCGACGAGGTGGCCCGCGCCGACGCCTGGCCCCGCTACCGTACGGACCCCGGAGAGGTCCCCGGCGGCAACGACGTGCTCATCACCGGCGGACAGGGGCCCGACTACTACAGCAGCCTCACCGCCGAGGTGACCTCCAGCACCCTGGCGTCCCTGGGCTTCGGCTACTACGCCAAGGGCCGGCATCCGGTCACCCTCGACAACCCGGTGACAGACGCCCTGTTCTCCGTCGGCACCCGGATCCGATCGCGGCCCACGGAGCCGGTGCGGCAGGACGCGGCGCCCCGCGCCACCGTCTCCGTCGCCACCACCCCCGTACCGCCGCTCGTCACCGTCCGTCCGCCGGGACGGCCGGCCGGCCACGCCGGGGACTCCGCCTTCGCGCGGCAGGAGCGCCTGCTCGGCGCCGAGGTGTACGAGCTGCCGCCCGCCGCCCGTACCGGACGCACCCTCACCGCCCGCTGCCCTGCGGGCTCCCAGGTCTGGTTCTGGGCGCCCGAGTACCGGGGCGCGGCGACCCTCGCGGGGGAGCGGCCCGTGCACTTCGAGGGCAAGCCGCCCGCCGTGCGCGCCCCCATGCGCGCCCTCGGCGCCGTGCCCTCGTCCGGAGAGGTACGGATCGAGCTGAGTCCCGAGAAGAAGCTGCGGCTGCCCCGTCAGCCGGTCGGCTGTCTGGTCCAGGACCGGCTCGACTCCGCCGTACGGGAGTTGACCGCGACCGGGGCCACGCGGGTACGGGCGACCGGCCACACCGTCACGGCCGAACTGCCCCCGGGCAGCACGGGCACCGCTGTGCTCGCGGCCCCCCGCATCTCCGGCTGGCGCTGCGCCGCCGGTGACGCGGAACCCGCGCCCGCGCGTGCGTACGAGGGGCTCGTCGCCGTCCCGCTCGACGGCCGGGCGACCACGGTCACCTGCTCCTTCCGGCCTCCGGGACTCCGCCTCGGCGGCGCCGCCGGCGCGGCCGCGCTCCTCGCCCTGGCGGTGACGGGGGTCCTGCACCGCCGAGCCCGCCGGCGGACCCCCCGGTGAGGCGGCCTCCACGCGGACCTTCACAGCGGCCTCCACGCCGGCCTGCACGGAGGCCTCCGCGCGGTCTTTCCACAGGGGACGACAAGAGTTCACCCGGAGTGCACGCGCGGATCGTTCGTCCGGAGAAGTGGAGCGTTACTGTGCCCGCCGTAGCGGCGTTTAATTGTTCGATTCAGTATGGGGATTCCGAGTGCCGAAACTGTCCGTCGTCGTACCGTTCCACAATGTCGGGCCATACGCGCCCGACACCCTGCGCAGTCTCGCGAACAACGCGGATCCGGAATTCGAGTTCCTGCTGATCGACGACTGCTCGACGGACGACACCCCGGAAATCCTCGACCGCTGGCGCGACCGTCTGCCCAACGCCACCGTCATCCGGCACGAGACGAATCTCGGCGTCGCCCAGGCGCGCAACACGGGAATCGACGCGGCCCGCGGGGACTACCTCACCTTCCTCGACGGAGACGACTGGTACGCGCCGGGCCACCTCGCCGCCACCGTGGCCGGGATGGACCGTCTGGGCTGCGATTTCGCCCGTACCGACCACGTCCTCTCCGAGGGCCGGAAAAGGCAGATCCGTTACGCCCCCGCCAAACGCCGCGACACGCTGATGGACCCCCGGGACGGAATCTCGCCCGCCAGCATGGTGACGATGGTGGACTATCCGTTCGTCCCCTTCGGGATGTACAGCGCGCGGCTCTTCGAAAACGGCGCCTCGCGTTTCGAGACCTCCCTGAGAACGGCCGAGGACCGGCTCTGGGTCTGGCGGCTCCACCTCAAGGCCCGGACCTTCGCGGCGCTTTCCCTGCACGGGGTCTTCTACCGGCGGGGCGTCACCACCTCGCTCACGCAGATCACCGACAACCGCCAGCTCGACTTCATCCCGTCGTACGACCTCCTGCTCGACGACGTATCCAGGGACGCGGAGGCGGAGCGGTTCCTGCCGAAGGCGGTCCGCACCTACTGCGCGATGATCGCCTTCCACATGGGCAAGGTCGGCACGTACGAGCCCGCCGTCGCCGAGCGGCTCCGCGCCGACGTGGCCGACGCGCTGCACCGGATGCCGCAGCACGTCCTCGACGAGACCCTGGCCACCATGGACACCCCCCGCAGCACCCTCCTCCGGAGCCTGCGCGACACCGTAAGGACCGCCTGACCCATGGCCCCCGACAAGGCCCCGGCCGCCGCCCGGACGGCGACTCCCGACACCGTCACCGACACCGGCACCGCCCCCGACTCCCGGCCGGTCCAGATCTTCCAGGTGTCCACCCTCTACGGCGCGGCCACCCTCGCCGCCTCCCTCGACGCCGGTCAGTTCGGCCCCCGCGAGGACGCCCGCCGCCTCCTGCTGATCTCGCGCAACGCCGAGATCCCGGAGACGGCGCTGCGCCTGGAGACCATGACCGGGTACGAGCGGATCGCCGCCCGCTTCGACGGCACCCTCGACTGGAACGAGACGATCCACCCGTACCACCCCGCCGCCTGGGCCCCCCGCCCCGAGGAGGCGCCGCTCTGGCAGCGCGTGCTGCGCACGGCGTGGGACCTGGGCACCGCCCCGGTGGAGCTGATCGTCGAATCCATCCAGGTCAACCCCGCGAAGGCGCTGGCCGGCACGTTCCCCGAGAGCGGCCTCCACGTCTACGCGGACGGCCTCATGAGCTACGGCCCGACCCGCAACGACCTCGCCCAGTCGATCGCCTGCCGCATCCGGCGGGTCCTCCACCTCGACCTGGTGCCGGGCCTGCGGCCCCTCCTCCTGAGCGAGTACGGCGTCGAGCCCGAACTCGTCCCCGACGACGCCTTCCGCGCGGTCCTCGCCGAGATCGCCGAGGAGGCGGCCGACGACCCGGACATCACCCGGGCCACGGCCGCCGAGCCCACGGCGCTCCTGCTCGGCCAGTACCTCGCCGCTCTCTCCCTGCTCACCGCGGAGGAGGAAGAGGAGCTCCACGTCCGGATGCTGCGCGGGGCGGTCGAGGCCGGGCACCGCTCGGTCGTCTTCAAGCCGCACCCGAGCGCGCCCGTCAGCTACTCGCAGGCGCTGTACGACGAGGCGGAACGGTCCGGCGCACGGCTCACCGTCCTCGACGGGCCCCTGCTCGCCGAGACCTTCTACGAGCGGTGCGCGCTCCGGCTCGTCGTCGGCTGCTTCTCCACGGCGATGTTCACCGCCGCCGTCTACTACGGCGTCCCCATCGCGCGCGTGGGCACGGCCGAGGTCCTCGAACGGCTCACCCCCTTCGAGAACAGCAACCGCATCCCGCTGACGGTCGTCGACCACCTGGTCGCGGACCTGGAGGGGGGCGAGGAGCCCGCCGTCCCCGGCCCCGCACCGGAGTCGATCACGCCCCTCGTCCGCGCCGTCGGCTACTGCATGCGGCACAAGAGCCACCCGGGGATGCGGGAGGAGACCACCGGCTACCTGGCCGCGCACCACGCCGATCCCGGCGTCGCGCACCACTTCCCCGCCGAACGGCTGACGCAGCTCGGACTTCCGGGCGGAACGGTGACCCCGCCGCCGCGGGCCGGCACGTCGTTCCGGTTCGGCCGGAGCCTCGTACGGTCCAGGCGCGGCTGACCGCGCCGCCGGGCCGGTCGCTCACCCCCTCGTCACCGGATCACCCCGCGGCGGCGGACCTGACCAGGGTGAAGACCGAGCCCTCCGGGTCCGTCACCAGGGCGAGCCGCCCCGCCGTGGCCTCGCGCGGCGGGCGCAGCACATGCCCGCCGAGCTCCACGACGAGCCGCGCGGCCGCGTCGGTGTCGGCGACCTCGAAGTACGTCATCCAGTGCGGGCCCCGGTCCCGGGGCAGCGCGTTGCCGACGCCGTGCAGGGAGGCCACCGGGAGCCCGTCAACGGAGAGCGTCGCGTAGTCCTCGTCGGTGGTCGCGACCGGCTCCATCTCGTAGCCGAAGACCGTCCGGTAGAACTTGCCGACCGACGTCTCGTACGTGAGGAGCTCGTTCCACACGGGCGTCCCGGGCGGCCCCGCCGTCGCCGTGCCGTGGTGCGCCTCCGCCTGCCAGACGCCGAAGACCGCGCCCGTCGGGTCGGAACAGATCGCGAGCCGGCCGGCCTCGCCCGCGTCCAGCGGGCCCACCGCCACGGTGCCGCCGCAGCCGCGGATGCTCTCGGCGGTCTCGTCGGCGTCGGCGGTGGCCAGATAGGGGGTCCAGGCGATCCGCAGATGCCGGTCCGGCGGCAGCTGGCCGATGCCCGCGACCTCCTTGCCGTCGAGCAGCGCGCGCACGTACGGGCCGAGCTGCTGCGGACCGGGTACGAACTCCCAGCCGAAGAGCGCGTGGTAGAACTCCAGCGTGGCGTCAAGCCCGTGCACCATCAGACTCACCCAGCACGGTGTACCGGGTGTGCGCCGAGTCGCCTCGGTCATCGTGACTCTCTCCTCGGACCGTCGTCGTGCCCGTGCCCCTGTCCGATGGTGACACCGACGGGGCCGTGGCGCGTCCCGGTCGCACCAACGAGTGGCGTGCCCCGCGGTGACGGACGTGGGGAGGACGCCGGGTTCGTCCTCCGCGGCCGTGCGGCTGCGCGAGGATGGCACCCATGAAGCCCATCATCTCCGCAAGCGAACTGCTGAGCGAGTCGGCCGGGGCCCGGCCGCCGGTCCTCCTCGACGTCCGCTGGACGCTGGGCGGCCCGCCCGGCCGTCCGGCGTACGAGTCCGGGCACCTGCCCGGCGCGGTCTACGTCGACCTCGACACCGAACTGGCGGGGCCGCCCGGCGACGGCGGACGGCACCCGCTGCCCGACCCGGAGGTCTTCGGGGCCGCGATGCGCCGTGCGGGTGTCTCGGCGGACATTCCGGTCGTCGTCTACGACGGAGGCCTCGGCTGGGCCGCCGCCCGCGCCTGGTGGCTGCTGCGCTGGGCGGGCCACCGGGACGTACGGGTCCTGGACGGGGGCCTCGGGGCCTGGGAGGGCGAGCTCACGGAGAAGGTCCCCGTCCCGGAGCCCGGGGACTTCCGGCCGGAGCCGGGCGCGCTCGGCCTGCTCGACGCCGACGGCGCGGCCGCGCACGCGCGCGCGGGGCTGCTCCTGGACGCGCGGGCGGCCGAGCGCTACCGGGGGGACGTGGAGCCGATCGACCGGGTGGGCGGTCACATCCCCGGCGCGGTCTCGGCCCCGACGACCGAGAACGTCGACACGGAGGGGCGTTTCCTGGGCGCCGACGCCCTGAGGGGCCGGTTCGCCGCCCTGGGCGCGGCGGAAGGGACCCCGGTCGCGGTCTACTGCGGCTCCGGTGTCTCCGGCGCCCACGAGGTCCTGGCCCTGGAGATCGCCGGCGTCCCCGCCGCCCTGTACGCGGGCTCCTGGTCGGAATGGTCGGCCGACCCCACCCGCCCGGTGGCCACGGGGCCCGACCCGCAGTAGCACGGCCGAGGACCGAAAGGGCCCGCACCGATCCGGCGCGGGCCCCTCCCCGTACAGCTGCGGCAGCCCGCCGTCAGTCCTGCTTCTTCCTCCGCGTGCCGAAGACGATCTCGTCCCAGCTGGGCACGGCCGCGCGGCGGCCCGGGCGGACGCCGTCCGCCTCGGCCTGGCGGTCCGTGGTGCCGGTGAGCCGGTCGCGGTGGCCCGAGACGGCGCGTGGCATCAGGACGTCGGCGTACGCGGAACCCGCGCCCGCCGAGGCGGCCGGGGCCGGCGGCTCCTCCGTACCGGCCTCGTCCGAGGGCTCCGAGTCCGGCTGCTCGGGTACGACCATGTCGCCGCGGAAGCTCGGTACGGCTTCGAGCAGGCTGGTCAGCGAGTCCCGCTCGTCCTCCGGCTCGACGGGCACGGGCGCCCGGTCCAGCTGGCGGTCCGACCGGTCGATCTGCCGGTCGAGGGCCCGGTCGAGCGGCCTGTCGCGGGGCAGCCGTGCGATGCGCGGCACGAAGGGGAAGCTCGGCTCCGGCGCGGCGGCGATCGTGTCGTCCGTCTCGCCGATCAGGGCACGGGCCTCGTCGTCCACCGCCTGGACGAGCCGCCGGGGCGGGTCGTACGTCCAGCTGGCCGTGTGGACCTCGCCCGCGACCCGGTAGACGAGCAGCACCTCCCAGGTGCCGTCGTCACGCCGCCAGGAGTCCCACTGCACGGTGTCCTTCTCGGCGCCGCGCAGCAGCAGCCGCTCCTGCACCGCCTCGCCGAGCTGCGGGCCGCTGTTCTCACCGGGCCTGCGGACCGGGGTCTTGCGGGCCCGCTCCGCCATGAAGGCACGCTCGGCGAGCACGGGGCCCTCGAAGCGGCGTACGCGGTCGACGGGGATCCCGGCCATCTGGGCGACCTCCTCCGCGGAGGCACCGGCTCGTATCCGAGCCTGGATGTCGCGGGGGCGGAGGTGGCTCTCCACCTCGATCTCGATCTGGCCGAGGCGCGCGCGGTCGTTGCGCACGGCGGCGCGGAGCCGCTCGTCGATCGGAAGTGTGTACTCCGTGCTGTCAGCAGCCTTCAGCACCAGTCGTGTGCCGTCGTTGGAGACGGCCACGACACGCAGTTCGGGCATGGGGACCTCCCGGGTGGTGCCTGCCGACGTCACGTGCGTCGCTGCTTCCGCTAGTCGAGTGTGGCCTGCCCGGGTGCAGCCTGCCACTACCTTGCCGAGTTGCCCGGCGTGTCGGGCGTGGACCCTGGAACGCCGTTATGACACGGTGACCTGTTGACTACCTGGAGTGACAGGCGGTCACTCTGTGCAGTCGGCTCCCGTGCGCTGTCGCGGCGCCGCCGGTTAGAGCGCCGTCTCCGGCTCCCTCCCCTTGATCCCGGGCACCCGTGAAGGCGTCCGGACCCAGGGTTCGTCAATGTACTCCATTCGGGCCACCGGGGTGGACCGGCGCGCCGCCCAACTTCTCGGGCGGTACGGGAGTTGAGTGTCCGTGATCTTCCCTCGTACGTGTCACTCTTCACAGAATCAGCAGAAACGGAACTATTCGCTTCGCCCATTTGTCCCTTCTGGGTGCAAGGTCAACGGAAAAGCCGTCAGGGGTCGGAGATGCGCCAGAGGCCGGAAGGCGACACGGAGGAACCGGAGGAGGAGAAGGAGGGCGGCAGGAGAAGGATCGATCTGAGCGTGGCTCAGGTCTCGGGCAGCGCGCTGGCCGCGGTCATCGCCGCCAAACTCG
The DNA here is from genome assembly GCF_044764665.1 of Streptomyces sp. NPDC093795. NCBI lineage: Bacteria > Bacillati > Actinomycetota > Actinomycetes > Kitasatosporales > Streptomycetaceae > Streptomyces > Streptomyces sp. NPDC093795. The sequence goes on from NZ_JBIWIO010000014.1 coordinate 185,381, forward strand.
CCTCCACGCTCGGGGTGTACGGCACGATCGTGGGCGCCGGTGTGATCAGTGTCATCGCGACCTGCGGCGGCCCGCTCATCCAGCACCTCTTCCGGCGTACCGGTGAGCAGGTGCGCGACGCCACCGCCGCCGCCAAGCCGAAGGCCCGTCAGGTGCCGGTGGTGGCAGGCCGTCGGGACGACCGCACCCTGATGCTCGGCACGGTCCGGGCGCCCCTCCCGTACGACGAGGAGTTCGGCACGGCGACCACCCACGGCACGCGCGTGCGTGGCTGGAAGCGTCCCGCGATCGCCGCCGCGCTGGTCTTCGGCGTCACGATGGGCGGCATCACCACCTACGAACTGGTCTCCGGCCAGGACTTCAGCGGGACGCAGGGGACCACCACCTTCGGCTCCGTCGTACGCGGCGGCGGGAGCGCGGACCGGCAGGCGCCGCACGAGGAGAAGGACCCATCGCCGACTCCGTCCGGGTCTTCCGACGGCACCGGGAGCCCCGAGGACGGCGCCGGCAGCCCCTCGACGGGCAGCACCCCGGCCCCGGGCGATCAGGACACCGGCCGGACCGGCACCACGCCCCCCTCGCCGGAGCCGACCCCTTCCGGCTCCACCGGCGGCGGGTCGACGCCCACGCCGACCCCGACGGGGCCGACGGCAGAGCCGACGACGGAGCCGACCGCCCCGACCCGGGAACCGACCACCGGGACCGGAGAGCCGACGACGCCGCCGGCCCCGACGCCGGCCGCACCGGGAGCCGGAGCGGGAACGGGCGCAGAGGGAGCCGAGTGACTGTCAGTCGCCCAGTACCCGGCGCAGGTAGTCGTTGGCGAACAGCCGGTTCGGGTCGAGGCGGTCGCGCAGCGCCGTGAACTCGGCGAAGCGCGGATAGACCTCCGAGAAGTACGCGGCGTCCCGCGTGTGGATCTTGCCCCAGTGGGGGCGGCCGCCGTGCGCCGTCATGATGCGCTCCACCGCCGTGAAGTACGCGCGGTGGGGCGTTCCCTTGTAGAGGTGGACGGCGATGTACGCGGTCTCCCGCCCGGACGCCGTGGACAGCGTGATGTCGTCCGCCGGAGCCGTCCGCACCTCCACCGGGAAGCTCACCTTGAGCGGCGAGCGCTCGACCATCGCCCTGAGTTCGCGCAGCGCGGCGATCGCCGCCTCACGCGGAAGCGCGTACTCCATCTCCATGAAGCGCACCCGGCGCGGCGAGGTGAACACCTTGTACGGGATGTCGGTGTACGTACGGGCCGACAGGGCCCTGCTGGAGATCCTGGCGATCGAGGGGATGACCGGGGGCACCGCGCGGCCCAGCGAGCAGGCCACCTGGAACACCCCGTTGGAGAGGAACTCGTCCTCGATCCAGCCGCTGACCCGGCCGGGAGGAGCGGCGGGGCCCGCGCTGCGGTTGTTGCGCTTGGTGTTGCAGTTGTCCGTGTGGGGGAACCAGTAGAACTCGAAGTGCTCGTTCTCCGCGTGCAGCGCGTCGAACTCCGAGGTGACCCGGTCGAAGGTCATCGGCTCCTCGCGCGCGGTGAGCAGGAAGACGGGCTCCATCGCGAAGGTGATCGCCGTGACGACACCGAGGGCGCCGAGCCCGATCCGGGCCGCCGCGAAGACCTCGGGGTGCTCCTTCTCCGAGCAGGTCATCAGCTGCCCGTCCGCCGTCACGAGCTCCAGCTCGCGGATCTGCGCGGCGATCGAGGCCGAATCGCGGCCCGTGCCGTGCGTCCCCGTGGAGACGGCCCCGGCGACGGTCTGATCCATGATGTCGCCCATGTTCGTGAGCGACAGGCCCTCACGGGCCAGCGCCACGTTGAGCCGCTTGAGCGGGGTGCCCGACTCGACCGTGACGGTCATCGTGTCGCGGTCGATCCGCCGGATCCCGGTCAGCAGACCCGGCCGGATGAGGACGCCGTCCGTGGCCGCGATCGAGGTGAAGGAGTGGCCGGTGCCGACCGTCTTCACCCGCAGCCCGTCCTCGGCCGCCCGGCGCACCGCGTCGGCGAGCTCCTCGGCCGAGGCCGGGCTCACCTCCCGTACGGGCCGGGAGGTGACGTTCCCCGCCCAGTTACGCCACGGGCTGTTCGCCGTCCTGGTGCTCCCCGACCCCGCTGCTGTCGTCCCGCTCACGCTGCCCCTCCCGGTTCGGCGCCGGCCTGCGGAGCCGGCGGTGTCCGAGGAGACCCACCGCGACCGCGAGCGCGCCCGAGACGACGGGCACCACGTACCCCGCCTCGGCCCCCGACGCGTCGACCACCCAGCCGGCGGCCGAAGAGCCGAGCGCCACGCCGATCGCGAGCCCTGTACCCGTCCAGGTCATGCCCTCGGTCAGCTTGGTGCGCGGTACGTGCGCTTCGACGAGGGCCATGGTGGTCACCATCGTCGGTGCGATGGACAGGCCCGCGACAAAGAGCGCCACGGCCAGCAACGGCAGGTTCCCGGCCAGTAGGAGGGGGATCATACTCACGGCCATCGCGCAGATGCCCAGGAGCCAGCGGCGGGACGGGTCGCCCTTGAGGTGCAGCAGGCCGAACACGGCGCCGGCCAGACACGACCCCAGCGCGTAGACGGCCAGGACGAGACTCGCGGCGGCCTTGTGGCCCCGCTCCTCGGCGAAGGCCACGGTCACCACGTCCACCGAGCCGAAGATGGCGCCGGTGGCGACGAAGGCGAGGGCCAGGACCTGGAGCCCGGGGGAGCGGAGCGCGGAGACGCCCCGGGTGCCCTTCTGATGAGGGTGCGGGGCCGGCTCGGTGGCGCTCTGCGAGGTCAGCCAGAAGACGCCCACGGCGAGGAACGCCCCGGCGAACAGGGGGCCGGCCTCGGGGAACCACGCCGTCGACAGGCCGATGGAGATGATCGGGCCGAAGATGAAGCACACCTCGTCGACGATCGACTCCCAGGAGTACGCCGTGTGCAGGTGCCGTTCCTCGCCCCGGTAGATCGCCGCCCAGCGGGCCCGGGTCATGGCGCCGACGCTCGGCACGCAGCCGATGACCGCGGTGAAGACGAAGAGCGTCCAGTCGGGGGCCTGCTGCTGGACACAGAGCAGGAGTCCGGTGCCCGCCGCGAGCGAGACCAGGGTCACCGGGCGGAGCACCCGGCGCTGCCCGTGCCGGTCGACCAGGCGCGAGACCAGGGGGCCGAGGACGGCGGCGGACATCGCGAGCGTCGCCGCGAGCGCGCCGGCGAGGCCGTACCTGCCGGTGACCTGCGAGATCATGGTCACGATGCCGATGCCCATCATGGACAGGGGCATCCGGCCGAAGAATCCGGCGACCGAGAACGAGGCGGTGCCGGGCGCCTTGAAGATCGCGCGGTAGGGACTGGGCAAGAGGTTCTCCGGATCTCCGTGCTTCGGAGCTGGCTCCGCGCGACGACTCGACACGACTCAACACGTGTAATTAATAGCTAAAGCCTACGGTGTTGAAGTCGATGGGTCATCCCCCTTTTTCGGACGAACGCCCCCGGACGGGCCGCGCCGCTCGGTGTCAGCGGCGGGTGGGAGGATCGGTGCCATGTCCGATCAGCACGATCCCGCCCCGTACGACGCCCTGCTGCTGCTCTCGTTCGGCGGCCCCGAGGGCCCGGACGACGTGGTCCCGTTCCTGGAGAACGTGACCCGCGGCCGCGGCATCCCGAAGGAACGGCTCAAGGAAGTGGGGCAGCACTACTTCCTCTTCGGCGGCGTCTCCCCGATCAACGACCAGAACCGCGCGCTCCTGGACGCGCTGCGCGCGGACTTCGCCGCGGCAGGCCTCCAGGTGCCCGTCCACTGGGGGAACCGGAACTGGGCTCCGTACCTCACCGACACCCTCCGCGAGATGATCACCGACGGCCGGCGCCATATCGCCGTCCTCACCACCAGCGCGTACGCCTCCTACTCCGGCTGCCGCCAGTACCGCGAGAACCTCGCCGACGCGCTCGCCACCCTGGAAGCGGAAGGCCTCCCGCTGCCCCGGGTCGACAAGCTCCGGCACTATTTCAACCACCCCGGCTTCGTCGAGCCCATGGTCGAGGGCGTCCTCGCCTCCCTGGCCGAACTCGACCCCTCCGTACGCGACGGCGCGCACCTCGCCTTCACCACCCACTCCATCCCCGACTCCGCCGCCGACACCTCGGGACCCGTCACCGAGCACGGCGACGGCGGGGCCTACGTCCGGCAGCACCTCGACGTGGCACGGATGATCGTCGAGGCCGTGCGCGAGGCGACCGGCGTCGACCACCCCTGGGAGCTCGTCTACCAGTCCCGCAGCGGAGCCCCGCACATCCCGTGGCTTGAGCCGGACATCTGCGACCACCTGGAGGCGCTGCACGGCGCCGGGGCGCCCGCGGCCGTCATGGTCCCGATCGGCTTCGTCTCGGACCACATGGAGGTCCTCTACGACCTCGACACCGAGGCCACCGCCAAGGCCGCCGAACTCGGACTGCCGGTCCGGCGCTCGGCGACCGTCGGCGCCGACCCGCGCTTCGCCGCCGCCGTCCGCGAACTCCTCCTGGAGCGCGCCGCCCACGAGCGCGGCACCCGGGCCGAGCGGTGCGCCCTGGGCGCGCTCGGGCCCTCCCACGACCTGTGCCCGATCGGCTGCTGCCCGGCCAGGGCCGAGCGGCCCGCCGCGGCCGGCGCCGACAGCCCGTACGCCTGAGGAGACCCAGTGACCGACGTGAATGACGTGACCGACCCGCTCCTCCCCGAGCTGCTCGACCTCGCCCTCGAGGCGGCACGGCGGGCCGGAGCGCTGCTGCGTGACGGCAGGCCGGACGACCTGGCGGTGGCGATGACCAAGACGAGCCCCATCGACGTGGTCACCGAGATGGACATCGCCGCCGAGAAGCTGATCACCGGCTTCCTCGCCGAGCACCGCCCGCAGGACGGCTTCCTCGGCGAGGAGGGCGCCTCAAGCCCCGGCACCAGCGGGATCCGCTGGGTGATCGACCCGCTCGACGGCACCGTGAACTACCTCTACGGCCTGCCCACCTGGGCGGTCTCGATCGCCGCCGAACGCGACGGGGAGGCCGTCGTCGGCGTCGTCGACGCCCCGATGCGCGGCGAGACGTACCGAGCGGTCCTCGGCGGCGGCGCGTTCGCGGGGGACCGGCGCCTCGCCGTCCGCCTCTCGCCGATCCTCGACCACGCCCTGCTCGGTACCGGCTTCGCGTACGTGCAGTCCCGGCGCGCCCACCAGGCCGACGTCGCCCAGCGCGTGATCCCGCGCGTGCGTGACATCCGCCGGGGCGGCTCGGCCGCCATCGACCTCTGCGACGTGGCCGCCGGCCGCCTCGACGCGTACTACGAGCGCGGCCTCAACCCCTGGGACCTCGCGGCGGGCGCCCTGATCGCCCGCGAGGCCGGCGCGCTCACCGGTGGACGGCCGGGGGAGCCGGCGTCGGGCGAGCTGGCCCTGGCGGCCTCTCCGGGCCTTTTCCCGGAGCTCCAGGAACTCCTGGAGGAACTGGGCGCCTGGCACGACTAGGACGCGCCCGGACACGGTTCCGGACGCGCGAGGGCCCCGGTGCCGGGAAGGCGCCGGGGCCCTGCTCGTACGCGGGTCGAACGTGCGAACGGTGGTGGTCGGGTGGTCGGGTGGGGTGGTACGGGTCGCGCGGGCGTTACGGGTCGTGCGGGTCAGGCGAGTCGGTACGGGGCAGGCGGGTCGTACGGGCAGGCGGTCGGGCGGGTCGGTACGGGTCAGACGGTCGGCAGGGCGACCTCGACGCCGTGCTCGGCGGCCAGCCGGTGCAGGTCGTCCAGCTCCGCCTGCTCGACATCCGCCAGGTAGTCGTCGCCCGTCTCACGAGCCCGCGTGAGGTCCGTCTGCGTGGTCCTGATGCGGTGCAGCAGGCCTGCGGTGAAAGCGTCCATCGTGCGCCCCCTCGTCATGGGTCCGGTGGCACGGGGGTGTGCCGAGGGTGGGTGGATCACGCGCTGCGGTCTCCCGGGAGCGGAGAGCGGTAGGTGGCGCGCCACATACAGGGCGTGATCACGGGGTGTGCAGACGTCCTCCCCAGCCCTTTCCTCACAGAAACCTCAACTGGCCCGTGAATCCGGTGAATTCTTCGCCTCGCGCCGAGCGGCCCGCCCCACGCGTCCGCGTGGCCCCCTCCCGCCCGGGGCTCCGTACCGCCGTCTTACAGCCGGTTTACGCGCGTACGGGGCAGGATGGACACGCACAGTCAGTGCTCAGGTCTCAGCCGGTCCGCCTCCGGACAGCGGCTCAACGGGAAGGATGCGACGTGCGCGTACTCGTCGTCGAGGACGAGCAACTGCTCGCCGATGCGGTGGCCACCGGACTGCGCCGGGAGGCCATGGCCGTCGACGTCGTGTACGACGGCGCCGCGGCCCTGGAGCGCGTCGGGGTGAACGACTACGACGTCGTCGTCCTCGACCGCGACCTGCCCCTCGTCCACGGCGACGACGTCTGCCGGAAGATCGTGGAGCTGGGCATGCCCACCCGCGTTCTGATGCTCACCGCCTCCGGCGACGTCAGCGACCGCGTCGAAGGCCTGGAGCTCGGCGCGGACGACTACCTTCCCAAGCCCTTCGCCTTCACCGAGCTCACCGCGCGCGTGCGGGCCCTCGGGCGCCGTACGAGCGTGCCCCTGCCGCCCGTCCTGGAGCGCGCCGGCATCAAGCTCGACCCCAACCGCCGCGAGGTCTTCCGCGAGGGCAAGGAGGTCCAGCTCGCGCCGAAGGAGTTCGCCGTCCTCGAGGTCCTCATGCGCAGCGAGGGCGCCGTCGTCTCGGCCGAGCAGCTCCTGGAGAAGGCCTGGGACGAGAACACCGACCCGTTCACCAACGTCGTACGCGTCACCGTGATGACCCTGCGCCGCAAGCTCGGTGAGCCGCCCGTCATCGTCACCGTGCCCGGCTCCGGGTACCGGATCTGACCCGATGGCCCCGACCTCCGCGCCCCACCCCCAGGCGCCCCCGAAGCCGACGTGGGACCCCAGGGACCCGGTCCGGCCCCTGCTGCGCCCCACCATCCGGATACGGCTCACGCTGCTGTACGGCGGGATGTTCCTGATCGCGGGCATCCTGCTGCTCTCGATCATCTACCTCTTCACCGCGCAGGCACTCACCGACAGCGCGGCCCAGCTGCCCTTCAAGATCGTCAAGGGGGAGGTGCAGCCCACCACCTCGTGGTGCGTCCTGCCCGACACGGGCACCGGAGAGCAGTTCAACGAGGCTGTCTCCGTCTGCCTCGGATACCAGAGCGACCGCGCCCTCGACAATCTGCTGCGCCGCTCCCTCTTCGCCCTGCTCGGCCTGAGCATCGTCGCCTTCGCCTTCGGTTACGCCATGGCGGGACGGGTGCTCTCCCCGCTCGGCCGGATCACCCGTACCGCCCGTCAGGTGGCCGGCTCCGACCTGGCCCGCAGGATCGAGCTCGACGGCCCCGACGACGAGCTGAAGGAGCTCGCCGACACCTTCGACGAGATGCTGGAGCGCCTGGAGCGGGCGTTCTCCGCCCAGCACCGTTTCGTCGCGAACGCCTCGCACGAGCTGCGTACCCCGCTCGCGATCAACCGCACGCTCCTGGAGATCCACGTCTCGGATCCCGAGGCGCCGCTGGCGCTCCAGCAGCTGGGCAAAACCCTGCTCGCCACCAACGAGCGCAGCGAGCAGCTCGTGGAGGGCCTGCTGCTGCTCGCCCGGAGCGACAACCAGATCATCGACCGCAAGGCGGTCGACCTCGCCGAGGTCGCCTCCCGCGCGGTCGACCAGACGCACGCCGAGGCCGTCGTGAAGGGCGTGGAGATCCGGGGTGAGCGCGCTCCGGCGGTCGTCCAGGGCAACGGCGTCCTCCTGGAGCGGATCGCGCTGAACCTGCTCCAGAACGCCGTCAGGTACAACGTGCCGGAGGGCGGCTGGGTGGAGGTCACCACCGAGGCCGAGGACGGTCAGGCCGTCCTGGTCGTCTCCAACACGGGCCCCGTGGTCCCCGCGTACGAGATCGACAACCTGTTCGAGCCGTTCCGGCGGCTCCGGCAGGAGCGCACCGGCAGCGACAAGGGAGTCGGCCTCGGCCTGTCGATCGCCCGGTCCGTGGCCCGCGCCCACGGCGGCCGTATCATCGCGGAGCCCCGCGAGGGCGGCGGCCTCGTGATGCGTGTCACTCTGCCGATCTGACACACTGCTTGAGTCGACCGGTTCCGTTCGCTTTGCGCGGAATTCCAAGCCCTGATCCTGAGACGCTCATGTGTGATCGATCACAGGAGAGGGTGTCAGGACCTCCACTCTCCGTGACCGGGAAATCCCTCGGAAAGCCAGTAAAAGTCCGGGTTTCCGGGCCCTGGAATGACGGGAAGTACACGGGGTGGCCCCTGCGGGGGTCGCCCGCAGAACCGTGTACGGTCCGCTTCGCCACCCGAAGCCGATCACTCGCGAGAGGACGGGACGGGTGTCGATTGAGTAACAGACCTTGATGTGAGGCAAAATCTCCGCCTCAGGTCGGGCACAAGTCCGACCTCTCACGCGTTACCTGCGCTGGAGACACCGCAACCACCCAGAGGGGGAGAGCGACATGGCAACGGATTACGACACCCCACGCAAGACCGACGACGACGTCGATTCGGACAGCCTTGAAGAACTGAAGGCCCGCCGGAACGACAAGTCGACCTCGACCGTCGACGTCGACGAGTTCGAGGCCGCCGAAGGCCTGGAGCTTCCCGGCGCCGACCTCTCGAACGAGGAGCTGGCCGTCCGGGTCCTGCCCAAGCAGGCCGATGAGTTCACCTGCATGAGCTGCTTCCTCGTGCACCACCGCAGCCAGCTGGCCAGGGAGAAGAACGGCCAGCCGATCTGCCGCGACTGCGACTGAGGTCGTCGGCCGTGGCAGGCGACACACCGTCCCGGAAGCGGCGTCTGAGGCTCCCCGGGAGCCCTCGGACGCACAAGGGCGGCACAGGACCGGCAGAGGGCGCCCACGAGGCATCTGACGCCGATCCCACGGCCTCCCTGCCCTCCCTCGGCGCACGTGACGACGAGCGAGGCCTCCCGGCCTCGCTCGAGGCGGTCATCGCGCCGGACCCGGCGCGCCTGCCGGCGGAGGCGGGAGACGGCGACGCGTCGGTCGAGGCGCGGCAGGGCGGACGCCTCGGCGCCGTCAAGCGGCTCGCCAACCCCGCGCGGGCCCAGCTCGACAAGATCAAGATCGATGCGGACCGGATCGGTGCCGTCAGGCGTGGCGTCACGCGGAGCGTGAAGCGCGGCGGCGACAGCGCCAAGGCCGGTCTCGGATATCTGGCCGACCGGCTGATCGACCTCGCCCCGCGGATCCCCGTCCGCGACCTGGCGACCCTTCGCAAGCAGTTCCCCGGGCTCGGCCCCGAACAGCTCGCCGACAAGCTCGTCGCCGGAGCGGCGAACGCGAGTTCGACCGTGGGCGCGGGCGTCGGTGCCGCCGCCATGCTCCCCGTACCCCCGGCCATGCCGGCGGAGCTCGCGGCCGAGATCACCGGCGTCGCCGCGGTGGAACTCAAACTCATCGCCGAACTGCACGAGGTGTACGGCGTCCGGCCCCCCGGCCGGATCGGCCAGCGCTCGGCGGCCTATCTGACCTCCTGGGCGGAGGAGCGGGGCATCGACCCCACCAAGCCCACCACGGTCAACGCGGCGCTGGGTGGACAGCTCAAGCGCGAGCTGCGCCAGCAGATCATGAAACGCATGGTGCGCAACCTGCCCATGCTCACGCCCTTCATGGTGGGCGCGGCCGTCGGCGCGGTCATGAACCGCCGCGACACCAAGAAGCTCGCCGAGCACATCCGCAAGGACCTGCGCCGTCGCCAGGTCCCCTGGGACGCCCTCAGGGAACTGCCCCCGCTGGAACAGCCCGAGAACCCGAAGGAACTCGGCTTCTGACCTGAAACCTCGGCCGACCTCAGGCCCTCGACATCCGCCGGGGGCGGACCTCAGCCCTTCGCGCCCGCGCGTTCGGCGTCGAGCGCGTCCGCCAGCGCCTGCGGCTCGCGGCTGGACAGGTACAGGTACGGCGTCGGGTCGGCCGGATCCGTCACCTCGACCCGTACCGCCCGCGGCACGTAGCCGCGCATCAGCATGAAGGCGCGCGGATCGGCCTTGTACGTGCGCCAGGCGCGCGCCTCCTCGGCGTCGAGCACCTCGACCGCCCCCAGCGCCGTGACGGGCACCCGCGCGTCGCCCGCCACCAGCGAACCGGCCACCACCCGGATCCGGGCGGAGCCGTACGAGGACACCGCGGCCCCGGCGAGGACCGCCGCCACGATCAGGCCGCCGAGCATCGGGACCGTACCCAGCGGGAACATGATCAGGCCGCCGGAGAGACCCAGCAGGCCCGCGATGACCCACCAGGAACGCGGCGCCGTCAGCCGCTCGTCGAAGCGCGGCGCGGCGGGAGGCGCGGGGGAGGGGGCCGGGGACGGTGCGGAAGGCTGCATGTGTCCAAGCTTGGCACGGCGCGACCTGCGCCCATCCGCGCGGGTAAGGTCTGCGGCTGTGACTGCAACATCTGCCGCCCTCACCCCGCCGGCCGACGCCATACCGCCGGTACGCCACCCCGACGCGCCGGCCCCCGGCGAGCTGCTCGGTGCGCACTACGCGTACTGCTTCGGGTGCGGCGGCGGGCAGCCGCACGGCCTCCACCTGGAGGCACGCGCGGGCGAGGGCGTGACCGTCACCGCCGAGTTCACGGTGACACCCGACCACCAGGGCGCCCCCGGCCTCGCGCACGGCGGTGTGCTCGCCACCGCGCTCGACGAGACCCTCGGCTCCCTGAACTGGCTGCTGCGGGTCATCGCCGTGACCGGACGGCTCGAGACCGACTTCGTCCGGCCCGTCCCGGTGGGCACCGTGCTCCACCTGGAGGCCGAGGTCACCGCCGTGCACGGCCGCAAGATCTTCTCGACCGCGGTCGGCCGGATCGGCGGGCCCGAGGGCGCCGTCGCCGTCCGCGCCGACGCCCTCTTCATCGAGGTCAAGGTCGACCACTTCATCGACAACGGCCGCCCGGAGGAGATCCAGGCCGCCATGTCCGACCCCGACCAGGTCCGGCGCGCCCGCGCCTTCGAGGTGAACCCCTGATGCGCAACCCTGTCGACGTACTGATCCGCCGGGTGGACCCGGACGTGCCGCTCCCGGCTTACGGCCACCCCGGCGACGCCGGGGCGGACCTCGTGACCACCGAGGCCGCCGTGCTGGCCCCCGGCGAGCGCGCCGTGCTGCCCACCGGCGTCTCCATCGCCCTCCCGGACGGGTACGCGGCCTTCGTGCACCCGCGCTCCGGGCTCGCCGCCCGCTGCGGAGTGGCGCTCGTGAATGCCCCGGGGACGGTGGATGCCGGGTACCGTGGAGAGATCAAGGTGATCGTGGTCAATCTCGACCCGCGCGAGACCGTGCGGTTCGAACGATTCGACCGCATCGCCCAACTTGTCGTCCAACAGGTCGAGAAGGTGCGCTTCCACGAGGTGGCGGAACTTCCCGGCTCGGCGCGGGCCGAGGGGGGCTTCGGGTCCACCGGCGGTCACGCCGCCGTGGGCGGCACATCGGGTGGGAATCGATACGCTTCGGTCGTATCCGACCGGGAAGGACAGTGACGTGTTCGGACGTCGCAAGAAGAGCGGTGCCGCAGAGGACGCGGCGGGCGAGGCCGAGCAGGTCGTCGACGCGGTGGACGGCGAGGACGCGGACGACGCCGCTCCGCGCCGGATGAACCTTCCGCCGGCGCCCCGGCCCGACGGACCCTGGGACATCTCCGAGGTCGCCAAGCCCGATGAGGGCCGCGTCGACCTGGGTGGCGTCTTCGTGCCCGGAGTCGAGGGCATGGAGCTGCGGGTCGAGGTGGCGGGCGACGCGATCGTCGCGGCCACCGTCGTCCTGCGCGACAGCGCCGTGCAGCTGCAGGCGTTCGCCGCGCCCAAGAACGAGGGCATCTGGGGCGAGGTCCGCGACGAGATCGCCACCGGCATCGTCGAGCAGGGCGGTGTCATCGACGAGGTCGAGGGCCCGCTGGGCTGGGAGCTCCGCGCCCAGGTCCCCGTACAGCTGCCGGACGGCAACCGAGGCGTGCAGCTGGTCCGCTTCGTCGGTGTCGACGGGCCCCGCTGGTTCCTGCGCGGAGTGATCTCCGGTCAGGGCGCGGTCCAGCCCGAGGCGGCCGGACTCCTGGAGCAGATCGTCCGGGACACCGTGGTCGTCCGCGGCGACGGCCCGATGGCCCCGCGCGACCCGATCGTCCTCAAGCTGCCGAACGACGCGCAGATGGTGCCGGACGGCGTGCAGCAGGAGGAGCAGGAGAACTCCCGCTTCTCCGGCGGCATGGGCCAGCTCCAGCGCGGTCCGGAGATCTCCGAGATCCGCTGAGCGACAGCATCGTGGTGGGCCGGTGGGCCGCTTCCCGTACGTCTTGTACGGGGAGCGGCCCACCGGCCTTTCCGCGGGTCCGTCTCCCCCGTCCGTTATGCACAGGCCAGGTTTCCCGGGTCGGTTTTCCACAGGTCTGGCCGGCGGCTCTGGCCCCTGGGCCCGGCCGCGGACCATACTGGGCGCACATGTTCGAGGAGGGGGAGAACAGGGTGAGTGAGAGCAGCACGAGGTCCACGACGGCCCTCGCCGAGGACCCGGCCGGCCCGCCGATGGTGCGCGTCGAGAACCTGCGCCGCTCGTACGGCACGGGCGAAGCGGCCGTCCACGCCCTGCGCGGGGTCTCCTTCGACATCCCCCGCGGCGAGCTCGTCGCCCTCAAGGGCCGCTCGGGTTCCGGGAAGACGACGCTGCTCAACCTCGTGGGCGGCCTCGACTCCGCCGACGGGGGCTCGATCGTCATCGACGGCGTCGACCTCTCCACCCTCGGTGAGAACGGGCTGCTCGAGCTGCGCCGCGACCGGATCGGCTTCATCTTCCAGTCCTTCGGACTGCTCCCCATCCTGTCCGCCGCCGAGAACGTCGGCGTACCCATGCGGCTGCGCAAGGCGGACCCGAAGGAGCGCGAGGAGCGGGTGGCCCTCCTCCTCGGCCTTGTGGGCCTCGCCGACCACGCGGCGCAGCGGCCCGGTGAGCTCTCCGGCGGCCAGCAGCAGCGGGTCGCCATCGCCCGCGCCCTCGCCAACAAGCCGGCGCTGCTGATAGCCGACGAGCCCACGGGCCAGCTGGACGCGGAGACCGGCCTCGCCGTCATGCAGCTGCTGCGCGCGGTGGTGCGCAGCGAGGGCTGCACGGCCCTGGTCGCCACCCACGACCCCCAGCTCCTGGGGCTGGCGGACCGGGTCCTTGAGCTGAGCGACGGCGAGATCATCGAGCACTGAGCGAGAGGGCGAGAGGGCGGCACCCGCGCGATATCAGGATCACGTCAATACCGCACCGGCCGCTTCCCCGCGTACGGAATGTCCCCATGGCCGGACGTATGGTCGACCCATGGGACGCGGCAAGCTTCGGATCTACCTCGGCGCTGCGCCGGGCGTCGGCAAGACCTACGCGATGCTCTCCGAGGGGCACCGCCGGGTGGAGCGCGGCACGGACTGCGTCGTGGCGTTCGTGGAACACCACGGGCGGCCGCGTACGGAGGTCATGCTGCACGGCATCGAGCAGGTGCCGCGACGGGGCCTGGAGTACCGCGGGGCCGCCTTCACGGAGATGGACATCGACGCCGTCCTGGCCCGCCGTCCCGCCGTCGCCCTCGTCGACGAGCTCGCCCACACGAACGTCCCCGGCTCCCGCAACCCCAAGCGGTGGCAGGACGTCGCCGAGCTCCTCGCGGCCGGAATCGACGTCATATCGACCGTCAACATCCAGCATCTGGAGTCGCTGGGTGACGTCGTCGAGGCGATCACGGGCGTACGCCAGCGGGAGACCGTCCCCGACGAGGTCGTCCGCCGGGCTGACCAGATCGAGCTGGTCGACATGTCGCCCGAGGCCCTGCGGCGCCGGATGGCCCACGGAAACGTCTACACCTCGGACAAGGTCGACGCCGCCCTCTCCAACTACTTCCGCCCCGGCAACCTCACGGCCCTGCGCGAGCTGGCCCTGCTCTGGACCGCCGACCGGGTCGACGAGTACCTCCAGCGGTACCGGGGCGAGCACAACATCCGCTCCACCTGGCAGGCCAGGGAGCGCATCGTCGTCGGTCTGACCGGCGGCCCCGAGGGCCGCACGCTCATACGGCGGGCCACCCGGCTCGCGGAGAAGGGCGCCGGCGGCGAGGTCCTCGCCGTCTACATAGCCCGCAGCGACGGGCTCACCGCGGCCTCCCCCAAGGAGCTGGCCGTCCAGCGCACCCTCGTCGAAGACCTCGGCGGAACGTTCCACCATGTCATCGGCGACGACATCCCCTCCGCGCTCCTGGAGTTCGCCCGCGGGGTCAACGCCACCCAGATCGTCCTCGGCTCCAGCCGCCGCCGCACCTGGCAGTACGTGCTCGGCCCCGGCGTCGGCCAGACCGTGGCCCGGGACTCCGGGACCGACCTCGACGTCCACATCGTCACCCACGGCGAGGTCGCCAAGGGGCGCGGCCTGCCCGTCGCCCGAGGCGCCCGCCTCGGCCGCTCCCGGATCCTGGGCGGCTGGGTGGTCGGCGTGGCGGGACCCGCCGCCCTCGCGCTGCTCCTCACCCATGTCGACGCCGACCTCGGTCTCGCCAACGACATGCTGCTCTTCCTCGCCCTGACCGTCGCCTCCGCCCTGCTCGGCGGGTTCCTGCCGGCGCTCGCCTCGGCCGCTGCCGGCTCGCTCCTCCTCAACTGGTTCTTCACCCCGCCCGTCCACCGGCTCACCATCGCCGACCCCAAGAACATCGTCGCCATCGCCGTCTTCTTCGGCGTCGCCATGGCGGTCGCCTCCGTGGTGGACCTCGCCGCACGGCGTACCCACCAGGCCGCCCGGCTGCGCGCCGAGTCCGAGGTGCTCTCCTATCTCGCCGGCAGCGTGCTGCGCGGCGAGACCAGCCTCGACGCCCTGCTCGAACGGGTCCGCGAGACCTTCTCCATGGAGTCCGTGGCCCTGCTGGAGCGGGTGGACGAGGTCGAGCCGTGGACGCGGGCGGCGAGCGTGGGGCCCCACCCGGCGGCCCGGCCCGAGGAGGCGGACGTGGACATGCCGGTCGGTGACCGCCTCGCCCTCGCCCTGTCCGGCCGTGTGCTGCCCGCGGAGGACCGGCGCGTCCTCGGCGCCTTCGCCGCCCAGGCCGCGGTCGTCCTCGACCGACAGCGGCTCGTGGGCGAGGCGGAGGAGGCCCGGAAGCTGGCCGAGGGCAACAAGATCCGTACCTCCCTGCTCGCCGCCGTCAGCCACGACCTGCGGACGCCGCTCGCGAGCATCAAGGCCTCCGTCTCCTCCCTGCGCTCCGACGACGTCGAATGGTCCGAGCAGGACAGCGCCGAGCTCCTGGAAGGCATCGAGGCCGGCGCCGACCGCCTCGACCACCTGGTCGGCAACCTTCTCGACATGTCCCGCCTCCAGACCGGCACCGTCACCCCCCTGATCCGTACGGTCGACCTCGACGAGGTCGTCCCCATGGCGCTCGGGGGCGTGCCCGACGGCAGCGCCGAGCTGGACATCCCCGAGACGCTGCCCATGGTCGAGGTCGACAAGGGCCTCCTTGAGCGGGCCGTCGCCAACATCGTGGAGAACGCCGTCAAGTACAGCCCCGAGGGCGTGCCCGTCGCCGTCGCCGCCAGCACCCTGGGGGACCGCGTCGAGCTCCGGGTCGTGGACCGCGGCCCCGGCGTGCCCGACGAGGCCAAGGACGGCATCTTCGAACCCTTCCAGCGGTTCGGCGACGCCCCGCGCGGCGCCGGGGTCGGCCTCGGCCTCGCGGTGGCCCGCGGCTTCGTCGAGGCCATGGGCGGCACGCTCGGCGCCGAGGACACCCCCGGCGGCGGGCTCACCATGGTGCTCACGCTCCGGGCCGCGCGGGGCGGGCCACCGGCACCGGCCGCCGACCTCCCGGCGCACGCGGTGACCTGAGCCCTGATCGCCGCGCCCGCTCGGAGGCGCCCGATCCTCGGCCGCCGCGCCCGTACGCCCGCCCCCTCGTTCACCCGATCCCGTTCACCCGATCCCGTTTCACCGTCTCCGTAGAGCAGCACCCTCAGCAGAAGGAAGGTCCCCCTCCATGACCCGGGTCCTCGTGGTCGACGACGAGCCGCAGATCGTCCGCGCCCTGGTGATCAACCTCAAGGCGCGGAAGTACGAGGTCGACGCCGCGCCCGACGGCGCCACCGCCCTCCGCCTCGCCGCCGAACGCCACCCCGACGTCGTCGTCCTCGACCTCGGCCTGCCCGACATGGACGGCGTCGAGGTCATCAAGGGCCTGCGCGGCTGGACCCGGGTGCCGATCCTCGTCCTCTCGGCCCGGCAGACCTCCGACGAGAAGGTCGAGGCGCTGGACGCCGGCGCCGACGACTACGTCACCAAGCCCTTCGGCATGGACGAGCTGCTGGCCCGGCTGCGCGCGGCCGTGCGCCGCGCCGAGCCGGTCGGCGGCGCCGAGGACGGGGTCGTGGTCGTCGAGACCGAGGGCTTCACCGTCGACCTGGCGGCGAAGAAGGTCCACCGCGACGGCCGGGACGTCCGGCTCACCCCCACCGAATGGCACCTCCTCGAAGTCCTGGTCCGCAACAGCGGCCGACTGGTCAGCCAGAGACAGCTGCTCCAGGAGGTCTGGGGACCCTCGTACGGCACGGAGACCAACTACCTGCGGGTGTACATGGCGCAGCTGCGGCGCAAGCTGGAGACCGACCCCTCCCACCCGCGCCACTTCGTCACCGAACCGGGCATGGGTTACCGCTTCGAACGCTGATCGGGCGGGTGCTCCGGAGCCGGTACCGGTGACAGCTCCCGGGCCGGTCCCGGTGGCGGTGGTGGCCGGTACGCTTTCTGTATGAGTGCTGCACCGCGTACAGAGAAGCCGGCCGGTAGGTTCCGCCGGATGCTCGACCGGCTCTCCTCCTCCGTGGAGGACCTGGAGTCGGAGGAGCTCCAGGAGGACGCCGAGGCATCGGGGTGCACGCGTATCTGCGACTGCTCCGACCGCCAGATAGTCAAGGTGACTGGTACCTTGCGCACGGTCACGCTGCGCCCCCGGGCCGGTGTCCCCGCGCTGGAGGCCGAGCTCTTCGACGGGACCGCGCCGCTCGACGTCGTGTGGCTCGGCCGGCGCTCCATCGTGGGCATCGAGCCGGGCCGCAAGCTGATCGCCTCCGGCCGGATCTCCATGAGCCACGGCCGGCGGGTCCTCTTCAACCCCAAATACGAGCTCCGACCGCTCGGACAGGAGTAGCCGGTGACGTCCCTCGACAAGCCGACCACCACCACGGACCAGGACGCCCAGGCCGCGAAGGAGGTCACCGAGGCCGCGCTGTTCGAGGCCTTCGGCGGCCTGCGGGGCATGGTCGAGACGGTCCTGCCGGGCCTGCTGTTCGTCACGATCTTCACGATCAACAAGGACCTGCACATCTCGGCGATCGCCGCGCTCGCGGTCTCACTGGTCCTGGTCGCCGTCCGGCTGGTCCGACGGGACACCGTCAAGCACGCGTTCAGCGGCGTCTTCGGGGTCGCCTTCGGCGTGGTCTTCGCGATGATGACCGGCAACGCCAAGGACTTCTACCTGCCGGGCATGCTGTACACCCTGGGCCTCGCCCTGGCGTACATCGTGACGACGATCGCCGGGGTCCCGCTGATCGGCCTGATCCTGGGCCCGGTCTTCAAGGAGAACCTCTCCTGGCGCACCCGTAACCCGGGCCGGAAGAAGGCGTACGCGAAGGCCAGCTGGGCCTGGGGCCTGATCCTGCTCGGCAAGTGCGCGATCCTCTTCCCGATGTACTGGTGGGCCGACACGACCAAGTTCGGCTGGGTCCTCGTCGCGCTCAAGATCCCGCCGTTCCTGCTCGCGGTCTACCTCACCTGGATGTTCCTCGCGAAGGCGCCGCCGCCGATCGACGTCTTCGCCGAGATGGAGGCCGAGGAGCGCGCCGAGAAGGAACGCGCCGAGAAGGAGCGCGAGGCGGCCGCGGCCGCGCAGCCGAGCACCCCGGAGGCCTGAGCCTCGTACGACCGAGGCATCACGCGTGAGGGCCCGGACCTGATGGACAGGTCCGGGCCCTCACGTACGTACACAGGGCGCGGTCGCCGCGGCGCCGGCCCTCGGTCAAGAGCGGGCTCAGGACTCGGGATCGGCCTCGCGGCGGACCTGGAGCAGGTCCTCCAGCTGCTCCTCGCGGGCCTGCGCGGCCACGAACAGCAGCTCGTCGCCCGCCTCCAGGGTCTCCTCGGGGCTCGGCGTGAGCACCCGCGAACCGCGGATGATCGTCACGAGCGAGGTGTCCTGCGGCCAGGCGACATCCCCGACCGTGGTGCCGGCGACCGCCGACTCCGGCGGCAGCGTCAGCTCGACCAGGTTCGCGTCGCCGTGGCTGAAGCGGAGCAGCCGGACCAGGTCGCCGACGCTCACCGCCTCCTCGACCAGGGCCGACATCAGACGCGGCGTCGAGACGGCGACGTCCACGCCCCAGGCCTCGGTGAACAGCCACTCGTTCTTCGGGTTGTTCACCCGGGCGACGACCCGCGGCACGCCGTACTCGGTCTTGGCGAGCAGCGAGACGACGAGGTTCACCTTGTCGTCGCCGGTCGCCGCGATCACCACGTTGCAGCGCTGGAGCGCCGCCTCGTCGAGCGAGGTGATCTCGCAGGCGTCGGCGAGCAGCCACTCCGCCTGCGGCACCCGCTCCACCGAGATGGCGGTCGGCGCCTTGTCGACGAGGAGTACCTCGTGCCCGTTCTCCAGGAGCTCGCCCGCGATGGAACGGCCCACCGCACCCGCGCCCGCAATAGCGACACGCATCAGTGACCGCCCTCCTCGGGACCCTCGGCGAAGGCCTCCTCGACCTTCGCGATCTCGTCCGTACGCATCATCACGTGCACCAGGTCACCTTCCTGGAGCACCGTCTGCGACGTGGGGATGATCGCCTCACCGAGCCGGGTCAGGAACGCGACGCGCACCCCCGTCTCGTCCTGGAGCCGGCTGATCTTGTGGCCGATCCAGGCCGGCGAGGTGTGCACCTCGGCGAGCTGCACCCCACCGCTCGGGTCCGTCCACAGCGGCTCCGCCCCCGAGGGCAGCAGGCGCCGCAGCATCTGGTCGGCGGTCCAGCGGACCGTGGCGACCGTCGGGATGCCGAGGCGCTGGTAGACCTCGGCGCGCCGCGGGTCGTAGATCCGCGCCGCCACGTTCTCGATGCCGAACATCTCGCGCGCGACCCGCGCCGCGATGATGTTCGAGTTGTCGCCGCTGCTCACCGCGGCGAAGGCACCGGCGTCCTCGATCCCGGCCTCGCGCAGCGTGTCCTGGTCGAAGCCCACGCCCGTGACGCGCCGACCGCCGAAACCCGACCCCAGACGACGGAAGGCCGTCGGGTCCTGGTCCACGACCGCGACGGTGTGCCCCTGCTGTTCGAGGGTCTGCGCGAGAGCGGCTCCCACTCGCCCGCAGCCCATGATGACGATGTGCACGTCCCCTTACCCCGCACTCCTGATCGCCCTGCTGACCTGCGAAAACACCCTGCTCACAACACTCCTCGCCCGATGCGCCCGGGCCGCGGCGGGCGACACCCTGCCGGGTCGCCCGGTCCGAGCTTAAGCGGCAACACTGGCGGGGACCGCATCCGAGGTGGTACTGAGGGAGATTCCGTGCCGATCGGGGGTGCCGGTGAGCATGGCGGATTTCGAACGCTTACGATCCTCTCCGTGTCCAAACTGACCGACGTGCCCAAACGGATCCTGATCGGGCGGGCCCTGCGCAGCGACAAGCTCGGAGAGACCCTCCTCTCGAAGCGGATCGCCCTTCCCGTCTTCGCCTCCGACCCGCTGTCCTCGGTGGCGTACGCACCCGGCGAGGTGCTGCTCGTCCTCTCCGTCGCCGGTCTGTCGGCCTACCACTTCAGCCCGTGGATCGCCCTCGCGGTCGTCGTCCTGATGTTCACGGTGGTCGCGTCCTACCGGCAGAACGTCCACGCGTACCCGAGCGGCGGCGGCGACTACGAGGTCGCCAACACCAACCTCGGGCCGAAGGCGGGACTCACCGTCGCGAGCGCCCTGCTCGTCGACTACGTCCTGACCGTGGCCGTGTCGATCTCCTCGGGCATCGAGAACCTCGGCTCGGCGATCCCCTTCGTCGTCGAGCACAAGGTGGCCTGCGCGGTCGGCGTCATCGTGCTGCTGACGGTGATGAACCTGCGCGGGGTGAAGGAGTCGGGCTCCCTCTTCGCGATCCCGACCTACGTCTTCGTCGCCGGCGTCTTCCTCATGATCGCCTGGGGCGCGTACAAGGGGATCGTCCTCGACGAGACCATGAAGGCCCCCACCGCCGACTTCGAGATCAAGCCGGAGCACCAGGGGCTGGCCGGATTCGCCCTTGTCTTCCTCCTCCTGCGCGCCTTCTCCTCCGGCTGCGCCGCCCTCACCGGCGTCGAGGCCATCTCCAACGGCGTCCCCGCCTTCCGCAAGCCGAAGTCGAAGAACGCCGCCACCACGCTCGCCCTCATGGGCGGCCTCGCCGTCACCATGTTCTGCGGCATCATCTTCCTGGCCATGGTCACCGACGTCCGGATGGCCGAGAAGCCCGCCCACGACCTGCTCCTCGACGGCAAGCCGGTCGGCGAGGGCTACGTCCAGGACCCGGTCATCTCCCAGGTCGCGGCCGCCGTCTTCGGCGACGGAACGTTCTTGTTCGTCGTCCTCGCCGCCGCCACCGCGCTCGTCCTGTTCCTGGCCGCCAACACCGCGTACAACGGCTTCCCGCTCCTCGGCTCGATCCTCGCCCAGGACCGGTACCTGCCGCGCCAGCTGCACACCCGCGGCGACCGCCTCACCTTCTCCAACGGCATCGTGCTCCTCGCCGGCGCCGCCGCGCTCCTCGTCTGGGTCTACGGAGCCGACTCGACCAAGCTGATCCAGCTGTACATCGTCGGCGTCTTCGTCTCCTTCACCCTCAGCCAGACCGGCATGGTCCGGCACTGGAACCGACACCTGAAGACGGAGCGCGACCCGGCCAAGCGCCGCCACATGATCCGCTCCCGCGCGATCAACGCCTTCGGCGCCTTCTTCACCGGCCTCGTGCTCGTCGTCGTCCTCGCCACCAAGTTCACCCACGGCGCCTGGGTCGCCCTGCTCGGCATGGTGATCTTCTACGGGACGATGTCCGCGATCCGTAAGCACTACGACTCGGTCGCCGCGGAGATCGCCGCCGCCGAGGAACGACCCGACGAGTACGTACGCCCGTCCCGGGTCCGCTCCGTCGTCCTGGTGTCCCGGCTCCACAAGCCGACCCTGCGCGCCCTCGCGTACGCCAAGCTGCTCCACGCCCACGAGCTGGAGGCGCTCACGGTCAGCGTCGACCCGGCCGAGACCAAGGCGCTCAAGGAGGAGTGGACCCGCCGCGGCATCAACGTCCCGCTGAAGATCCTCGACTCGCCCTACCGCGAGATCACCCGGCCGGTCGTCGAGTACGTGAAGAACATCCGCCGCGAGAGCCCGCGCGACGCCGTCTCCGTCTACATCCCCGAGTACGTCGTCGGCCACTGGTACGAGCACCTGCTGCACAACCAGAGCGCCCTGCGGCTCAAGGGCCGGCTGCTCTTCACCCCGGGCGTCATGGTGACCTCCGTCCCCTACCAGCTCCGCTCCTCCGAGGTCGCGAAGAAGCGGGCCAGGAAGAACCAGGAGTGGAACGCGCCGGGCGCGGTGCGCCGAGGCCCGGTGGAGAAGGGCCACAAGGAGAACTCGGGCAAGGGCTGAGGGCCGAGAGGCTCCTTGTACGGCCGAGGGCGTCTCGCAGGCGAGGGGCGAGAGGCTCCTTGTACGGCCAGAGGCGTCTCGCAGGCGAGGGGCGAGAGGTTCCTCGTACGGCCAGAGGCGTCTCGCAGCTGAGGGCGAGAGGCTC
This sequence comes from Streptomyces sp. NPDC093795, assembly GCF_044764665.1. Classification (NCBI taxonomy): domain Bacteria; kingdom Bacillati; phylum Actinomycetota; class Actinomycetes; order Kitasatosporales; family Streptomycetaceae; genus Streptomyces; species Streptomyces sp. NPDC093795. The sequence continues at coordinate 207,285 of NZ_JBIWIO010000014.1, forward strand.
CTCGTGCCGCCGAGGCGTCTCGCACCCCCACCGGCACGTAGACTGGTGGGGGGGCGCGGGGGGGGGGCCCCCCCCCCCCCATTTGGGGGGGGTTCCCCCCCCGGCGGGGCCCCCCCCCCCCCCGGCGGAGGGCGCACGGGGGGGGGTGGCGGGGGGGGGGGGGCCCGGGGGGC